>JANOBC010000098.1:0-12411 GCA_031411455.1 Limisphaerales bacterium
TTGCGCGTAGAGAAGCCGCCGGATTGCGGATTGTAAATCTGCGTGCCCACGACGTCGGCGGGCAGCATATCCGGCGTGAATTGCAGGCGCGAAAATTTGACGTGCAAACAATTCGCCATGGATTTCACGGCGAGCGTCTTGGCGAGGCCGGGAACACCTTCCAAGAGAACGTGACCATTCGCGAGCAAGCCGATGACCAACCGCTCGGTGAGATATTGCTGCCCGACGATGACTTTGCCGAGTTCGTTAAACAGCGGGTGCGTGAAAGCGCTGGCTTCCTTGACCGCTTCGTTGATGGCGTTGATTCCTGTGTTCATGTTTTTCTTAAACCGTTTTCCGTGGACGACATTCTGACAAACGACCGTAAAACTTGTTCAAGCGAAAATTCGCTTTGGTAGCACCCGCGTCTCGCGGGTCAAATCCGGCGTCCCGCCGGATTTCCGTCCAACTACCATTCACAAATTTAGTTCAACGAAATTTTCGGCGAGACGCCGAAAATCACCCGCGCGACGCGGGTGCTACCACAAATCAATCACGCCCCCGGCAACACGGCCGCCTGCTGCCGGTTCAGCCAGCCGATTTTGCCGGTGCGGTTCGCGACCTGCACCCAGTCGTCATGGCGCTGCAACACTTTCAACTCCACTCCGCCGCGGGCGGTGAACGCGGTTTGCGCGTCGTCGAACGGCCCGCTACGCGCGACGGCTTCGGCACTGGTCACGATGGCAACGGAAGCATTGAAGCGGTTCGCCGCCTGCAACGCCAGCACCGTGCCGGAAAAAATTGTCAGCGCGATGGCCAGCCGCGTGGCCATGCGCAGCTTGGGCGCGAGCGCGGGTTTAATTTGGCCGATGCCAAGCAGCGCAAACATTGCCCAGAAAAAGACGGCAGTGAGAATCGTGCCTTCATTCAGCGTGAGCGAACCCACCCAGTTCTGCCAGCGGCTTTCACGCAGCGTCGCGCCTTGGACTTGATTGCGGACGAAGGCGAGGTTGGCGCGCAACTCCGCATCGCGTGGCGCGAGCTGCTCGGCCTGACGATAGGCGGCGATGGCTTGGCCGAGATGGCCCGCCTTGAATTCCGCATTGCCCGCGTTGAACAAAAGCGCGGGCGACTGCGCGCCGGTTTTCAAAATTGTTTCGTAGGCGTTGGCCGCGTCTGAAAATTTTCCCTCGGCATAAAGTTTGTTAGCGGAAGAGAAATCAGCAGCGACATCCGCCGCCAGAATTTTTCCAGCACAAGTCAGCGCGAGCAAAATGGAAAACCAGTTTTTCATGCGTTCAACTCTTGGAGTTCGCCAACGACCTTTTCAAACTGTTCGGCAACAGAATTTAATTCCGCACTGCCGCGCACCGGAGCGTAACGCGCCTGATTGCAATGCTGAAACAATCCATGCAGGCCGCTACGTATGGCCGGCGGCGCACTGCGCAAAAGGGAGTGTCCATCAATGACATTCTCCGTGATGGCGGATGCGGGGCAGTCTAGCCGTTCGCCGAGTTGCTCTTGCAACAGACGGAAGAGCGTGGCAAAAAATTCTTCGGACTGGTTCGCCGCCGCGAATTTTTTTAAGTCGGTCGTTCCGCTGGCGAGGAGCGCGGCCACGGCGCGTTGACGGCGGAGGCGCGGGTTATTCGCTAGGCTGTCCGTGCGTTTGCGCCAGATGAAAGCGGCTAGAAACGCCAGCACAGGCAATGATTGAGCGGCGATAAAAATGGGGCGGGCGAGCAGGGGAATGGATTTGTTTTCCAACGCGCCGAGGTCTTGCTTGATAGGCAAAATGTCCTGCCCCGGTTTTTCCTCGTTCTTATTTGCAGCCAGCGCGGGCAGCGGCGAACTGCCGGCGGCGCGGACGGTGAGCGGCAGCGCGGTGGATTTGAGCGAGTGATATTGGCCGTCTTCGGGGTTGAAAAAAACAAAATGCACGGGCGGCAGTTCGTGGACGTCGTTATTTAGCGGCGAAATAATTTGCTCAAATGTTTTTGTCCCCTGAAAGCCAAACGGGTCGCTGGTCTCCAGCTTGGTGGTGGGTGGATAGGTTTTGAAATTCTGCCACGCGTCCTGCGGCGGCAGCGTGAGCGCGTCGAGTGAGCCGTGGCCGGAAATTTTCACGCGCACAGTGACCGGATCGCCGACGGTGACAGTCGTCGGCCCGGCGGTGGCGTTCATGGTGAAATTGCCGATGGCGCCGGAAAAATTTGTGGGCTTGTTTTCCTCCGGCACCGCCAGCGCGGTAACCTTCACTGATTCTGTCGCCAGCGTGACCTGCCGCTGTTCGCCGAAAAATCCGCCCGGCAAAACGACCACGACGTTCGCGGTGAATGGGCCGAGCGTGAGCGCGCCGGTTTTCACAGCGGTCAGCGGCAGCGTGAGCGGGATGACGGTGTAAGCGCGGTTACCAACCTGCACGCGGCGGCGTTGGTTCGGCAATTCCGCTGTCTTGCCCGCGCTAAATCCATCGGTTGTCGAGCCAGTGAGTTGAAAGCCGTTCAGGCCGGAAACGTCATCGCGCAAATAAAGTTCGAGCCGCGCGATCACCGATTCGCCGGTGTAGATTTTCTGCTTGGAAAAAATTAATTTCAGGAACGCGACTTCGTTGCCGGAGTTCATCGCTTCGGCGGATGGCGCGGCGGCCTTGCTGACAATCAGTTTCAGCGGCGCGGTGGAAAGTTGCTGGCCGCCCACGTCCGCCGTGAGCGCGGGAATGGTGAACTCGCCGGTGCGCTGGGGCGTCACGGTGAACGTCACGGTGAGCGTGGAACTCATCGCGCCGTTGATGAGGCTGAAACTAGTGGCGTTGCCGGTCTGGATGATTTGCAGGCCGGACACATTGGGCGCGGGGACATTGCGTGGCTGCGCGCCTTCAAAGTTCAGCGACAGCGTGGCATTCTCGCCCAGCGCAAGCGTGTCGCGGTCAAGCGTCGCGGTGAACGAAGCCGCATACGCCGCGCGGTGAAGCAGCGCGAACGCGAGGAGCCCAATCCAGATTTTTGGAATAAACCGCATCGTTTTAATTCGTTTTTTCTGACAGACGAAACCAGGAAATGTTCACAGAAATTTGCCGGGGGAAAAGTCCAATTACGCAGCGTGATGCGTAATGAGTGATACATGAAATGACTTCCGGGCTGTATCGCCTTCTCACGCGTTGCCCCTGACTCGTCAACGCTGCTGATACATCGCCACCAGTGCCGCGCCGATGGCTTGCGAGAGTTCGCCCAGTGCGGCGGGAACAATCTTCACCGTGCCACGCTGCGGTTCCCAAAGATATGGAATCGCCGTCTCGCGGATTTTTTTCAGGTAGCGCTCGCGAAATTCTGGCGTGGTCGCCTCGTGATCCATCAGCCCGCCGCCGATGACGACGATGCCGGGGTCGAGCGCCACCACCATGTTTGCGACGTGCAGTCCCATGACGCGCGCTTGGAAATCAAAAATCTCCAGCGCGAGCGCGTCGCCTTTTTGCGCGCGGGTGCGGAGCGAGAGAACTTTTTCTTTGATCGGCGCGGTGGAGGTGGCGAGTTCGTGCTGCGGATGGCGCTTGAGAAATTCCGCGAGTAATTGCGGCAAACCGGAAATCGTCGTGTAGGCCTCCACGCAACCCCAATCGCGTCCGCAGCCGCAGGTGAACGGCTTGCCGCTCAAGCCAAGCAGATGCACCGCCGCCGCCATATGCCCGGCCTCCATGCCCGCAAGCGTGTCACCATCGAGGCAAAGTCCGTCCGTGCCGACGAACGCCGCGCCCAGACCGGAGCCGGGCATGAGCATGAACACGCTGGCCTTGGAATTACCGCGCGCGAGTTTGGCTTCCGCCACGCCGCCGTAATTGCCGTCGTTGCCAACGACGAGCGGGAGCGGACGACCGGCGGATTTTTCCAGCGCGGCTTTGTAATCCGAATAAACATCCCAGCCGGAAAAACTCGCGGGCAGATTCGGCGTCTTGCTCCACACACCGTAGCGCTCGTAAGGACCGGGAATCGCCAAACCCACGCCCGCGACCTGCGTCCATTGCAGATTGTTCTGCGCGAGAAAATCGCTGACGCCAGCAATCCACGACGCGATGACCGCCGCGCGACCATGCTCCGAACTGGTGGAGCGTTGCAAGACTTTGTTGGAGACCGGCTCGCCATTTTCCCAAACGGCGCACAGTTTGGTGGTGGTTGCGCCGCTGTCCGTGCCGATGAAAACTTTTTTGCTCATGTGTGGCGATTAAATTGCGGGCAACGGCGGCGAAGGCAAGAATTATTCGCGTTTCCCGGTTAAACCATGTGCCGCCAACCGGCAACTGGAGTTTTGACAGCTTTCATTTCTGCTGTCATCGTGAAGGCATGAGTTCCGAAATCATCTTTGAAGTGACGGAAGCCGAAGAAGGTGGTTACTGCGCCACGGCGCTCGGCTACGGCATCACCACGCAAGCAGAGACGCTGGAGGAATTGCGCACGATGGTTCGCGACGCCGTGAGCTGCTACTTCGACAATGGCGTCAGTTTAGCCAATAATTAAGACATGATTGCTAATCCACTTAGCACAAGCAGCGAAAATTTTCGCAAGCTGATGGCGAACGGAAACATTTATCACGTTCCACCATTTCAGCGCGATTATTCTTGGGAAGAGGAGCAGTGGGAAGATTTGTGGTTTGACTTGGTCAATTTGGAGCACGAACAAATTCACTACATGGGTTATGCCGTTCTTCAGCCGGTCGCAGAGGACAAATTTTTAATTATTGACGGGCAACAGAGGTTTGCAACGTTAAGCGTTTTTGTTCTGGCAGCACTTCGCCTGTTAAATGATTGGAAGGATAAGGGTATTGATTCCAAAAACAACGAGGAGAGAATTGAAGAATTACGGCGCGGTTTTATCGGCTATAAAAATTCGGCATCTTTGACGACGACCAGCAAGTTGTTTCTCAATCGAAACAATGACGACTTTTACCAGAGCTACTTGCTTCGTCTGCGCGCGCCGCCGTCGAAGTCACGGTTGAAGCCGAGCCAGAAGTTGTTGTGGGAGGCATTTGAATATTTTTACAAAAAATTAGCCGACAAGTATTCATCTAACCCGTCCGGCGCGGATTTGGCCGAATTTGTGGAGCGGCGTGTTGGAAACAATCTTGTTTTTTCGACAATTCAAGTGAACGACGATCTGCGCGCTTATCAGGTGTTTGAAACTCTGAATGCGCGCGGCGTCAAATTGTCCTCCACCGACTTGCTGAAAAATTATGTTTTTTCAGTGGTTCACAAGACATCACCTGCTGACATTCAAGAAGTCGAACGTCAGTGGCAAAGCATCAATAATCTTTTGGCCGAGGAAGATTTGCCAACGTTCGTCCGTCACTATTGGAATTCACAACATTCGCTGGCAAGAAAGCGAAGCCTGTTCCGCGACATCAAGGAACAAATTAAACAGCGGGATCAAGCGGCGGCTTTGCTTAACGAACTTGAATCCGCTGCGCCGTTGTATGTCGCATTTTCCAAGCCGGAGGATTCCATCTGGTCTCCAGAACAAAAAGTTTGGGTTGAGGCCTTGGATTTGTTCGGTGTTTCGCAATGTTACAGCCTGCTCTTTGCCGCTAAATCCCGGTGGTCAAATTCCGATTTTACGAGCTTGTTACGGCTGTGTGTAATCCTTTCATTTCGCTACAGCGTCGTGGGTGGATTGAACCCAAACGCGCTTGAGGACGCATACAACAAAGCCGCCGTCGGACTCGCAAAAGGAAAATTGCAATCTATTGCAGCGGTATTTCATGAACTGCGCGGAGTTTATCCAAGCGACGACAAATTCAAGTCGGACTTTGCCGTCAAAAGTTTGAACACGAACGGGAATCGTTGGAAAAAACTAGCGCGTTACATTTTGCGTAACATGGAAGCCAAGCGTCAGGGAAATCAACCAAGCATAGACGATGCTACTGTTTCGATTGAACACATTTTACCTGAAAATGCGCCCGCCAGTTGGGAATCTTCTTTTTCCCCGGAGGAACAGGAAATCTACACGCACCGTTTGGGCAATCTGGCCTTGCTTGAACCAAAAAGAAACCGGGGCGCTGATGACCAAGTATTTCTTGATAAGGTTCCCGATTACCAAAGATCCAATTTTCAACTTACGCGTGACTTGGCGGGATTGATTGAATGGAGTCCAACAACTTTGCGACAGCGGCAAGAAAAAATGGCGGATTACGCCGTCCAAATTTGGAGAATTGATTATTGAGCTGTTTCGTGACTCCGCACGAAACATTTTCCGCCCTGCTCCGCAGCGATGCGCCGTTGCTCGCGCTCGCGCCGATGCAGGACGTGACGACGCTGGAATTCATGCGCGTCATCCACCGCTACGGCGGGCCGGAGGTTTATTGGACGGAATTTTTCCGCGTCCACGGTGATTCGCGCCCGGAGAAGTGGATCCTCGATTCCATCACCAAAAATCCCACGGGCCGCCCGGTCATCGCGCAGATGATCGGCAACGACATTCCTGCGCTCGTCCGCAACGCGAAGCTGCTGCAACAATTTCCCGTCGCCGCGATTGACCTGAACCTCGGCTGTCCCGCGCCCATCGTCTATCGCAAGTGCGCTGGCGGCGGACTGCTGCGCGAGCCACAACGCATTGACGCCATTCTCGGCGCGCTGCGCGACGCGGTGACGATTCCATTCACCGTGAAGACGCGCATCGGGTTCGAGTCGCCGAATGAATTTGATGCGCTGCTGGAAATTTTCGCCAAGCACGCGATTGATTTGCTCACCGTCCATGCGCGAACCGTATTGCAGATGTATCGCCCCGGCGTGCGCTACGATTTGATCACGCAGGCGGCGCGGGAATTGAAATGTCCGGTGATGGCGAATGGAAATGTCTTCAGCGCGGCGCAGGCGAAAACCTTGCTCGCGGAAACTGGTGCGCGTGGTTTGATGATTGGACGCGGCGCGATTCGCAACCCGTGGCTATTCGACCAAATCCGCGCGGAGTTGCGCGGCAAAAAAATAAAACTGCCGACTGGCCGCGACATTTTGAATTACATCCACGAACTGTGGGACAACGAAATCACACCGGGCATCAACGAATCAGCGCAAGTGCAGCGCATGAAGAAGTTCATGAACTTCATCGGCGAAGGCGTGGCCGAAAGTTTTCTGCACGACATCCGCCGCGTGGAGACGACGGCGGATTTCTGGCGCGTGTGCGATGCGTTTCTGGATCACGGCCAACCGATGTCACTGGAGCCGACGTAGGTTTCTTGCCGATTTTACAGCTGGTTGATTGGCCTTGGGCAAAATCAAATCCAGCCGCGTGGTTTCGACGCGCTTAACTCAAGCGCATCGGCATGACAACGTAGAGAAACGGCCCGTTGATCTTCAACACGCCGGGGCTGAGTTCGTCAATCAGTTCGATGAAAACTTCGTCCTCGGTCAGCGCGGTGAGCGGGTCAATGAGGTAGCGCGGATTGAAGGCGATGGCCATCTCCTTGCCCTTGTAGTTCACGGCGAGGGATTCACGCGCCTCGCCGACTTCCGGCGAGTTGGCGGTGATGGCGAGCGAGTTTTTGCCGAAGGTCATCTTCACGGAGTTAGCCTTCTCGCTGGTCATGATCTCGGCGCGACGCAGGGCGGCGAGGAGTTCTTCGCGATTGAGCGGGATGCGTTCCTTGGCTTCACCGGGAATGACCTGCCGGTAATTCGGATAGTTTCCTTCGATGAGCTTGGTGACGAGCAGCACGGAAAAACCCTTGTCATCCTTGAGCGCAAACGAGGCCTGATTTTCGCCGAACTTGAGTTCCACTTCGCCGGTGGATTGCAGGAGGCGGTTGAGTTCGTTGATGGCCTTGGCGGGAACGATGAATTCGCCGGTGGCGTTTTCGGCCAGTTCCACTTCCTCGTCCACGAGCGCGAGGCGGCGTCCGTCAGTGGCCACGAGCGTCATCTTGCCGTCCTTGAGGCTGATGTAAATGCCGTTGAGAACGTAGCGGGATTCGTCCGTGGAGACGGCGAAGGAAGTTTTCTTAAGCATCGCGCGGACGGTTTCCTGCGGGAGCGCGACCTTCTTGTCGTCCTTGAATTTCGGGAGCGGCGGAAATTCATCGGCGGCGAGTCCGTGTATTTTGAAGAACGATCCGCCGCTGCGAATGCTCGTCACATTTTTTTCATCGGTCTCGATTTCAATCTCGCCGTTCAGCTCGCGCACGATTCCGAAAAGTTTTTTCACCGGCACGGTGGTGGAGCCAGATTTTTCCACCTTTGCCTCGACGGAGCAAGCGACGGTGACATCGAGGTCGGTCGCGGTGAACTCGACGCGGCCCTTGTCAGCCTTGAGCAAAACGTTTGAGAGGATGGGCAGCGTGGTGCGGGTGCTGACGACGTTTTGCACGGCTTGGAGGCCGGCGATGATCTGGTCTTTGACGATGGTGATTTTCATGGCGGTGCTTAA
The DNA here is from genome assembly GCA_031411455.1 of Limisphaerales bacterium. GTDB lineage: Bacteria > Verrucomicrobiota > Verrucomicrobiia > Limisphaerales > UBA11358 > UBA11358. The sequence continues at coordinate 8,388 of JANOBC010000098.1, forward strand.
TATGTCTCTTCTCTTTTATAAAAACGTATCCGTATTATACCCGGTGAACAAGCCTAACAACTTCAAATCAGCCATCGTGCGCTGAATGAAACTGCTCTTGTTCGCGGCGACAACTTCAAGGTAGCGATACCAGACAAATAGAAAAGTCAAAGTTGTTGGAACTATCAACATCTCATTCACACACGGCTGGTCGCTTACCGGCGCAGTTGTGCGCGGCGGATTATATCCGGCAAAATAGAACAAACAAAATCCACTTCTTCCAGCGTGGAATCGCGGCCCAAAGAAAAACGGACGAGCGAATTCGCCACGTCCGTTTTTCCAAGCGCTAAAATCACGTGGCTCGGCTCCAGCGAACCGGCGGAACACGCCGAGCCGCTCGATGCGCAGATGCCTTCCATGTCCAATCCCGCCATCAGCGCGATGCCGTCCGAACCGCGCACGGTGAAGGCGACGGTGTTGGCGAGAGCCAGTTCACCGCCGCCAGATTTTTCAGAGTGGTGGAAGTTGTCGCGTTGCGACAACTCCGCTCGCAAGGCAGCGGGCGGAACGAACGGAGAGAGGGATGCGTCTTGACCATGCGTTCCGTCGCCTGACGCTGCGTTCGGCGACAGGGTTTTCGCAGCGCGAAAACCGCTACCACCAACCAGTTCGCAGCCCGGAATTTTTTCAATGGCGAAAATAAGTTTTTCCGCAAGCGGTTTTAATTTTTCCCGGTTGAAAACGGGCGGCTTCACAAATTTTTCCAGCGCGGCGACGAGGCCGATGATGGCCGGAAGATTTTCCGTGCCAGCGCGACGTTCGTTTTCGTGTCCACCGCCGAACAAAATTGGATCGGGATGCAGCGGCGACTTGATGTAGAGCAACCCCGCGCCTTTCGGCCCGTGAAATTTATGCGCGCAGACAGAAACGAGGTCGGCGTGAAATTGACCAATGGAATCAAATGGTTCCTTGCCGAACCATTGCACGGCGTCGGTGTGAAAAATAATTTTATGCGCCTGACAGACCACACCAATTTCCGCGACGGGTTGAATGGTTCCAATCTCATTATTCGCCGCCATGATGGAAACAAAAACCGTGTCGGCGCGGATGGCACGTTTCAATTCATCCACGGAAACGCGGCCAGCGGAATCTACCGGCAAGCGCGTGACGGAAAAACCTTCATGCTTTTCCAAGTAGTCGAAGCAGTGCAGCCCCGCGTGATGTTCAATGGCGCTCGTGATGAGATGTTTCCCCTTCGCCTTGAGCGCGCGCGCCGTGCCGAAGATGGCGAGGTTGTTCGCCTCCGTTCCGCCGGCGGTGAAAATGATTTCACTCGGCTTCGCGCCGAGAAAATGCGCCGCCCGGTCGCGCGCATCGTCCAACAACGACCGCGCTTTTTGCCCGACGTGATGCACGCTCGAAGGATTGCCCCAGTTCTCCGTGAGAAACGGCAGCATCGCCGCGCGCACGTCCGCATCAAGCGGCGTGGTGGCGTTGTAATCGAAATAAATCGTGCGCGTCACGCGCCCAAAGTAGGAGACGGCGCGATGAGTCACAAAACAAAAACGAGCTGAAAGCGGAAGGTGAGTTCAACGTTGATAAACCACCGAAGTGAGAGTATCGGTTTAGGGTGAAATTTCCCCGCGTCTGTTGCGCAGGCTGCCATCTGCTGGCGGCCTTGTTTGTCTTGATGCCGACAGCTTCAATTGTTGAAGCCAAAAACATCCGCTTGCGCAATGAAGTCATAGACACCGACTCCGGCGAGAACCGCGCAGCGATGGCGGGGCAGAAAAAATCCAAGGCCGTCGTCAGCGGCGGATTGTTCCTCATCCAGTTCAACGCCCCGCTTGAATCGGCGCAGCGCGACGAGTTGAAAAATTCCGGCGTGGAACTCATCAAGTATGTTTCTGACGACGCCTTCATCGTGCGGTTGGAAAAAACTTCCCCCTCCGCCATCGCCACCAAAAGTTTTGTCCGCTGGATCGGGCCTTACAAATCGGAACACAAAATTCATCCGCAGATTGCGGCGCTGGTAAAAAAACTCGGCCCGACCAACGTGACGGTGAGCGTGAACATCCTCCTTTCACCCAATGCCAGCGCGGCGGAAATCACAGCGGTGCGCGGGCAGCTTGGCGTCACGCAGCCCGAAAGCCATCTGCGTCAGGGCGTCATCGTGCGCGGCGAACTCAACACCGCGCAGCTCGCCGCGCTGGCGCAAAATAGTTCCGTCCTGTGGATCGAGCGCGCACCCAAGCGCAAACTCGTGGACGAAGCGGCGGCAAAAATTGTCGGTGGCGACGACGGTTTGCTCGCGACGCGCACGACGACGCAGCAGCTTGGCTTCGACGGCTCCGGCGTGACAGTTTGCGTGGCGGACACCGGACTCGACACCGGCAACACGAACACGATGCACTTGGATTTGCGCGGTCGCGTGAAGGGCTTTCAGTTTTATTCGCCGTTGACGGATGGCTCGGATGGCTACGGTCACGGCACGCATTGCGCTGGCATCGTTGCGGGCAACGCGGCCACGGGCGAAACCGACCCGGACACCGGCCAGTTTTATGGGCTGGGCGTGGCGTCGGGGGCGAGTCTTTTTATCGAGCGAATTTTTGACGACACCGCCAACGAGGTAAATTTTACCAGCGACGAAACGCTGACGCACGACGCCGTCCGCGCTGGCGCGAAGATCGGCTCGAACAGTTGGGGCAACGACACCGAAGGCGAATACGACACTGACTGCGCGCAGTTCGACGAACTCGTGCGCGACGCCGATGCGGGAACGCCCGGCTACCAGCCTTACATCTTGGAATTTTCCGCCGGCAACTCCGGGCCGAATTCGCAAACCATCGGCAGTCCGGCCTGCGCTAAAAATGTCATCGCCACCGGTGCCTCGCAAAACACGCCCGCGACGCTTTCTTCAACCTACGGCCTCTACGCGGACGGCATTGACACGATGGCGGATTTTTCCAGCCGCGGCCCATGCGCGGACGGCCGCATCAAGCCGGATGTCGTCGCGCCGGGAACGTGGATTGCGTCCGCCGCGTCGTCGTTCGCACTCGATCCGGCCGGCACGTCGTGGACGGTGATTGATAATCTTTACGTTTACATGGGCGGCACAAGCATGGCCGGCCCACACGCGGCGGGCGCGGCGGCGGTGTTTGTGCAATTTTACAAAGCCACGCACACGAACGCGGTTCCCTCGCCCGCGCTGACGAAAGCCGCGCTCATCAATTCTGCTGATGAACTCGACCAAGCCAATGGCGGCCCCGGCCCTGTGCCGAATAATGACGAAGGCTGGGGGCGCATCAATTTGGTGAACATCATCACGACCAATTTCGCCGCCGCGCCGCGCGCTTTTCAATACGTTGACCAGACGACGCTGCTGACAAACGCGCAAGTTTTCACGCAGCACATTTTTGTTCGCAGCAACAGCCAGCCGCTGAAGGTGACGCTGGCTTACACGGACGTTCCCGGTTTTCCCGGCGCGCTGCCCGCGCTGGTGAATGATTTGGATTTGGAAGTTCTCGCGCCGGACGGAACGCTGTATCGCGGCAATCAATTCGGCGCGGGCGAGTCCGTGCCGAACGCGCCGAACGCGGACAAGCTAAACAACGTCGAAGGTGTTTATCTCACGGCACCAGCGGCGGGCGATTATCAAGTGCGCGTGCGCGCCACGAAAATTGTGCAGGACGCGCTGACGAACACGGCGGCGATTGACCAGGATTTCGCGCTGGTTTCATCGGGTGATTTGGCTCGCCCCGGCGCGGGAATTATTCTCCTCGATCGTCCGGCCTACACCGCGCCCGGCGTGATGAACTTGCTCGTGCTGGATGCGGCACGGGCGGCGAGCAACAGCGTGAATGTGACGGTGACAAATCTTTCGTTACACACGTCGGCCACAAAAATTTTGAGCGCGCAGGGAAATTACGGCGCGTTCACCGGCGCGGTGGCGACCGTGACCGGCGCAGCGGGTGCGGGACAAATCCAGATCGCCAACGGCAACAATCTCTCCGCTGATTATTTTGATGCGGGCAACACGAAGCGC
>JANOBC010000099.1:0-1990 GCA_031411455.1 Limisphaerales bacterium
AAATGAACTGCCTTTAGAAAGTTTACAAAAAAGCGATGAATGGTATGCATCTGGTTATTCCATAATGACCGACCTAAAAAAAATTGGCTATGGAATTAATTACCTGCACTATTAATTTTCAGCCCCGCCACAAAACCATCCAGTATGTTTTCAAAATCGTCCTGTTTTACCATTGATTGCTTAAACTCAAAACAAACAACATTATTTACAGCCTCCTGTAATGAAAAATCTTGCTGGTTAATACTGTAAAACAGTTGTTGTGCATGCAGGTATTTAGCCAGGTATTCCTGTTCGGTTTGGCCGGGAGTAGGTATTAATATTGCTTTTTTTTGCAGTTTTACCAGGTCCATTACCGTGGAATAACCACAACGGCTTATAATAATTTTTGATTGCAGGATGATATTGTTTAACTCATCTGCCGGGAGATGGTTTTTTATTTCGATTGAAGAATTATTTAACTGAAGATTTTTTGTTTCGCCGGGAAGCCCACGAACCAGGCAAATTTTTCCTTCAACCTTAGACAGGCCTTTCAAAATGATTTTTTCAAAAACCGTTCTCTGCGGTTCGGGGCCCGATAAGAGGATACATAGGTCGTATTTGCTTTCAGTTTCTTTTTTTTCAAACCTCGATAAAGGACCAAGATAAGTTACCTGCGTTTTGGGTAATATTACCGGATGTGACAAAGCTCCTGCAAGATTCAGATTTCCTTTGGCATCTGGCACCCAGCAGGCCCCAAATTTATTTATAAAATGATAATGAATTTTTTGAGCCATACGTTCTGTAAAACGGCTACCGGTTTTAATGGTTAACTGATGTGTGATATAAACACATGAAATTTGTTTATGGTAAAGGCCCATGCGGTTATCTGAAATAATGGCATCAATATTCTGTTCTTTAACCACATTTTTTAGCCACTTGTTTTCTGCATAAATGCGATATATAATTTTTGGCAATTGTAACAGCAGCTTTACCGGCATCCAAAGTTTATACCTGCTGTATTTTATCCTGTAACCCTTTAATTCAATAAACTGCAGGTATGGAAACTCTTTTTGTAATAAAGTTTTTATTTGGCCTTCTGCTGCAACAATAACGATACAATGTTGTTTTATTAGGGTAGAGATTACTGGAATGCAGCGGGTTGCATGTCCCAGGCCCCAATCAAGCGGAGCAATTAAAATCCGGGGTTTGTTGTCCGGTATGTTAAAATTTTCAGTTTTCATTTAAACAATGCAATAATTGTTTGTGAAAATAGTTTAATTTAGTAACCTGAGAAATTATGAAATGAGCCATAATGACATTGAGGGTAGAGAATTTTTGATTGCGAATTCCATGTGGCCAAATTTCAATAACAAAAACACATGTAACAACTTAGTAAAATAACATTAGCGCTATTAATTATAGCTACCGTAGTCCTTACAACGAGCTGTGCCGCTTCCCGTAAAAGCAGCCATTGCTCATGCGAAGGAATGATCGGCTATAAATAGCATTCAATTTAACAGACAGAAACTATGAACAACGCTAACCGGGATCTACTGGTTTTGTTCAACCAGGAGTTAATGACTCCGCAATCCATTGAGCATGAAGTAGAATTGCTTCATCAGTTGTTGTATAGTATAGAAAGAGTAGAAAATTTAATTATCGCCCACGAAGTGATAGACTTGAATAAATACAAGGTCAGTAACAAGCCACTGCTGCTTCGAAAACTTTTCCGTCAAAGGGAACTAAAGCCATTTGTTTTTTTTAACTGCAAGAATTGATCGCAGATTAGCGTGATTTAACTGATTTCGCAGAATATTCTAGCTCAGCTTTTTTAAAGCATTTTGTAAAGCTGCCAACATTTCCCCGATCTCTTCTTTTTTACAAGTGCCCACACTTAAGCGGTACCAGCTACTTTCCGGTGTAGTTCCAAAACAATAAAAAGGAACTATTGCAAGTCCAGCCTCATCTAAAACATAAGAGGTCACATCAGCCTGATTAGCCAATAATCTTC
>JANOBC010000100.1:0-1567 GCA_031411455.1 Limisphaerales bacterium
TCAAACTGCCGGTGCAGGAGCCGGGGCAATTCGACCGCGAGCGTGTAACCGCGCCGCGCGGCGGTTCGCGCCGGCCCGAAGCGCGTCCGCAACGTTCGGAAGGCCGGCCGGAGCGCACGGAAGGTCGTCCGCCTCGTCCGGAAGGGCGTCGTGACGAGCATCACCGTTCCTCCTACGCGTCCCGCGCCCCCGCGCAGTCCTCCGATCCACTGTTCTCCAAGCCTTACATCCCGTCCGGCGAAGTATCGCAAGCCGCTAAGCCGGCGGCATCGACCGCGCGCGGTCCGAAGAAACAGGTCGCCGCGCTGTTCCTGCCCAAAGCCCCTGCGGAAAAGCAGGACGCCTGAGGGAGCCGGCTTTGGCTGCAACGCCATCGTCTGCGACACAAGGCCTGGCGGACACGATGTCGGAACGCCTGCGGCAGATCGTGTCCGGACCCGACGAAGACATCAGCCTGGCCGAGGCCGCGCTGTTGATTGCGGGCCACGGCTATCCCGACCTGAACGTCGCCGCTTATCTCTCGCGCATCGAAGAGCTTGCTTACATGCTCAAACTGCGCATCGGTGAAGACGACAACATCCCTGATCGCATCAGCGCGCTGAACCAATTCCTCTTCGGCGAACTTGGATTTGCGCCCGCTTCCGACGACTACTACGATCCGCGCAACAGCTTCCTCAACGAAGTGCTCGAGCGCCGCACTGGCATTCCGATCACGCTATCGGTGATCTACATGGAGCTCGGCCGCAAAGTCGGCCTGCCGCTGCAGGGGGTGAGTTTTCCGGGGCATTTTCTCGTCAAGTGCGCGGTGCCCGAAGGCGCGGTCGTGCTCGATCCGTACTCGGGCGGCATCTCGCTCGGGCTGCCCGATCTGCAAAAACGCCTGCGCGAAGTGCAAGGCGGCGAAGTATCCCGTGCAATCGTCGCCGAGTTGCTGGTCTCGGCGAGCAACAAGGAAATCATCGTGCGCCTGCTGCGAAATCTCAAGGCGATCTACCTGCGCGAGCACAAACTCGAAAAAGCGCTGCCGATCATGAACTGGATCATAGCGACCACACCGGAACAAACCCCCGAACTGCGCGACCGCGGCATGATCTACCAGGAGCTCGAGTGCCCGCGTGCCGCACTGACCGATTTCGAGACTTACCTGCAGCTCTCGCCGGGAAGCGATGACGCGGGGGATATACGCGAGCGGATTATCGAATTGCGCAAGGAAGTCGCTCGCCTTAACTGACTAAGTTCGATTTCGCATCCGGTGCTGATTAAATCTGTTCACCGCAAAGACGCAAAGTAACGCAAAGTAATGCGAAAAAGAAGAATGACGGGGAATGGTATTGGCCGTTCCGAGGATTGACCACATTGGCTGCTGCTACAAAGCCGTCGCATTTGGCCATGCCCTTGCCAATCGATCACCTTTTCGAACTTAAATAAGCATGCTCTCCTTTGCGTTCCTTTGCGTCTTTGCGGTGAGAACGTGTGGAAGCGGTAGACGATTTAGGTCCCAGGTTTGAAAAATCCGTCACCCTATTTGTTGTTGTCGCTAACGTCGTTGTTCTGGGCCGCGAACTGG
>JANOBC010000101.1:0-3405 GCA_031411455.1 Limisphaerales bacterium
GCCCTCTGCCGCTTTGGACTTCACCGGTTCGCGGAAGAAAAGCGGCAGAGGGCTGCCGCACTCCAAAACCTTGCGGAAATTTCAAACCTCATTCAAACTTCATCACCTACTGGCTGAAGAAATAATTTCATTCCCTTCGCCGCGCGTTTTTCCCATCGTGTCGGGATGACAGGCAAACAAGGATTCTGCGCGGCTCTGGCCGCGTTCAGCGTATTCAACATCGCCGCCCAAGACGCGCCCATCCGTCTCGCCGTGGATGCGACCGCCGCCGCGCGCGGTCTGCTCCACGCGACCATGCACATCCCCGCCGCGCCCGGCCCGCTCACGCTATTTTATCCCAAATGGATTCCCGGCGAGCACGCGCCCAGCGGCCCCGTCAACAACGTCACCGGCCTGAAATTTTCCGCGCTCGGCAAGCCGCTCGACTGGCGGCGCGATGCCGACGATATGTTCACGTTGAAACTCACCGTGCCGCCGGGCGCGGACGCGGTGGACGTGGCGTTTGATTTTCTTTTGGCGGCGGGCGGTGGTGGTTATTCCGCCAGCGGTTCGTCCACCACGCATCTGCTCGTGTTGAGTTGGAATCAGATTTTGTTTTATCCGCCCAGCGCCGCGCCGCTGAAAACGCCTTTCGTTGCGACGCTGAAACTCCCGCCGGGCTGGCAATTCGGCACGGCGCTGCCCATTGGAAACACCACGCGCAGTCATCCTGATCAAATTGATTTCGCCGATGCACCGCTGGAAACCTTGATTGATTCACCCGTGCTGGCCGGAGAATTTTTCCGCACCATTGATCTCGCGCCCGGCGAAAAAGTCACCCGTCAGTTGCACATCGCCGCCGATGCCGCCGCCAATCTGGAAATCAAACCGGCGGACGAAATTCGTTTCGCGAAGTTGCTGCGCGAAGCGGAAGCGCTGTTCGGCGCGCGGCATTATCGCGATTATCATTTTCTCCTCACGTTGAGCGAACACGTCGCGCATTTCGGCCTGGAGCATCACGAGTCGAGCGACAACCGCGTGGCGGAAAATTTTCTCACGGACGAAGACGCCCGCACCGCCGCTGGCGATTTGCTGCCGCACGAACTCACGCACTCGTGGAATGGAAAATTCCGTCGCCCCGCCGGACTTGCCACGCCTGACTACCAGCAACCGATGCACGGCGAACTGCTCTGGGTTTATGAAGGCCTCACCGATTATCTCGGCAAGGTCCTCGCCGCGCGCAGCGGCCTGATGACGACCACGAATTTCCGCGCCGCCTTCGCGCTCACCGCCGCCCGGATGGATGTTCGCGACGGCCGCAAGTGGCGGTCGCTCGCCGACACCGCCATCGCCGCGCAACTGCTCTACGACGCCCCCGGCACCGGCGACAGTCGCCGCCGCAACGTGGATTTTTATCCCGAAGGCGATTTGATCTGGCTGGAAGCCGACACGATCATTCGCCAGCAAACCAAAGGGAAAAAGTCGCTTGATGATTTCTGTAAAAACTTTCACGGCGGTAAAAATTCCGACCCGAAAGTCGTGCCTTACAATTTTGACGATGTGATTCACGCGCTCAACGAAACGGCGGCTTACGATTGGAAAAACTTTTTCCAGCAGCGCGTTTATGACCTTGCGCCGCGTGCGCCCATTGGCGGCATTGAGAATGGCGGCTGGAAGCTGGCCTACACGAATGAAATTTCGGCATGGCTGAAAATCCGCGAGGGTCAGCGTAAGATGGCCGACCTGAATTATTCCCTTGGCTTCGGCATCAGCAACGACGGCGGCATCGGCGATGTGCTGCCCGGCTCGCCGGCGGACCAAGCGGGCATCAATCAAGGCATGAAGCTCGTGGCCGTGAACGGCCGCGCCTATTCGGATAAAATTTTGCGCGCCGCCGTGACCACCGCCGCGACGAACAGCGCGCCCATTGCTTTGCTCGCGGCGGAAAATGATTTTTACACGACACACACGGTGGATTACCACGGCGGCGAAAAATATCCGGTGCTGGAACGCGAGGCGACGAAGCCGGATTTGATTGGCGACATCATCAAGCCGCTCACGCCGGACTTGGGAACAAATTCACCCGCGAGAAAATAATTTCATGGAGCCGCCAGCCGCCAGCACTGAACCCAGCCTCGACGCCACGACGTTCAACGAAGTGCAGTTGCTGCTGGCGGAGAAGCGCACGTCCCTCTCGGCCATGCGCACGGGCATCGCGGTGTTTGCGTTTCCGCTGTCGGTCTTGAGCGTGCTGATCGCCACGTCCAAGTCCTACGAGATTCATGAAGTCATGCACTGGCTCGTGCCGCTGCTGCTGCTGAACCTCGGACTGGTCGCGCTGGGCGTCTATCTCATCAGCCGCGCGGTCGTGCGCATCCAGCGCTATGACCGGCTGCTGGATGAATTGAAACGCAAAAGCCCCCGGCTGGCGGAGTTGCTGGATTGAATGGAGGACTCCGTTCACTGAATCGGGATTGGGTCGTGGAATAAATTCAAAAGGTGAGTCGCACGAAGTTTGCGAAGGAGCGAAAAGTTTCTCTCCCATTTTCAGTCACCAGTTTTGAACACGGGACAGGAATGTCTGCGCTCCACCGGCAAGACCTTCACGCAATTTTTCGCAACTTGGTTACGCGGCCAACTTCCACCCATTCGACGACGAAGATGTTTCCGTCGTGATCGAAATACGCACTGTGCGGCGCCACGAACTGGCCGGGCGTGAAATGATCGCGTGTCAGTGTTCGCAAATCCTTGTAACCCGGCCCCGCGCCGAGGTGCGTGATGAGCTTGAAGTTTTCATCGAAGAGCGTGACGCGCGATTTCAAATCAGGAATCACCATCAGCTTGCCGTAGGTGTGAAAATGGCACGGCTCCAACAGTTCGTCCGTGACGAAGCCGAGATGTTTTCCGTCCAGTGAAAAGTTTTGCAGGCGGTTGTTGCTGCGGTCGGCCACGACGAGAATGGGTTTCTCGCCGCGCAAATCTACCATCAGCCCGTGCGGGCAACTGGTTTGCCCCGCCTCCTTGCCTTTGCCGCCAAAGCTGCGGAGGTATTTCGCCTCGCGGTCGTATTGGTGGATGAAACTTTTGCCGTAGCCATCGGCCACAAAAAAATCTCCGCCGGGAGCGATGGCGATGTTAGTGGGATTGAATTCACCGGGCATGGTGTAGCCGTTGCATTGTTCCGGCGCCCACTTGCGCCACAATTCTTTTCCATCGAGCGTGGTTTTGGCGAACAGATGCCGTTTGGGGTCGCACAGATAAAAAATTTCCTCGTTGCCCTCCTTGCTCAAGTGCAGGCCGTGCGCGCCGCCCTTGTATTGCTTGCCCCACGAGCGGATAAATTTTCCATCGGCATCAAACACCACCACGGCGTCCTCAATCTTCGCGCCGTTGCCGACGGTGTGCTTGATGTGGATGTGTCCTTGC
>JANOBC010000102.1:0-2157 GCA_031411455.1 Limisphaerales bacterium
TTCGCCTCGGAACCGGAATTCACGAAGTAACACATCTTCAAATCGCCCGGCATCTTCGAGGCAAGTTTCTCGGCGAACTGCGTGACGTTTGGGTGCAGATAAATGGTTGTCGAGTGCTGATAAATTTCACTCTGCTTATTACCCGCCGCGATGACGTGCGGATGACAATGGCCGACGCTCACCGTCACGATGCCGCCGAGGCCGTCGAGGTAACGCTTGCCGGTTTCGTCCCAGACATATTGCATGGAACCTTCCACGACCATGAGCGGGCTTTTGTAGTAGAGAAAAATTCCCGGATTCATGAACTGCTTGCGCAGCGCGAGGACATCGGCGGCGGACGGGCCGGTGTATTTGATTGGTTGATGACTGGTCGGGGGCAATGCAGGTGTTTTCATATTCTTTAAAACTTCTTTCGCTTTTATTCCTTAATTGAGAAACATCTTGTCGGTTCTGCAGGAAATGTTCAACGTGAATATTCCCGGCTGGACAAGCTCGGATGCAGCTTGCCCTGGTGATTAAAACGCAGTGCGGGTGGCTGGCGGAAAGCAAGTGAGCGCCGGTGTGCCGACACTTTTATTTAATCTGCGCTACAATTTATCTTCCACCAAAGCGCGCCAGCAATTTTGCGTGGATGCCGCCGAAGCCGCCGTTGCTGAACACCACCACCACATCGCCGCCCTGCACGAGTTGGCCGAGGTGTTTCACGATGGCGTCTGCGTCCGGCAGGTAAGCCGTTGGCTTGCCGCTCGCGCCGATTTCGCGCATCAACTTTTCAGGGTCAAGTCGTTCCTCCGGTGCGAGCAATTCCAGCCGCGCGACCTGGGCGACGATGACGCCGTCCGCATCCACAAATGACTCGGCGAGTTCTTTCTGAAAATGATTCCGGCGCGTCGTGTTCGTGCGCGGCTCGAAGATGGCCCAGATTTTTTCCTTCGCGTATTTGATGCGCAGCGCGCGCATCGTCTCGCGGATGGCCGTCGGGTGATGGCCGAAATCGTCAATCACCGTCACGCCGCCCGCAATGCCTTTGACTTCCATGCGCCGCTTGATGCCTTTGAACGTGTCGAACGCAGATTGAATTTGCTTGTTGGAAAGCCCGCAATGTTTCGCCGCGCCAATTACGGCGAGCGCGTTGCGCACATTCAGTTCGCCCACGAGGTTCAGATGAAACTTGAAGCTGGGAATCTCAAACTCCGTCGCCGTCGGGCCGAAGCGCAGATTGAAACCTTGCACCGCGTTGTGTTCGCCCAACCCGAATTTTTTCACCGGACAATGCGTCACGTTCAAAAGTTGCGTGAGGTTTTCATCATCGCCATTGCCGAGCAACAGTCCGTTGCGCGGGATGATGCGGATGAAATGGCTGAAAGTTTTTTTGATTGCCGCCAGATTTTCAAAGATGTCAGCGTGGTCGTATTCCAGATTGTTGACGATGGCGACCTCCGGCTGGTAGTGGATGAACTTGCTGCGCTTGTCGAAGAACGCGGTGTCGTATTCGTCGCCCTCAATGATGAACCATTCGCTGTCCGTGAAGCGCGCGCCTTGCGTGAAATTATTTGGGATGCCGCCGATGAGATAGCTCGGATTGTAACCGTTGTGCTCGAACACCCACGTCAGCAGCGAGGTCGTCGTGGTCTTGCCGTGCGTGCCGCTGACGACGATGGAGCGTTTGCCCCGGATGAAAAATTCCGCCAGCAACGCCGCGAGCGAACAGTAACGCAGCTTGTGGTCGAGGCAATATTCCGCCTCCGCATTGCCGCGCGAGATGGCGTTGCCGATGACGACAAGGTCGGGCTTGTGCGCCAGATTGCGCTCGTCGTAAGGACTCATCACGGTGATTTTTTTCGACGCGAGAAACGACGCCATCGGCTCGTAAATATTCTGGTCGGAGCCGGTGACGTGAAAACCTTTGTCGAGCATGGCGGCGGCGGCGCTGGCCATCGCGGTCCCGCCGATGCCGATGAAGTGGACGGATTTGATTTCGGATGAAAACATCGGGGCGCATGATGGCGGAACGGCGGAGAAAAAAAAGTGAGAAGTGCAACCTTGAGTCGCCCCCGTTCGCGGCTTAACTTCTCGCCGCATGAGCCAATCGTTGAAAGACCAAGTCGCGCAGACAAATGCCTGGATCACCAAGCTCCGCGCCGAAATCGCCCACGT
>JANOBC010000103.1:0-20368 GCA_031411455.1 Limisphaerales bacterium
CCGCCAGCGTAGCCTTGGCGGTTTGGCCGATCAAACCAGTGGCCAGCAAGCACGCCAGCAGGGCGGAAATTTTTGTATTAGGGGTGAGCATCTTCATAGGTGGTTGTTTTTATTTTTCGGGCGTTGAGGATTCGGAGTTGGGTCAGCGGTTTTCCCAGAGAGTTTTTGTCCAGAGAGTTTTTACGTTGTTGTAGGCTACGGCACGCACGCTGGTATCGGCATAGAGAATATTCATGCCTTTGGACGAGCTGTGGCGGAAGTCCAAATAGATGCGCGTGCTGGCCACGGGGTTCAACAAGTCGGTATTGGCTTGAGTCCAACTCGCGGCACTTGAACAGGTATACGTCAGGTCGGCCCGCTGCACGCCCTCATAGACCAAAATGGTTTCGGTGGGTGAATTCACCACCGGCGTCGCTTTTCGGGGTAAGGTGGAAGAGAGGCTCGTCGGGCTTGCGGGGTTGATGCCGCGCAGCGTGTCCGCCGCGCCATACGTCAGGCTCACAATGTTTGTTCCCAAGTTCTCATACTTGTTGCCCGGACAAACAAACACCGCATTGGCTTTGCTCGTGATGTTCGCCCCTTGCTGCGGCAGATACGTTCCTAGTTCTTTGGGCCAGACAACGGAATTGCCATTAACGTCCGTGTAAGAAACCGTGGGGTAATAGCCGTTTTGATCATCCACATACATCACCAAAGCAACTCCGATCTGCTTCATGTTAGAAACGCAGGAAATGGCCTTGGCTTTTTCCTTTGCCTTGGCCAGTGCCGGCAACAGCATCGCTGCCAGGATGGCGATAATGGCAATGACCACCAGCAGTTCAATCAAGGTGAACGCTTGGCGGTGAACCGGCTGGTGATTTGCAAGATGGGGTGCGCGATGCATAGAAATGGAGTTCTTAAGTTGCAGGTTGTGCTGGTGATTAGACTCATCATCACACCTATCTGCGAAATGTCTTGTCGGATGAAGTGTGGACACGTTTAGGCTCCCTGATTATCCGCCTTGGCGTTCTTTCGTGAGGCCTTGCGGAGCTTACTTGCGGGCAAATTTCATCACCGCTTCCGCGTGGCTGTGAACGTGCAGCTTTTCGTAAATACGTTGAATGTAGGTGCGCACGGTGCCGAGACTGATGCCAAGGTCAGCGGCGATTTGCTTGTAGGTGTGCCCTTTCGAGAGTGCCTGCAACACCTCCACCTCGCGCGCGGAGAGGGTGTCGGTCTCGGCCCGCGTCGCGGCGGTTGCTGCGGCTTGCGCTTGAAATGATTGCACCACCTTGCGGGCGATGTTCCCGGACATCGGTGAACCGCCCGCATGAACTTCGCGGATGGCCTCAATAATTTTCGCCGGACGGCTGCTCTTGACGAGATAACCAAACGCCCCCGCCGACAGCGCCTTGAACACCTGCTCGCCTTCCTCGAAAACCGTGAGCATGATGATCTTCAGCATCGGCAGATCTTTCCGCAGGCGGACCACACATTCAATGCCGTTCATGCCGGGCAAGTTAATATCCATGAGGACCACATGCGGACAGACTCGCGGCAGGTCGGTCAGGGCCACCTCGGCATTCGGGTAGGTGCTCGCGCAATGAAAGCCCGGCTGCGCCGTTAGGTAACGCTCCAGCGTTTCCCGCAGCTTCGCATCATCTTCAACTATGGAAACATTGATCATCCGTTCAGCTTTCCACAACTCCGCCAAATCCATTTCCGCGTCTATCGGTTCCTGAATGGTGACTGGGGTTAACATATCTTCGGCTCCCAGCCTAGCCCCAAAGCAACCGATGCCTAGTCGGATAAAGTGCGGACAGCCCTCAATCAGTCGCCCGCCGCGCCTCCGTGATCCGCAACACGATCCGGGTTCCCCCCTCGGGGCGACTGGTCATCTCCGACTCACCACCCACCGTCCGCATGCGTTCGCGGATATTATCCAAGCCGTTGCCTGTGCCTGCACGCGGAGTCGGCGAGCTGGCTTTTAAGCCACACCCGTCGTCCTCGATGGTGACTTCAAAGCCATTGGAGTTAATGGTGAGTCGCACGCAAACCTGCCGGGCGCCGGCGTGCTTGAACACATTGTTCAAGGCTTCTTTGGCGGCCAGAAAAACATGGTGGCGCGCTTCGGTGGGGAGTTGAATATCCGGGACAACTTCCGGCAGATCAAAGACGCATTGCGTGGGGCTGCCCTCGAAAAAATCTTCCGCAAAACGACAGAGGTAATTCATGAGCTGCGGCAGGGAATCATTCTTGGGATTCACCGCCCAGACAATCTGCTCAAAGGAACGAATTGTATCGCGGGCCGTTTCGGCGATTTCCACGACGTCACTTTGCGCGGCGCGCGGCATCGCCGGTTGATTTCGCACCATTTCGCTTAACAAAGACAGCCGGGATAATTTCGAGCCGACCTCATCGTGCATGTCGCGGGCGATCCGGGCGCGTTCCCGGTGCAGCGCCTCGGCTTGCTCGAACCGGGCCAGTTTGAGATGCAGCCGGCGAAACGAAAAATAACGCACCAGACCAATGATGCCGGCCGTGAATGCAACCGCCATTCCCGACTGAAACCACCAGGTTTGCCAGAAGAAAGGATGGACCAAGAGCGGCAAACGAAAGCCGGTTGCGCTCCACACGCCCGCCTCGTTGCACGCGGTCACCTCGAACTCATAGCGGTTCGCAGGCAACTGCGGATACTTGGCGTTGCGTTGCGGACCGGCTTCGACCCATTCCGTGTCAAAACCTTTTAACCGGTAACGGAAATGAACATTTTCGGGTGAATTAAAACTCAACGCGGTGAATGAAAATTCCAGTTTGACGTGCCCCGGTGGCAATTCCAGCGTCAGGTTCGGAGAGCGCAAATCGGCCAGCTTCGCCTCGTCCGGCGGACGGAGCGGCGAGTGGCTGTCGTGCAATGCGACCAAATAGTCATCCACTTTGACCTCCGTCAGCAACACAGACGGGGCCACGGGATTGTCGTGAATTTTTCCCGGCTGCACCTTTAATAAACCGTTGCGGGTGGCGAACCAGAGTTGGCCGTCGTTGGCTCGCCACGCCGTGGGGCTGTATTCAAAAACCGGTTGCACGCTGGGCAAGCCCTCGCTGCGGCCATAGGCAATAGAACGCAGATGCCGGCTGCGCCCCTCCGCCACCGCCACCAACTCCTCGCGGCGGACTTGAAACAACCCCCGGTTTCCCGTCATCCAGAATCCGCCGTTTCCATCCTCGAGCATTTGCGAGACGTAATCATCGTGCAGCCCTTGCGCCGCAGTGACCCGCGTGTATTGATTGTTGTGCCAGCGGCCGACGCCCCACCCCGCGTAGCCAATCCAAAGGCTTCCGTCCGCCGTCGCCATCAAGCACCGCACCGAAAACGCCCGCGCCTCATCCTCGTCCTGCGCACCCGTTTCAATCACGACGTTGGTTCCATTGATGCGCAGAATGTAGCCATCGGAAGTTCCCGCCCAAATGGTTCCGTTAGCGCCCTCGACCAATGCGCGGATTGAGCGCACATCGGCAGGAATTTTCAAATCGTCAAACTCGCCGTTCCGGAATCGTTTCAAACCGCTGGGCGACTCCAGTCCAACCCACAGATCGCCATTGGTTGCTTCCAACAAGGAGCGCACGTTCTGGCTACCCAAGCCTTCCCGCAAACTCCATTCTGAAAGGTTGCCCGCCCGCAATCGGCGTAGACCGCGACCATGCGTCCCAATCCAGACGCCACCGTCGCGCGCCGGAACCACGCAAGTGGCGTTGCCGCCGGGCCAGCCTTGTTCCGGGGTCACCGTGTTCCATTGCGAATCGTTTCCGTGCGCTAGCGAACCGTTTTGCAGCGCCGCCCACAACTCGCCCCGGTGGTCCTGACAGACGGAACGAACCGATTCAAAGGGCAAGCCCGCTTTTGTCGTGACGATCTCCACCGCTCGGCGGCGCAGCAGATTCAATCCGCCACCCGCCGTGCCGACCCACAGATTGCCCTCCCGATCTTCCGTCAGCGCCGAAATTTCCGGGTGAGACACGGACACATGTTCAAGTTTGTTTTCAAACCACCGAAGCAATCCGCCTTCGCCCGTCCCGATCCACAGCGCCCCGCTACGATCCTCCAACATTACCCGCACCGTCGTGCGTTCCGGCAGGTTCACGATTTTCTTTGGCTGGTTTTCCTTGTTAAACTTCAACACTTGCGTCGCCGTGCAAATCCAAAGTCCACCCGAGCGGGCGGGCGTGAAACGCACCAGACTGGCGTCTAAAGTCAACCGCTTCTGCCATTGTCCGTCCACAAGCACCCCCAATTGCGAACCCCGAGCAAACCACAATTGTCCGCGTCCATCCGTCGCCATCCAAGTATTTCCGCCCGTCGGCAAACCCTTTTCCGCGCCCAATCTTTCCACTTTCTCTCCTTGGATGCGATAGGCCTCGTTGGCCGCCACAAACCAAACGCCGTCCGCGTTATCCTCGGCCACCACGGTCACCCGCGAACTCGAAAAACCATCTGCGGTATCAAAAACGTGCGTGTTGGTTTCGCCCACCCGGATCAGCGCCCCGCGATCCAGCGCCAACCAGAGCCGCTGTTGCCGGTCCAGATACAATGCCCGCACATTGCGATTGGGCACTTTGGGAAAATGGGTGGTAGAAAACTCCTCGAAACGTGCCCCGTCAAAACGCGTCAGACCGCCCAGCGAAGCCACCCACAAGTAACCATCAGCCGTCTGCGCCACCCCCGTGATATTGTTGTCCGGCAAACCTTCGTCCGTCTGCCAGGTTCGGACCAACCACCCAGACACCGGCAAACCCTCATTGCCCGGTGCATCCATCGGTTCAACAATGCCCGCTCTCAATGCCTGTAAGCCCAGCACGAGACTCATTAAAAATCGTAGCGCGGCATTCATGATTCAACGACATCATCACATAAGGCGTCTGATTGAACACGGAAAAATGACGATGTCCTTCCGCCGGAACAGGCGGTTGCGTTGATCTTCCAGCATCGGTCCCGTTTCCGTGATGACGACTTTCCGCACGTGCGCGCCAAGATTAAACTTTCCTGAAACGATTTGATGAGGCGGTCTTCCTCACCGCGACGGGGCGAGGGAAAGAGCCAATCGGAATCCGGTGTCTTACGGGACTCCATTTCTTTCAGATGCTTCTCCTAGTCCGAGTTAGAATCGACAATCCGCCACTGCCGGTAGTCGGCGTGCGCTTCATCTCAAGCAAATTGCCCCGGCGACGATTCACCTGCAGTTCTTCGAATTGTTGGCGCGCCTAGGCGGAAGCGCTGAGACCTTTGAGCGAAACGCGGCGAACCTGCTTTACCGGAGTGGGGTTCTTCCACCGTGATCTATCGGGCGCTTGCGGTCATCCATCACTTTCAGGTAAGGTGTGGCTGTTGCCTTTCATCGGGCAACACTAGCACAAGGTCAAATTTGCCCCCGGCTGATTATCGCAAAGCCTTGTTAATAAACGGTTGCGCGCGTGGTGGAATGGCAGACACGCCAGACTTAGGATCTGGTGCCGCAAGGCGTGAAGGTTCAAGTCCTTTCGTGCGCACCAATTTTTCTTTGTGCGGAGCACAAAGAAAAATTGCCGCGCCGAAGCGAAGGCCGGCTTGCCACTACTTCGCCAGAACTTCCACCCCGGCAATAAGCCTCACCGGCCCAATCAATCCCGATTCCAGCAGCGCATCGTCCTTCGTCCAATGATGCCACGTCGTGAACGTGAGTCGCCCCGTCGGACTCGGCTTGCCGTCGAGCACCCACTGCGGCCACTCCTTCAATTTTTTCCCGTCCCATTCGCGGTCGCTCGCGAGTTGCTCGTCACCAATGAGCCGGTTCGGCCAGAGATTCGTGACTTTGATTTCCAATTTATTTTTGCCGGGCTGCGCCGCGCCGGTAACGTCCACACGAAACGGCGGCTTCCATAAAATGCCCAGCGGTTTTCCATTAAACGAAATTTCTGCCAGATTTTTCACGCGGCCCAAATCCAGCCATAGCGAACGGTTCGCGCTCAAAGCGTCGGCAGAAATTTCAATCTCCTTCGCATAAGTTGCCGTGCCGGAAAAATATTTTACGCCGCTGTCAGCGGAATCCGTCCACGACTTCAATTTGTCAAACGTCACGGTTTCCGGCGCGCCCCAGTTCAGCGGGAAGCTCAAGTCCCACGCTCCGGAAATCTCCTGTGGCAACGGCACGTTTTGAATTTCGGCGCGCAGTTTCTTTCCGGCTGCGGTGGTGAGTTCCACCATGAACGGCGTCGTGGCTGATACAAAAACTTTTCCATCTGCCTCCGCCCGCAAACCAAACGTCGGTGGTTCGCCTTGCGCAACCGGCCGGCCGATTTTCAATTCGTCATTCTCCGCCACCGTCGCCGTCCGGTGTTCGCCGTCGAGCGAGTAATCCACGCGTAACTGCTTTGCGTGGTTCACGGCGGGGTCGCCGCCCAGCGTGTCGTTGTCGGCAGTGAGTTTGAGTGCGCCGCCATCCACGAGCTTGGCAACTGGCGCGGTCACGTTGGCGCTGCCCGCGCCATCGGTGGCCTCGTAGCTCGCGTGGAAAATTTCCAGTTTTACCGGCGGCGGCAAATGAACCGGCGGCGTAACTTTTTTCAGCGCAACAGCGTGATCCATTTTGCCCATCGCCTTGCGGAACACCACGAACACCGAACCTGCCGGATCAAACGTCAGCGGCACAATCGTGCGGCCTTTTTCTTCGCGCCAAACCGGAGCCGGTTCCATCACACCGCTGTCCGCGTGCCACAGTTCGGGAATTTTTCCGGCGACGCGGAACGTGCAGTCCACCGAATCAAAACGATCGCGCTGATTGGAGACGAAATATATTTCAGTGTCGCCGTCAACGCGATGGATGTAGGACAGCTTCGGCTTGCCCTGCGTATCAAATTCAAAATCCGGCTTTACATCAAGTGCGGCGAAAATCCTTTCCATTGTTTCACCCCAATAGACACGGCCTTTGCCAAGCTTGTGCTGCGTGACTTGTTGGCCGTCACATTTGCCCCAAAGTTCGGCGGCGAGCGCTTTCACCTCGGTATCGCACTGCGGATAATTTTCCAAACCTGGCGCATTTTCCGGCGGTGGGCCAACGAGCGTGAGTCCGTCCGCGACGAGCGCGCGGATTTTTTTCAGGAGCGGCGGAGAAATGTTTCGATCATCCGGCGGCAAAATCAGCACGCGATATTTCATGCCGCTTTTCAAAACGAGCTGATGATTTTCCATCGTCGCGTCTTTGAGCGCGTCGGTGCCGAGCGCGTCGAAGTCGTAGCCCGGCGGCAACGCAGGATTGCCGACGCGCATTTCGGCGGGCGAATTTTCACCGCAGAAATACGCCGCATCCGCCACGAAGCGGCCCGACTGCAAAAGGTATTGCGAGCGCGCGACGTATTTCAGCCACGCGCGGCTCTGTTCCCACCATGTGCTCGTGCGATCAAAGTGCGTGCCCCACTGGCCCATCGTCATGCCCGGCCAGCGGTTCGTCCACGGCTGCATCGCGTAGCGGTGAAAAATGTAGCGGTTGATGCCGAAGCAGAAAACTTGATCGCCGAGTGCCTTGATCGCGTAAGGATCATCAAGCCAGCGGCCATGCGCGCCTGGCGACGCGGTGAACGATTCCGCGCCGATGACGTTGCGCCCGTAGATGTGGCCGACGGATGAGGCGAGCTTCACGGATGAGTTGATGCTGTTGCCGCCGACCCAAAATTCGCCCATCGGAATTTCCGCCGCCGCGCCCTGCTGCATGGATTCGTAAGGCCCGGTGTAAGGCTCGATGGACGCAATCATATTATGAGCGCGGCACAATTCAGTGAAATGCGCGTAATAATTTTCCGCGAACAAATCGGAAATCGTCCGCCGCACGTCGAACAAAAATCTTTCAGAAATTTCCGGGCTGTCCACCACCCGACCGGTGAAGGTTGGGAGAAATTTCAGCGGATCGTAGCCGCGCCGCCTTTGAAATTCCGCGCGGAAATTTTCTGACCAGTTCTGGCCGCCGACCTCGTAGCTGTCAATCAGAACGTTGTTGAACGCTTTTCCTTTGCCCGCGAGCGGCCCCGCGTCATCAATGCACTTCTGCACGAAGCCCGCCCAGTGTGCGTCGAGCGCGGCGGCGCTGAACTTGTCGCACTCCGGCCCCGTGCCTTCGTCCGGCGCGGGATGGTTGTTTCGGCCCGTCGGCGTCCGGCCAAGGCGAAGAACCGTCCAATCGCCGGCGGGCGCGTCCCAGTTCAGAAAACCGCTCGCATCCATCTGGCTCGTGAGGTCAATCACGCCGGCGCGCTTGATGAGCAAATTTTCCGGCGCGGATTTTTCAGTCGGCGAGGCGGAAACAAAACCGCCGCTGTCGCCGTCTTTCGCATCCACGTTCTCAATCCGCAGGCGCGGGCTAAAATCAACTTCGGCGAGATTCAAATTTTTGGTGCGCTTGCCGAGCTTGGTGAATTTGATGCGGTAAAACTTGGCGGAAACCAGCTTGCCACCGAGCGTGAGCGTGAGCGGCCGCGTCGGGCGGTTCGGCGTGGTGAACTCGCGCACGTCGCGAAATTTTTTACCATCGTCGGAAACTTGAATGACACCTTTCACCTCGCCCGCACCCTGATTAAACGTAAGCAGGACGTTCCGCGACAGGAATGGCACCGGAAATTCCAACTGCACGAACTGCGGCAGCCGGTTCGTCGGCAGCGAGACAATCGTGCCGACATTGCCATCGAGCAGCACGCCGCCGTCTAAGTTGGTGATGCTCGTGGAAATTTTCGGCGCGGCGGATTTCATGGATGCGTCCTCGCCGTCCGGTGTGCGGAAAGCCAGCACCGCCACGTCTTGATAAACATTCCATTCCGTGCGCGGCTGTGACAATACGCTGGAGATTTTTTGGCCGCCGCTCACCTTTGTTTCGCTGATGGTGAGGCGCTGCATGGAATTTTCCTTGGAGTTCCACGGCCCGCCACTGCTGGACCAGCCCGCGCAGTTATGGAGGCACACTTCGATCCCGAGCCGGTCGGCTTCTTTGACGGCAAAGGAAAACATTTCGTGCCATTCCGGCGAATTGAATTTCACCGGCCCGGCGGGAATCCCTTCGCCGGCATTGAAGATCTGCACGCCACCGACACCTACGCGCTGCATCGCTTCGAGGTCAGCGGTGATGCCTTCCTTGGTGACGTTGCCATTCATCCAATGCCACCAGGTGTGCGGCCGGGCCGAGTCCGGCGGCGAAAGAAATCCAACGGCGAGCGGGTCGGACGATTCCGCCGCGAGGGCATTCAGCAAGGGGAAAGCCGCGAGGCAAAAGAGAAGGACGTGAAGGTGTTTCATGGGTGGTCGCCAGACTAAACGACGCGCCGAACCTTTTCAATAAAACCAAATTTATATTTACCGTCCCCGCCAATCCCGAATTCGCGGCGATGCTATTCAATAAAAATAGCCTCATCTGAAACCGCGATTCAGTCGCCAAACAATTTCTTCAAGTGCGCGCGCGCCGCTTCTTCGCGGGAAAGTTTTACCTCCTTCGTCACGGCGAGACGGCGGGCGAATTCAAAATACTCGCAGAAATTTCCCAAGGCTTTGTCCGTCACCAAATCCGCGCGGCGCTCGCGGCATTGCTCCGCCACGTTGCGGTCGTAGCTCTGGCAGTTCAGGCAGGCGCGCAGATCGGCGCGGCATTTCATGCAGACTTCGCCGCGACCGGGATTCCCGGCGAGCGTCCACGGTTCGCCGCATTGATGGCAGTGACGAGTCATTTGAATTTGCGATTTAGGATTTACGATTTAGGATTTTGTCCGAATCCTCGCGCCACGCAAATACGAAACATTATTGTCGATGAAAAAAACTCTCGCCTCACTCCTCTGGCTCGCGCTCGCATTACTCGGCGCGTTCGCCTACGCCACCATTGCCTTGAAGCGCGGCGAACCCGTCAACTCCGCCTATCTCCTCATCGCGGCCGTCTGCACCTACGTCATCGGCTACCGGTTTTATTCCCGCTGGCTTGCCTATCGGGTGCTGCTGCTGGACAACCGCCGCGCCACGCCTTGCGAAGTCCATGACGACGGCAAAGACTTTGTGCGCACGAACAAATTTATTTTGTTCGGCCACCACTTCGCCGCGATTGCCGGGCCGGGGCCGCTCGTCGGGCCGGTGCTGGCGGCGCAATTCGGCTACCTGCCGGGCGCGTTGTGGATTTTGATTGGCGTCGTCCTCGGCGGCGCGGTGCAGGATTTTGTGATTTTGTTTGCCTCCATGCGGCGCAACGGAAAATCGCTCGGCGAAATGGTGAAGGAGGAATTGAACTCCACCGCCGGCGCTATCTCGGTGATTGCGATTCTCGCCATCCTCGTGATTCTGCTCGCGGTGCTGGCGCTCGTCGTGGTCCGGGCGCTCGCCGAAAGTCCGTGGGGCATCTTCACCGTCGGGGCCACCATTCCCATCGCGCTCTTCATGGGCGGCTACATGAGATTTTTGCGCACCGGAAAAGTTCTCGAAGCCACGGCCATTGGCGTCACGCTGCTGCTGCTCGCCGTGTGGGGCGGTAAGCTCGTCTATGAAAGCCCGCACTGGTCGCAGGTGTTCGGGCTGCGCGACATTTCGGTGGCGTGGACGATCATTATTTACGGCGGCATCTCCAGCACGCTGCCGGTCTGGCTCATGCTCGCGCCGCGCGATTACTTGAGCACGTTCATGAAGCTGGGGACGATCTTGCTGCTGGCGCTGGGAATTCTTTTCACCCTGCCGCACCTGCAAATGCCCGCGCTCACGCAGTTCGTGGATGGCTCCGGCCTCGTCGTGGCGGGCAAGCTGTTTCCCTTCTGCTTCATCACCATCGCGTGCGGCGCGATCTCCGGCTTTCATTCGCTCATCGCCAGCGGCACCACGCCCAAACTCATCACGCGGGAAAATTACGCCCGCCCCATCGGCTACGGCGCAATGTGCTTTGAATCCTTCGTCGCCATCATGGCACTCATCGCCGCCTGCACGCTGGATCCGGGGGTTTATTTTTCGATGAACGTCAAGGGCGACCCCGCTGCAACGGTGGCGAAAATCAGCGCGCTGAATTTTCCCGTGACCGTGGCGCAAATGGATTCCCTCGCCCACGACCTCGGTGAAAAAACTTTGTTCGGTCGCACTGGCGGCGCGGCGACGCTGGCCGTGGGCATGGCGCATATTTTTTCCAAGGCCGTCAGCGGACGCTGGCTCGACCTCTGGTATCACTTCGCCGTGATGTTCGAGGCGCTGTTTATTTTGACGACGCTGGATGCTGGCACGCGCGTTGGCCGCTACCTGCTCCAAGGCGTTCTCGGCAAAATCTGGCAGCCGCTGGGCAATCCGAAAAACTTTTTCACCGCCCCCATCGCCGCCGCGCTAATGGTCGGAGGCTGGGGATATTTTCTCATTCAAGGTGTGCGCGATCCGCTGGGCGGGATCAACTCGCTCTGGCCGCTGTTCGGTATCGCGAACCAGATGCTCGCCGCCATCGCGTTGTGTCTGGGGACGACGATTATTTTGAAGATGTCGCTGGGAGCGCGGAACATTGCTCCGCAAGCATCCGCAGCGGTAACGAGCGGAGCCATGCTCCACGCTCCGCGCCGTTCGCCGTGGCTCGCGCTGGTCACGCTCGTGCCGCTGGTGTGGCTGCTGGCGGTGACGTTCACGGCGGGCGTGGAGAAAATTTTTCACCCTGATATTCGCATTGGGTTTCTGGCCAAAGCGCGGCAGATTCAAAACGAATTACTTCCCCCAGCCGAGGCCAAATTGACTGATGCCTCGGTTGCCGCTGCAAACGCAATCATTCCCCCTTCAGAATCGCAGGCGGCTTTGGATAAAGCCATCGCGACGGCGGTGAGCTTGCGCGCCCAGCTTTTCAATAATCGCCTCGACGCCCTCGTCGCCGCCGCGTTTCTCGTTTTGGTTTCCATCATCGTTCTCATCAGCGTGCGCGAATGGATTTTACTTTTGTCACGCCGCAAGCCCGCCGTGCTGCACGAAACCGCGCCCGTGTTTCTGCCGGATTACGCGCTGAAAGAAACCGGCCCAAATCTCCGCAGCGTCGCCGGCGCCGCCGCCATCGCGTTCGGCCTCGCGAAAGAATTGTCCGGCGAAACCCAGTTAGAGCGCGCCAAGGAACAAGTCTGCGCCTGCGAAGCGCCCACGGATCAGAAAATTTATATGCAGGTCACGGAAGAAAAGTTCAACGGCGTGCGGCGGTGCTGTTAAATGGGTTGCAGGTTGCGGGTTGAAAGTTGCAAGTTGAAACCTGTGATGGCCTTGCGCCCAACCAGCAACCAGCAACTTTCAACATGAAACTCGGCATCTACGGCGGTTCGTTCGACCCGGTTCACCTCGGCCACCTGCTCGTCGCGCAGGCGGCGGTGGAGGAACTGGGGCTGGATAAAATTTTCTTCGTCCCCGCTGCGCAGTCGCCGTTCAAGCCAGACAGCCAGCCCGCGCCGGACGCCGTGCGGTTGCAACTGCTTCGCCTCGCGCTGGCTGGCAAATCAAACTGCGAGATTGATGATCAGGAAATCCGGCGCGGC
Organism: Limisphaerales bacterium; assembly: GCA_031411455.1. Taxonomy (GTDB): domain Bacteria; phylum Verrucomicrobiota; class Verrucomicrobiia; order Limisphaerales; family UBA11358; genus UBA11358. The sequence goes on from JANOBC010000103.1 coordinate 12,502, forward strand.
GGAATTTCCTACACGATTGATACGTTGCGCGACTACGCGAAACGTTTTCCCGGCGCGGAATTGTTTTACCTCATCGGCGCGGACAACGTGGCGAAGCTGACCGAGTGGCGCGAGGCGATGGAACTGGCGCGGCTCGCGGAGTTCATCGTCGTGCCGCGTCCCGGCGGGGCGACCGCCAATTTCACCGCCCCCTTTCGCGGGCGCGTGCTGAAGGGTTTTCCCTTCGGCGTTTCCTCTTCGCAAATCCGCGCGCGGGTGAAGAAGGGTTTGACGATTGACAATCTCGTCCCACCCGCCGTGGCGGAGGCGATTCGGGCGGCGAAGGTATATCTTTAGCTTTCATCCGTGTCCATCTGTGGTTAAATCTTGCCCGTAATTATGGATTCCAAAAAACTGGCGCTGCTCTGCCGCGATTTCGCAGACAATAAAAAAGCCGAAGACATCGTCGTGCTCAACGTGGCGAAGCTGTCGAGCGTGACGGATTATTTCGTCATCGCCACCGGCACGAGCCAGCCGCATCTGCGCGCCATCGTGGAGGAGATCACCAGCCAGCTTCGCGATGAACACGACCTGCGCCCCGCGCGCATAGACGGTGCGGTTTCCGGCAACTGGATTGTTTTGGATTACTTCGATGTCATCGTCCACGTCATGCACACGGAAGCCCGCACGCGCTACGACCTCGAAGGTTTGTGGAACGACGCCAAGCCCGTGAAGCCCGCCGCCAAAGCGCGCAAGAAAAAAACTCCGGCAGAATAATTCCGCCGGAGTTTGCAGCCGTTAAGAATTTTCACGCCATCGGGTCGGGCGTTTCCGGCGATTCCGGCGGGAGTTTCTCGGGCGTTTCCTCGGAAAGTTTCACCATTTCTTCCACGATTTTTTTGAATTCGGCGAGGCCGGTCGAGGGAATGATAATGGTGTCGCGCCGTCCATTCACCTCTTCGGTAATGCGGAGAAAACGTCCGCGCGGATTTTCTTTTAGGGCGAATAAAAAACTCTTCCGCTCAATCTGCACCTCGGCGCTGCGGAGCGTGTCTTCCTGCACTGGCGGGCGGGGCGGTTGATGCTGCGGATATTTAGAATTGCCGTAGCTGCCTGCACCAAAGCTGGAGCCTTGGTAGGGACGGCGGCCATACGGGGATGGACGTTCGTTTGAGATCATAAATTATTATTCCTTAAGTCGCCCTAAATTCAGACGACTTAAGGTTTTTGTCAACTTGCAAAATCAAGGCCGACCACCTGATCGCAGATCCATGCCGCATCCGCTCAATCAGAGAATGTTCGCCGCCAGTTCCGCCAACTCGGAGCGCTCACCTTTTTGCAATTCAATGTGCGCGGCGATGGCCTGATCGCGGAAACGGCTGATGATATAGTTGAAACCGTTCGAGGAAGAGTCAACGTAGGGATTGTCAATCTGGTAGGGATCGCCGGTGAAAACAATTTTCGTCCCGCTGCCCACGCGCGTGATGATGGTCTTCACTTCGAGCGGCGTCAGGTTCTGCGCCTCGTCAATGATCATAAACTGGTTCGCGATGCTGCGCCCGCGAATGTAGCTCAACGCTTCGACGACAATCGTCCCGCTCCGCATCAGGTCCGTGCTGCGGCGATGATCCTGGCCCATGTTCAAGTCGCTCAACATTTCCAGCGCGTCATGAATCGGCTGCATCCACGGCGCGAGTTTTTCGTCGAGCGAACCGGGGAGAAAGCCAAGCTCCTTGCCCATCGAAATCGTTGGGCGCGCCACGACCAGCCGGCGAAATTCGCGGTCCATCACTGTGCGCTTCAAACCAGCGGCCATTGCCAGCAACGTTTTCCCCGTGCCGGCCTTGCCCATGAGCGTGACGAGCTTGATGCGGTCGTCGAGCAGCGCATCGAACGCGTAGTGCTGCTCGCGGTTGCGCGGCTTGATGCCCCAGATGCTTTCGCGGGAGTCCATGATGGGAATTAATTTTTTCCCCGTCGCGTCCACTTTTGTCAACGCCGCCTTCTTCGGATTTGCTTCGTCCGCCAGCGTGCAATACTCGTTCGGAAAATATTGTTTGCCGCCGTTCAATTCCAGTTCGCCGTCCGCGCGAAATTTCGCCAGCTTGTCGGCGCTCGCCGGCATTTCCATCATGCCGGTGTAAAGGTCGGTGATGAACACGCGGTCCGTCTCGTAATCTTCCGCCGTGACGCCGATGGCGTCGGCCTTGATCCGCAAGTTGATGTCCTTGCTGACAACAATCGTCACATCCTTCGGCGACGCTTTCTTGATGCCCGCCGCGTAGGACAAAATCTGGTTGTCTACCGAGTCCTTGGTGAAAATCGTTTCGCCATTGCCGTTCTTGTGGAAACCAATTTTCAGTTTGCCGCCGTTCGGCAATTTCACGCCCTCGCTTAAGCTGCCGTTGCCGCGAAAGCCGTCGAGCATCCGCGACACCGTGCGCGCATTGCGGCCCAGTTCCGTGGATTCGCGTTTGAAGGTGTCAATCTCCTCGATGACCTCGATGGGCACGAGGACGTGGTTATCTTCAAAGTTGAGGAGCGAGTTGGGATCGTGGAGGAGGACGTTGGTATCAAGGATATAGTTCTTCACAGGTAAAACTTAACGGCAGGGGGTTGAGGCCGCGAGCGCGGCAGCGACTTGACTTGGCGGTTGAGAAACATCAAAAAAGTATTTCGGGCAACTGCGTGGATGTTTTGCGCCAGCGCCCGGAGTGTCAATAAAATTTCCCCGCGCAGCGAAAAAAAATCCCGCCGCAATAATTCATCCGGCTCAATTTTTCCCAGTGCCGGCCTCCAGCCGCATCGGCGCGCAGGCTGATTCGCATAGGCCGATAAAAGTTTCCTCCGCCAGATTCAGCCGCTTGCCGCGCCAGTGCAAAATGCCCCAGCGCCGCACTAATTTTTTCCGCCCCAGCGGCAGCGCGATCAGCGAGCCTTCCTCGATTTCCTTCCGCGCCACCCACGGTGCCAACACGCTGATGCCGAGACCGAGCTTCACCAGTTCCTTCGTCGCCTCTATGCTGCCGACTTCGAGGATGCTGTTCAGCACCATCTCCTCGCGCCGGAAATAATCCTCAATCAGCCGGAACGTCACACTGTGCTTGCTGTAAAGGATGTAGCTCTGGCGCGGAATTTCCTCCCGCTCCACGCGCCCGGCCTGCGCCCACGGATGCCGCGCGGAGACGATGAAATGCAATTCATCGCTGAACAGCGGGTGAAATTCTAACTGCGGCTCCTTCTCCGCCTCCAGCGTAAGCGCGAGATCAATGCGCTGTTTCAATAACGAGCCAACCAGCTGCGGCGTGTCGCCCGGCTCCAGCGTGATAGTGTGTTCGGGAAAACTCTCCTTGAACTCGCGCAACACCGGCGGAATCAAGTGCTGGCACGCCGTCGTGCTCGCGCCAAGGCGCAACCTTCCCCTGCCCCATTTCCCAAGCTGCTTGAGCGCTTCGCGGGCGGATTCCATTTCGGATAATATTTTTTCCGCGTGCTGTAAAAGTTGTTCCCCCGCCTGCGTGAGGACAACTTTCTTGCCCAGCCTGTCCAAAAGGCGACAGCCCGTTTCCGTTTCCAGCGCCTTCATCGAGTGGCTGATGCCGCTTTGGGTGAGGTGCAGCTCCCGCGCCGTTTGCGTGAAACTGCCGGTGCGCGCCAGCACGCGGAACGCGCGAAGTTGCCTGCTGTCGAGTGGCGCACTCATTTATGAATCACTTTCATTCTGGTCATGGAAATAAAGCGACGCAGTCATCGTGCCAGATTTCTCCGCTTGGCACGGTCACGGCTAAAGCCTGGCGCATGGGTGAACTCACCCAGCCATGAACAAAAAATCGCCAGCCAGTTTTTTCCGGGTGCCAAATAAAAATTTGCGCCTCGGCTTCGTGCCGCTCACCGATTGCGCGCCGCTCGTGATGGCCCAAGAACTCGGCCTCTACAAAAAGTTTGGCGTGAAGGTCCAATTAAGCCGCGAACTGGGCTGGGCGACGATTCGCGACAAAGTCATCCACGGCGAACTCGACGCCGCCCACGCGCTCGCCGCGATGCCCGTCGCCGCCACGCTCGGCCTTGGCTCGGTGGCTTGCGATTGCCTCACGGCGCTCATCCTCAATCTCAACGGCAACGCCATCACGCTCTCGAACGACCTGTGGCAACGCGGCGTGCGCGATGGCAAAACGCTCCGCGAAGAAATCATCCGCACTCGTCGCGAAAAAGTTTTCACGTTCGGCGCGGTGTTCCCCTTCTCGTCGCACCGGCATCTGCTGCGCCGCTGGTTTGCAGCGCACGGCATTGATGCGGATCGCGACTTGCGCATCGTCGTCGTGCCGCCACCGCAGATGGTCGCCAATCTGAAAGCCGGCAACCTCGACGGCTTCTGCGTGGGCGAGCCATGGAATTCCGTGGCCGTGCAAGCGCGCGTCGGGTGGATTGCGGCCACGAGTTCGGAACTCGACGCGCTGCATCCTGAAAAAGTCCTGATGGTGCGGAGCGATTTCGCCACCAAGCGCCACGAGGAACACGTCGCGCTCGTGGCCGCGCTGATCGAGGCGTGTGAGTTTTGCGACCAGCCGGGGAATCACGAGCGCGTGATTGAGACGCTGGCGCGTGAGGAATTTGTAGGCACTTCCAAGGACGCGTTGCGCCACGGCATCAACGGCAACTTGGATTTCAGCTACGACACGGAACGCAGCGTGAGCGACTTCTGCATTTTTCACCGCGACAACGCGAACGAGCCGTCCGGCGACAAAGCCGCGTGGGCGCTCGACCTGGTCCGCGCGAGCAGGCTTTGCCCGGAGCCGTCCGCCATCAACTTCGCCGTCGCAAAGAAAATTTTCCGCACCGACATTTTTGAACAGGCCAGCAAACTCTCACGCCAAGGCCGCGAAGCGCGCAAAGGGAGTTCGGAAATAGAAAATTCTTTTGCGCCCGCCGTGGCACTGGCGTGAGGCACTGAAATCTAAAACCAAATCATCACCATGAAAACAAACCAGAAATCATCCAAGTCTCAATTATCCCGCCGCGCATTTTTCGGCAAAGCCGTCAAGGGCGCCACGCTCACCGCGTTGTTCGCCGGCCTGCCCAAAGGCTGGGTCGGCACGGCCTACGCCAGCGACGCGCCGGAAACTGCCGCGCTGAACTTCGGCATGATTGCACTCACCGACTGCTCGCCCATCGTCATCGCGCACGAAAAAGGGCTGTTCAAAAAATACGGCATCGCTTCCACCGTGACCAAGGGCGCGAACTGGGCGGCCATCCGCGATTCACTTTCCAGCGGCTCAATTCAAGCGACGCATATGCTGCTCGGCATGCCGCTCGCCTCAACGATGGGCCTCGCCGGTTCGCCAAAGAAGCCGATGATCATTCCGTGGCTGCTGAACCGCAACGGCCAGGCGATCACTTTGAAATCTGAATGGAAGGGCAAAGTCGGCGCTGATCCGAAAGCGCTGTTGCCTTTCGTCAAACAGGCGAACGCACTCGGCGAGCCGTTGAGTTTTGCAATGACGTTTCCGCCGGGAACGCACGCGATGTGGATGCGTTATTATCTCGCTGCTGGTGGAATTAATCCCGACACCGATGTCTCGCTCATCACCGTGCCGCCGCCGCAGATGGTGGCGAACATGAAGATCGGCAAGATGGACGGCTTCTGCGTGGGTGAACCGTGGAACGCCCGCGCCATCGCGGACAAGATCGGTTTCACGAGCGTCAGCACGCAGGATATGTGGAAAGATCATCCAGAAAAAGTTTGCGCCTTTCTCGCTGAATTCTCCGACAAAAATCCGAAGACCGTCAAGGCCGTGCTAAAGGCGCTCAACGAAGCGAGCATCTGGCTCGACGACATGAACAATCGCCCGGAGCAATGCGACCTCGTGAGCAAGCCGACTTACATCAACTGCGATGCGAAGACGATTCTCGGTCGCCTACAAGGTCATTACGATTACGGTGATGGCCGCACGAAGGAAGATCCGAACTACATGATCTACAGCAGCCGCAACTGCAATTACCCGCAATACAAATACGCCAAGTGGTTCCTCTCGCAATATCGCCGCTGGGGTCTGGTCAAGGGCGCGCCGGATTACGAAGGCATCGCCAAGCAGGTCATGCGCCCGGACATTTATGAGGAAGCGATGAAGGAAGTCGGCTACACGCACGGCGGTGCGAACAACGATGCGGAAACATTGTTCGACGGCGTGACATTCGATCCCAAGGGCGACCTCGAAGCGTATGCCAAAGGTTTCGCGGTCAACTCGGTGAAAGGCTGATTTATGGCTGCCGCCGCAACGGGCCGCCGCGAACTCTGGCAACATGCGCTCCGCCAATCCTCCGTCTGGCGACGCGCGCTGAAGCTGGGATTCACGACCGGCCTGTTGCAGGCGGCGGTGAACCAGGGCGATGTCTGGCTGCACCACGCGCAGACGACTGAAACAATTTTGAAAACCATCGCCTCACCACTCATCGGATTCACGTTGGTATTGGTGGCGGCGGAAACATGGGTGCAAAAAACTTTGGAACAGAAATTATGAAGACTTTCAAATTCGACTGGCTGGTATTGCCGATGATCGGCGTCGTGGCCGTGCTGCTGCTGTGGCAGGTCTCGTGCGCGACGTGGGCAAAGGATTTGCCGACGCCGCTGAAAACTTGGGAGACCAGCAAGCCGTATCTCATGGAGCCGTTCGCCAAGCGCGGCGAAATGGATCAAGGCATCCTGCGCTTCACTTGGTATTCGCTCATCCTCGTGACGAAGGGCTACGCGCTCGCGCTCATCATCGGCACACCCATCGGATTTTTCCTCGGCCTCTCTAAAGCCTTCACGAAAACCTTTGATCCAATCATCCAAGTGTTGCGCCCGGTTTCGCCGCTCGCGTGGTTGCCGCTCGGTCTTGTTCTCTTCATGGGCGCGGGGAAAAATGCTTCCGAGTTGGGCGCGCTTTTCACCATCGCGGTCTGTTCCATGTGGCCGACGGTTTTGAACACGGCGGTCGGCGTGCGCGCCATTCCGCAGGATTATTTGAACGTCGCCAAAGTTTTGAAACTCTCACGCACGAAAACTTTGTTCAAGGTTCTGATCCCCGCGTCGCTGCCGTATATGTTCACCGGCTTTCGTTTGAGCCTCGGCATCGCATGGCTCGTGATCGTCGCCGCTGAAATGTTGACCGGCCGTCCCGGCGTCGGCGGCTTCCTCTGGCAGGAATACAACGCGCTGATTTACGAGCACATCATTCTTTGCATCGTCACGATTGGCGTGGTGGGCTTCATCCTCGACCGCTTGATGAGCGTGGTGGAAAAGAAATTCAAAACCGCCTGACCTGTGGCTTATCTCGAATTAAATAACGTCTCGAAAAGCTTCGGCGGCTCGCCGGTGCTCAAGGATGTGAACCTGTCCGTCGAGAAGGGCGAGTTCGTGGCCATCGTCGGCTTCTCCGGCGCAGGCAAGACGACGCTCATCAATCTCATCACCGGTTTGCTCAAGCCGGACACGGGCGAAGCGAAGTTGAACGACTTGGAAATCACCGGCCCCGGCCCGGATCGCGGCATTGTTTTTCAGAACTACTCGCTGCTGCCGTGGCTCACGGTGTTCGAAAATATTTTGCTCGCCGTCGAAGCCGTGAATCCCAATTGGCCCGGCGCGCAATGCAAAGAGCACGTTGAAAAATACATCGCGATGGTGAACCTGACTCCGGCGCGCGACAAAAAGCCGCACGAACTTTCCGGCGGCATGAGACAACGCGTGAGCGTGGCGCGCGCGCTGGCGATGGATTCGGAAATTCTACTGCTCGACGAACCGCTCTCCGCGCTGGATGCGTTGACGCGGGCGACGTTGCAGGATGAAATTTCCAGCATCTGGTCGCAGAACAAAAAAACCGTCGTGATGATCACGAATGATCCCGACGAA
>JANOBC010000104.1:0-25690 GCA_031411455.1 Limisphaerales bacterium
CATTTCCTCGACCTTCGATGAACCCCCCGAACGCCATGTGCAGGTCGCCGAAATGGTGATCGAAAAAGCCAAGCGCATGATCGAGCACAAACGCGACGTCGTGATTCTGCTCGACTCCGTCACGCGTCTCGCGCGCGCCTACAACACCGTGCAACCGCACTCCGGCAAGATTCTCTCCGGCGGCGTGGATGCCAACGCGTTGCACAAGCCCAAGCGTTTCTTCGGCGCGGCGCGTAACATCGAAGAAGGCGGTTCGCTCACCATCATCGCCACGGCGCTCGTGGACACGGGTTCGCGCATGGATGAAGTTATTTTTGAAGAGTTCAAAGGCACGGGCAACATGGAAGTGCATCTGGACCGCGCGCTCGTGGACCGCCGCATTTTTCCCTCGATCAACGTCGAGCGCAGCGGCACGCGTAAAGAAGAATTGCTCTACCATCCCGATGAAGCTAGCCGCGTCGTCATGCTGCGCCGCGCGCTCACGGGCGTGCCGCCGGTCGAGGCGATGGACTTGATGCTTGGCAAATTGAAGAAGACGAAGAGCAACATTGAATTTCTCCTCAACATGCAAGTGAGCTAAAATGCGTAAAAAACTTTCAGCGGTAATTGTTCTTGCCGCGTTTGCGCTGGCGGGCTGTGAAAAGAATGACGTGAAAGTTTATCACGTCGCGAAGGAAGAAGCTTCGGTTCCGCCAGTCACTGCCACGGAAGTTGCCGCGCCAGCGCACGGTGAAATGGCTGCCGCCACGCCGCAATTGCATTGGACGCTGCCGCCGGGCTGGACCGAAAAGACCGCCAGTAATATGCGCGTGGCCAGCTTTGAGGCGACGGCGGCAGATGGACAAGTCGCCGACATCGGTGTGCTGCCGATGCCGGTGGCGGGACAAGAACTTCAAATCGTCAATATGTGGCGCGACCAGTTGAAACTGTCGGCCACGACGAACACGGAGTCGGAAACCGTCGCGATTGGCAGCGGCACGGGAAAACTTTTTAGCCTCGTCAGTGAAGCGCCGCTGGTGGAGGGGAAATTTCCCGCGCGCATCCTCGTCGCCATGCAAACGCGTGGTGAGATGACTTGGTTTTTCAAAATAACCGGTGCAGATGCGGCGGTCGCCGCGCAGAAGGAAAATTTTTTCGCGTTCCTCAAGTCTGTTTTATTCGACGCAACGCCGCCCGCGCCAGTCGCCACGACTCCGGCGGTGGAAGCGCCGACGGGCAATTCTATCTGGGAAGTTCCATCCGGTTGGCAGGCCGCTGACGCAGGCCCGATGTTGTTCGCCAAATTTTCCATCGCGGCCAACGGCGCGAAGGCGGACGTGAACATCAGCCAGCTTCTTCGCGACGGCGGCGGGATGTTGGCGAACGTCAATCGCTGGCGCGGACAGCTTGGGTTAAATCCGTTCGACGAAACCGAACTGGCGAAAAACACATACGCTTCCGGCTCGGCGAGCGTTGTGGATTTTTCCGGCACGAACGCCAAGACCGGCCAACCCGCGCGCCTCGTCGCGGCGGTCGTTCCGCACGGCGGCCAGACGTGGTTTTACAAGTTGATGGGTGATGACGCAATCGTGGCGGCGCAGAAGGAAATTTTTCTAAAATTCGTCCAGACGGCCAAATATGGAATTTCAAACTGACATTAGCCCGCGCTGCAAACTTGCCGCTTCCGGTTCCCTCTCCCCCTCGGGGGAGAGGGTTAGGGTGAGGGGGCAGCGTGGTTCAGGCAAGTTGGGCGTCCGTTTGCAAGCCGATGCCCCCTCACCCCGGCCCTCTCCCCCAAGGGGGCGAGGGAGAAAATCCCGCGCCGTGTGCCAAGGCGGTTTTGATTTGCCATACCCCGATGCCCATTAAAAAAATAGTCCAGTTTTTCACTTCGCTGAAACTGACCGTTACGCTGCTCGCGTTTTGTATCGTGCTGGTTTTCGTCGGCACGATTGCGCAGGTGGACGAAGGGCTTTACAACGCGCAGGCGCGCTACTTCCGCCAGTGGTTCATCTTCGGCCTCGACCTGTTCGGCAAAAAAATTCCGTTCGTGCTGCCCGGTGGTTATCTCCTCGGCACGATGCTGCTGCTGAATTTAATTTGTGCGCACGTCTATCGTTTTCAGCTTTCGGTGAAAAAAATCGGCATCCAGCTCGCACACAGCGGTGTGATCCTGCTGCTCGTCGGCCAGCTTATCACGGACATGATGGCGCATGAATCACAGATGCGGCTGACGGAAGGAGAGACGAAGGCTTACGCGGAGGACGCGCGGCACTGCGAACTGGTTTTCAATAATGGCGACGAGGAAACGGCGATTTCAGAACGCCTGCTTCAGGCGGGCGGCACGGTGAAGATTGACAACCTGCCATTCACCTTCCGCGTGAAAAATTTTTGGAAAAATTCCGAGCCATCGTTCCGCGCGCCGATGATGCAGAACGCACCGCCACTCACGACGAACGGCGTCGCGGTGAATTTTGATTTCCGTCCCGTGGTTGAAACAAAAACGATGGACGATAAAAATGTGCCGACGGCGGTGATTGAAATTCTCGGCGCAAACGGCTCGCTCGGTGACTGGATTGTTTCCAACTGGGCGACCGATGAAGCGATGGTGCAGTCCGTCGGTGCGACTTACGCGCGCATGAGTCCGCAGATGGCGGGAAAAATTGTCGGGCAACTGACAGCGGCACAGTCCATTTCCGCTGGTGGAAAAAATTTCACCCTCGCGCTGCGCCCGGCGCGGGAGCGGTTTCCCTTTTCGCTGACACTGCTCAAGGCCACGCACACAGTCTATGAAGGCACGGACATCCCGAAAGATTTTCGCAGCCGCGTGCGCCTGCAAAATTCGGCGACGCAGGAAAATCGCGAGACGGATATTTTCATGAACGCCCCGTTGCGCTATGCAGGGCTAACGTTTTATCAGTTGCAGATGGACGCAGGCGAAGCCACGCAGCGCGCCGGGCGCACGCCGAACTCGGTGTTCCAAATCGTCCGCAACCCTGGCTGGCTCACGCCGTATCTCGGCTGCGGCATGGTGGCGGCGGGACTCGTGATTCAATTCATGTTTCATCTCGTCGGCTTCATTTCAAAAAGGAAAACGAAATGAAAAAGCTTTTTCAAAAATGGTTTCCTCTGTTCCTGATGCTGGCGATGGCATTGTGGTTTTTCGGAAAACTGTCGCCGGTGAAGGACAAGGATTTCGCGTTCGCGCAATTCGGTGAGCTGCCCGTGACGGCGAACGGCCGGGTGCAGCCGCTGGATTCGCTCGCGCGCAACGCGCTGCTGCAACTGCGCGAGAAGCAGACGCTCAACCTCGAACCGTGGAAGGCGTGGAACGAAAAGCCCCGCATCATTCCTGCCCGCGAATGGCTGGCGAACGCGATGATGAATTCCACCGTGGCGGATAAGTGGCCGACGTTTCGCGTGGACAATCCAGATTTGATCGCGTTGCTGAAATTGCCGGAGAAAGACGCGGCGAAAAAATCTGACGGGAAACATTATTCGTGGAACCAGATTTCGGTCTCCTTTCCAGAACTTCATCGCGAGAGCCAGCGGATCGGGACGAACACCGTCGCGCAAAACCGCACGGCCTACGAGCGCGCGGTGGTGAAGCTGAACCAGCGCATCCTGCTCTACGCGCAGTTGAAAAATGCGGTGCAACCCGCCGACGTGGCGAATTGGCCGGCGGAACTCGCGGCGTATGAGGCCATGATTCCCGCTGCGGTCAAGGCGGCGAAAGCGCAGCAGGCCGGGGAAAAATTTGACGAGCAGATGTTCGCGCAGTTCGCGGGTTACATTCAGGCCTTTCAATTCATAATCAGTCTGGAGCCGCCGCTGATTTTGCCGCCGCTGGAAAATTCCCGCGAATGGCGGCGAACCGGCGAGGCGCTGCTGGACGCGCCGCGCGGTGTGCCGGTGGACGGTGCGATCCGCGATTACGCGAAAATGTCCGGCGCACTTGCGGCGAATAACCCCGATGAGTTCAACGCCGCGCTGAAGGACTACCGTTCCTCGCTCGTGCCGATGCAGACGAAGGCGCTGGCAAAAGCGCGCGCGGAAGTTTTCTTCAACCAGATGGAGCCGTTTTACAACGCGATGGTCATCTACGTTCTCGCCGGGCTGCTCGCGATTTTTTCGTGGTTCAATCTTTCAGAAACCTTGCGGCGTTCCTCGTTCTGGCTGACGGCGCTGGCGCTCATCATTCACACGACCGGGCTGATTTACCGCATGGTGCTGGAGGGTCGGCCGCCGGTGACGAATCTTTATTCGTCGGCCATCTTCATCGGCTGGGGCGCGTGTGTGCTGGGATTGATCTTGGAAAAATTTCACAAGAATGGCATCGGCCTTGTCACCGCTTCCGGCATCGGTTTCATCACGCTCATCATCGCGCATCACCTCGCGCTCGAGGGCGACACGATGGAAATGATGCGCGCGGTGCTGGACACGAATTTCTGGCTCGCCACGCACGTCGTCGCCGTGACGGTCGGTTACGCGAGCACGTTCGTCGCGGGATTTCTGGCGCTGGTTTATATTTTGCGCGGCCTGTTCACGAAAACGTTGGACGAGGCGACGGGCAAATCTTTGGCGCGGATGATTTATGCAATCGTCTGTTTCGCGACGCTATTCAGTTTTGTCGGCACGGTGCTCGGCGGCATCTGGGCGGATCAATCGTGGGGAAGGTTTTGGGGTTGGGACCCGAAAGAAAACGGCGCGCTCATCATCGTGCTGTGGAACGCGCTCATCCTGCACCTGCGCTGGGGCGGCATCATCCGCGAACGCGGCCTGGTCGTGTGCGCTATCGGCGGGAACATCGTCACGAGCTGGTCATGGTTCGGCGTGAACATGCTGGGCATCGGTCTGCACAGCTACGGTTTTACGGACGCGGCGTTCAAATGGCTGGTGCTGTTTGTCGTCAGCCAGCTTGGATTTATTGCGCTCGGCCTGCTTCCGGGGAAGTGGTGGAAAAGTTTTCCGCGGAGCGTTTGAATGTGGAGATGTCGCGCAAAACGAAAACTATTTATCGAAAAACAATAAATAGTAGTTGACTTGCGGGTTGAGTGAGTTCAGAGTGCGGCCATGATTTCTCTGCCTTCGCTCATTCTGCTCGCTGTTATGCTAGTTCTTTATCTGGCGTTTCGACGGCTTTGGATTCAGCCAACGGGTCGGGAACGGCTGGAGCGCATCCAGCTTGTGGCTAGAATTTTCAAATGGGTGAGTCTGGCCGCGTTTGGCTTCGTATTATTTATGGTTGCCTCCGCCGTCGCTTTCCCTGACGCAGTGCTTCCACTAAACCCCCCGCTTGAAACCGAAGCCACCATTTCGAGGGTGGCGTCTCCCGGCACAGTGCTTCCCGCCGGAAATCAGAACGCCGCCCACATAGGCATCATTTCCATCAGAAGCCCCCTCTGTCTTTCCAACTTCAAGCCGGAGGTGAGCTGGCTTTACTTTGTGTTCTGGGGATTTTTTGGAACATTAATCTGGCGGGCGATCTGGCTGTTTTACCGTCTCTTTTCAAACCTAGAAAAAGGGATTTTGTTTGGGAGCGAAAACGTGACTTGCATTCGTCGGCTTGGCTGGCTGATAGTTGCCATCCCGTTTTTGGAAATTGGTTTTCAACTTTCAAAGATGGTGTGGTCGGTTGGGGACGTTATGAACATTGACCTGTCGTCCTTGCCAAATAATTTGTTTCAAGGTTTCTTCATCATCTTCGTAGCGTGGATCATGGACGAAGGGCGGAAGATTCAGGAGGAACAGGAACTCACGGTTTGAACCGCCAATCTTCGCTAATAAACGCTAATCTGAATTTTTTATCAGCGGAAGATTAGCGCGGATTAGCGGTAAAAAATTTTATGCCCATCATCGTCAATCTCGACGTGGTTCTCGCGCAGCGCAAAATGCGGCTGAACGATTTGTCCGACGGCGTGGACATCACGCCGCAAAATCTTTCCATCCTGAAAACCGGCAAGGCCAAGGCCATCCGTTTCTCCACACTGGAAGCCATCTGCGAACATCTGCAATGTCAGCCGGGTGAAATCCTCGAATACCGCCCGGAACCCACGAAGAAGAAGAAAACTTAACCGCCAAGAACGCAGAGAAGGCAAAGCCGAGGGAGTCGAACATTTCTGGTGCTGACGCCATGCGCGGTAGCGTCTTGGACTGCCGCACTCCAAAACCTCGCGGAATTTTCTAGCGGGCAGACAAATTGCGGCCACAGATTATTTGAACTGTCCTACTCGTTTGGTTCCTTCAACGGCGCGGTCTTTTGTTCGTCGGGCAGCGTGGTGGTGAGGAGAAATTAACTTTTCATGGCAACGTCAGCGATGGGACGCGCGCCCCACCAAAAGCCGGCCGGCCAGCGCGGGAAATTTCACTTCGCGCCGGTAGCGCAGAAGACGGCGGGGATGGTGCGGAGGAGGATGACGATGTCGAGCCAGATGGACCAGTTATCAATGTATTCGAGGTCGAGGCGCACCCATTCCTTGAAGTCAGAAATTTTGTTGCGTCCCTGCACTTGCCAGAGGCAGGTGAGGCCGGGCTTGACGCTCAAGCGGCGGCGATGGGCGAGGTCGTTGAAGCGTTTGACTTCGTTCACGGGCAGCGGGCGGGGGCCGACGAGGCTCATGTCGCCGCGCAGGATGTTGAAGAGCTGCGGCAGTTCATCGAGGCTGTATTTGCGGAGAATTTTTCCGAGCGGCGTGATGCGGGGATCGTTGGTGACTTTGAAGACTGGGCCGGTCATCTCATTCATCGCGGCGAGTTCGTGCTGGAACTGCTCGGCGTTGGTGACCATGGTGCGGAATTTGAAGATCTCAAACGGTGCGCCGTTCACGCCGGAGCGTTGCTGGCGGAAAAAGATGGGGCCGGGCGACGTCACCTTGATGAGCAGCGCGATGAGCGGGATCACCGGGATGATAAACAGCGCTGCCACCATCAGAAACGCGCCGACGAAATCCATCACCCATTTGGCGAGCATCTGCCAGGAGGTTTCCGGCGTGGTGCGGAAGACGAGCAGCGGACTGCCGAACATTTCGTCGAAGCTGGCGTGGGCGATCTGGGTGGCGAAGAAATCAGCGAAGAGCCAGGCTTCGACGCCTTCGGTTTCGCAGAGCAGGATGATGTTCTCGACGCGTTCGAATTGCGCGTGGCGCGCGCTGACGAGGACGCCGCTGACGGAGTGTTCGTGCAGCAGCTCAATGATTTGAGCAGGGGTGGTGTGGGCGAGGTTGAATTCAGCGGCGACCTCGATGCTGTTCGCGGCGTGGGCCTGCACCATGCGGCGAAGGCGGGCGATTTCATCGGGAGTGCCGGCGAGGATGATGCGGCGTTTGTATTGCGCCTTGGCTAGGCGGCTGCGGAGGGCGAGGCGGAAAGCCTCTTCCTTGGCCCACACGAGCACGAAGCTAATGACGCCGAAGAACACCATGGTTCCGCGCGGGGTGGTGTTCGATTCCTTGAACATGAACAGCAGCAGCACCAGCCCGATGCTCAAGATGAAGCAGCCTTTCAGCAGCGGCCAAAACATCGCCGCGCGCGCGGTGAGCAGCGGGCGGTTGTAAAAGCCTTGCGACTCCAGCACGAGCGGCGCGGCGGGGACGAGCGCGAAGAACAGCCAGATGACTTGCTCGATGGAGTTGGGGGGAATCATCTCCATGTGCAAGGAGGGAAACCAGGTGCCGAGCGTGCCGTTGAAGAAGGTGGTGAACGTGGGGTCGCTGCGGATGACGAACGCCAGCCAGAAGCTCGCGGCGAACACACAGGAGTCCGTGAGCTGATAGATTTGTGTGCGTAGCTGGCGGTCGCGTTGCAGCATGATTTTGTTTTTTTCTAACGGCTGACAGGAATCATTTTATTTCATCCACCGGCTTTCGGCACCAGTTGAAATTCGGGGATGGCGGCGTTGATGAATTTTTTCATGCGCGCATACGTCGCGTCTTCCTGGCCGGGGGCGCAGGCGGAAAAAACCGAGATGTAAGACCAGCGCTCCAGCAATCCATTGAGCAGCAGGTCGCGCGGCATCAACCAGAGCATCCATTGGTTGGCGTTGGCGGTGAGCTGGGTCGCGTCCACGAACCAGTAGAGGTAGAGGCCGCGCACGAGTTGCGGCTTGCCGTCCACGCCCGCGAAATATTTTCCCGCCACGAGTTTATTCACGCGCAGATCGTAGGGCTGCGGGCGCTCCAGCCGGATCGGCTCAACGATGGAATGGTTCGCATCCAGCAACCAGCCTTGACCCGTCATGCAAATCTGCGGCTTGTGAATGCTCGAACGGTCAGTGCCCATCAGCACGGTGGTCAGTTGCACGAAGAAGCCATCCGTGGCCTGAAACATCCGCACGCGAATGCTCGTGTCGGGTGGAAGCTGCTGGATGACCGCTTCGCCGTTGGTGGAAATTTCCGAAGTGAAACCCGGCACGGATTCCGGCATCAGGATTTCCAAGCGGCGGCTCCCGGCGGGTTCGCCCGCGAGCGGACGCGTCTTCACGCCCGGTTCGCCGAGGCGCTGGTGAGATTTCATGTGCAGCAGCAACAGCGACGTGCCACCCATCAAGGCCAGCACGACCGCGCCCAGAAAAATTTTAGATTTCAGCATGGCGTTGCCGGCGGCGGCGTTTTGGGTTCAAATTTTTCCAACCAGCGCGCGAGGAAATAAATGCAGCCGATGGCCACGGCGAACGTCAGGAAACCCGCGTTCGTCTCCACCGATTTGCCCGCCGCCTGCCCGCCCAGCTCCGCCACCATGATGGTAAAGCACAGGCGAAAAACATTTCCCAAAATCGCCAGCGGAAACGCCGACGCAATCAGCACCGCGCGCAGCTTCGGTGTCTTGAACGCGATGAACGCATAAATCGTCGTCAACGCGAGCAGCGCCGTCAGGCTGCGGATGCCGCTGCACGCCGCCGCCACCTCGTAGGCGAACGTGTGCTGCGCATCAAACAACTGTGTGCCGTCACGCACGAGTTCCGGCGCGAGGCCGAGATGCGCGATGTGCTCCACGATCCACGACACCAACAGCCGCATCTTGAACGTGATGCCATCCAGCCCCGGCGTGGGCATACAGAACGCCAGCAGGAACAGCGGAAACAAACTCGCGCGCAGCCAGTGCCGTCCCCACGCCAGCCCCATCAGGCCGAACAGCCCGATTAGAAATCCGCCGAACGACAAACGCGGCTGCTGCACGACGTAGCCGAGCAGGTGAAAAAATAATCCGGCCACCACGAACAAAATTCCCGGCCACCACAGTGCCAACGGTTGCGCGCTGATTTGCCCGCGCTTCCACCACAATAGCCCCAGCACGGCGAACGGGATAAATAAACCGTGCGAACTGTCCGATTCCGGCGAGGTGTAGGTATCGAACACCCAAGCAAACAGTGACGGCGAATCCAGATAGCCAAACGTAGAATTGCCCAGCCAGACGAACAGCGCCGTCCAAACCGCCGCCAGCCCGAAAAAGAAAAATTTGTTTGGCAGCGCCTGCCATTCCGTCCGGCAACGCAGCGCCAGCATCACGACGCCGCCGATGATGGCCGCGCCAAACCATTGCAGCGGCCACGGCGAACCACGAAAATCCGGCGAGGCCTTGTAAAGCGCGAAAGCAATTAGCGCGAGGAACGGCACTTCATACAGCCAGAAGAGTCCCAGCAACGGCGGTTCTTGTTTTTTGGTTTCCTTCACTGATTAAACACGGTGTGTCAGGATTCTGATAGCGGAACGCCTGAAATTGCTCAAACAAATTCGTCGCCGCCGCATGAAAATGTCTTTGGCTGTGGGCTAAAACACTGCACGAATAATCTTGAGTTTTATCCACCGCTGCGGCGATTCACCGCTGACTGAATTTAATCTGTCGCCAGTAAAACCACATCAGCGGCATCGAGAACTTCTGGACCAGACCTCGCGGCACCTCCGTAACTTTACAGTATTCCCTAAAAGTATTTTCCCCTATTCTTAAAGAAATGTGAGTGGCGTTTAACCAACCCAATCAAAAAAACTATTGCGCCAGTTAAATCAATGGTC
Organism: Limisphaerales bacterium; assembly: GCA_031411455.1. Taxonomy (GTDB): domain Bacteria; phylum Verrucomicrobiota; class Verrucomicrobiia; order Limisphaerales; family UBA11358; genus UBA11358. Next base: position 9,987 of record JANOBC010000104.1, read on the forward strand.
AAATTACTTCCTAACCTAGTAGCCCCGTAATTTTATGCCCTTGACCACGAGCCAACAGTTAGCTGCCTTCAGTTATCACCTAGCCGAACGACGGGAAGCCATCCTGCTGGCCTGGCGCAAGGCGGCCCGCGCCGATCCCGAACAAACGACGGAGCGCGCGCTCACCACCGGGCAATTTCGCGATCACATCCCGCAGATCCTTGATGCCTTTGAGCTCAAGCTCCGCTCCCGTCCGGGCGGGGTGGACGCCGAGGCCGCCGACATCAAAAAAAAGTTAGAGGAGGCGAAGCACGGATTGCAACGCTGGCAGCAGGGGTATCGGTTGAAGGAACTCTTGCTTGAGTGTGGCAATCTCCACTTTTGCCTGTTCGAGGAACTGGGGCGAATCGCGGCGGCTCATCCCGAGTTGGAACCCGCGGCGCTACTGGAGGCAAATCAGGAGTTGCTCAACCTGATCCATGACACCGTGAGCCAGAGCGCCGCCCAATACGAACGCATGCAGCAGGCGGAAGCCTCCGGGCGGTTGGGCGACCTCATGGGCGCACTCGCCCAGGTCAATGAAATCGAGCAGCGCCGCGCCACCCTCATCCATCAGGCTGTGCATGATCTCAACAGCGACGCCCTCGGCGTCAGCATGGCGGCGACGCAGATTGGCAAGCCCAACCTGGTTGAAGCACAACGAGTGGAAACGGCGGCATTCCTACAGCGAGCCGTGCAGGGTCTCACCGCGACGCTGGATGAATTGATGGTGCTGGCGCGGCTGGAGGCCGGTCAGGAAAAACGGAAAATCTCCACGTTTGACGCCGCTGCCCTGATTACGGAACTTGGCCAGATCAATCAATCCATGGCCCACGAACGCGGCCTGTTTCTGCAAACTAACGGGCCGGCTTCGCTTACCATTGACGGTGATGCCGACAAAGTGCGTCGCCTGCTAAAAAATCTTTTAATCAACGCGCTTAAATATACCGAACACGGCGGCGTCATCGTGAGCTGGGGCGCGGAAGAAAAAAACTGGTGGCTGATGGTTAAAGATACTGGCCCCGGATTGGCGGCCAGCTCCGGCGCTCCCATGCTAAAAGGATTGCAGGAGGCCACCGCGAGCGCCAAGGAGGTGGATGTAAAGTCCGCCGCCATCAAAGGTGAAACCTCGCATGTGCTGACGCAACCTCAAGACGCCTCCGCTCCCCACCGGCCCGCTCATCAGCCGCCGGGTGAAGGCATCGGGCTTTCGATTGTGAAACGTCTGTGCGAACTGCTGGATGCCAGTTTGGAAATCGCCAGCTCAGCCGAAACGGGCACGACGTTCCGCGTCGTATTGCCCCGCCGCTACCCAACTGCGATTGACGAATAGCGGTGAGCGGAATCTTTGTGGCAACTTAAAACCAGCGCCCCATTCATCCCGCCGAAACCGGTATTGAGTTTCAAAACATTTTTTAACCCTGTGACCGAACGCGATTCGCGCACGAGACTCGCAGGCGCGCCGTCCGCTGGTGAACTCAAGCGCGGCGTGCCGGGAAAAAAATTATTTTCCATTGCCAGCACGCAGCAGATTGTCTCGATGACACCCGCTGCGCCAAGCGTGTGGCCCAACATTCCTTTCGCGCCGCTGACCGGTGGGCAGGCGTTGCCGAAAATAGTTTTCAACGCCAGCGCTTCCATCGCGTCGTTGTAAGGTGTGCCAGTTCCGTGCGCGTGGATGAAATCAATTTCCCCTGGCGAAAGTTTCGCGGCGTCCAGCGCCACGCGGATGGCCTGCGCCAATCCTGAACCATCGCGCGAGGGGCCGGTGAGATGGTTCGCGTCGTTGCTGCCGCCAAAGGCGCGGATTTTTATCACAGTCTTTGGAGCGAAATCTTCGCGCACCAAAATAATTGCCGCGCCTGCTTCGCCGGGACTCAAGCCGCAACGGTCGCGGTCAAACGGGCGGCAGCCAAGCGGGTCGAGCGCCTTGAGCGCGGTGAAGCCAGCGACAACAAATTCAGAAAGTGCATCCACGCCGACGACGAGCACCGCATCCGCTTCGCCGCGCTGGATTATTTTTGCGCCCTGCGAAATCGCGACGAGGCCGGAAACGCACGCGACAGAAACCGTCTGGACTGGTCCATGCGCGCCGAATTCTTTTGCCAAATCTTCTGCGAGCAAATCAGCGCGCAGATGGCGGCGGGCGGTTTCGGAGCACGGCTGGTTTTCGGAAAGTAATTCCAGCGCAGTGATGTTGGCCTTGGTCGTGGAGAGGACGAGGGCGATACGGGTGGCGGAAATTTTTTTTAGAACGTTGTTTGCGGCGGCGCGAGCTTGGCGCAAAGCTTCAGCGGCCAGATGCCATGCGGGGTTTTCGGAAAAGTTAGGGCTCGACGGAGTCTCACCCCACCACGGTGAGGTTGAGCCGACGATTTGAGATTGGAAGCGCGGTGAATTGAATTTTTCCAAAGCGCGCAGGCCGCTGGAATTATTTTTCAATGCGGCGAGCAGCGGTTCAATCCCGCTGCCGACGGCGGAAATCGCGCCGCAACCGGCGATGACCACTGAAGCGCCTCCCTCACGCATACAACGACAATTTTCCCGTCGCGTAAATTTCTCCGTCGCCGGAAATGGTGCAGGCGATCATGAGCATCGGCCCGAGGCGGCGCGTTTCAGAAAATTCAAAACGGATGGTTTTCCCGACGGGCGGGCGCGATAAAATTTTGAAGCCGGTGGCGCCCACGAGCATGGCGTTGCCAGCGGTGCGGTCGCCTTCGCCGCCAGACTGCTGGCGGAGGCCGAGCGCACCAGCGATGGACTGCGCGACACATTCAACGAGCGCGGTCTCAATGACCTGGCCGTCGGCCACGCAATAATCGCCTTCGCTGAAACACGCGGTGGCCGTGAAGGTTTTCCCGTCGCCGTCGAGCAGCGCGTTGATCCAGCGCATCGGCGGGCGGTGCGGGATGAGGGATTCGATGTTGGTGTGCATGGATTATTTGGTGGGTGTTGGCGTGACGAGTGACGAGTGACGAGTGTTCCCGTCTTCGCTGCGCTTCGACGCGGCAAGTCGTGATTCGGCTTCGGCAGCGGCGGCGTTCCTTTTATCCTCGTTCCAGAACGGAAAAAAATTATACCACTGCAACGGGTCGCGCTTGAGGACGGACTCAAGATCGTGCGCGAATTTCTCCGCGCAATTTTTTAGGTAGGCATCACGCAGGTTGTGCGCGGGCATCTGCGGATGCTGCGCGGGGAAGCCGAAGAAATGATAATGCCCCTTCGCCTCGCGCAAGCTGAAGACGTGCACCAGCGGCGCGCCCGCGATGGACGCCATCACATACGCGCCAATCGGAAAAGATGCCGTGCCGCCGAAGAATGGAATCTTCGCGGTCGGGCTGCCGTAGGCGCGGTCGCCGAGCATCGCCACGACTTCCCCGCGACGCAGCGCGGCGACGAGTGGGATGGCATCCGTCGGCCCGCCGGTGAGCGGGAGTAGTTTGAAATTTTGTTTGGAAGCCTGATTGAACATCCGGCGAACCTCCGGGTCTTCCTTGTCAAAGCCCGTCACGGTGATGGGCAGGTTCAGGTGGCCGAGCGTCTGGCCGGCGGCTTCCCAATTTCCAAAATGCGCGGTCAGCACCAGCACGCCCTTGCCTTCGGCGGCGGCGGCGCGCAAATGCTGTTCGCCGTCGAGGAAGAATGAAAATTGATCCGTCTTGCCGCCGAGGATGGCGATGCGGTCCACGATGGCGCGACCAAAGGAAAAAAAATGTTTGAAGACCATCCAGCGACGCTGCCACCACGGCAACGAACCGAAAGCGCGCCGGTGAAATTCCATCGTGGCCGCCACGTCCGGCGAGGTGAAACTGAAAACCGCGCTCGACAGCGCCGCGAGGACGTAGCCCGCGCGCACGCCCAGCTTGCGGACGGTGGTGATGACCAGCCAGATGCCCCAATGACCGCAACGCAGCTTGCCGGTGCCGGACCAGTGTTTGGATTGCGAGCCGGTCGGTTTCATGTGTGGGTGCGACAAATTATTTTCTGCATTAGCGTTTTCAAATGCTAACGGCGGTGGCAAAGTTGTCAACGCGGAGCGCGGCAGGGTAGTGTTCTAAATTCAAAAGGCTGGTGGGGCGAGCGTCCGCGCGCGCCGTCTGGAAATTAAGCCGCCACTAACGTTTCAACGGCGGCACTTCCACTTTTCGCACCTCGGTCATGGCGTGATCGGCAGGAAGATTTTCGCCCGCCCAGATTTTCTGGGAAGTCCATGGAACCGCCGGCGCGCTCCAGAATTCATCAAGCGGCGGCAGACCCAGCGGTAACAGGCCGGCGCTGCACAAATATAAACTGCCGGTGGAAATATAAGTTTCACCCAGCGCGGGTTGGTGGCCGCAGAAACCAATCTGCAGCCAGCCGTTCGCGTCAAACGTTCCCGGCGCTTCCATCATTTTGCGGATGACCGCCGTGAGCGCGCAGCGGACTTGCGCGGGTTTTATTTTCTCCGGCAACTCGTGCATGAGTGAAATCTGCGCCAGCGTTTGAAACGCGCCGAAGCGATAGGTGATGGAGCGGCCAATGGCGGGAAAGGTTCCGTCCGGCGCGATGAGGCGCTCTTGGATTTCAGCGTAGCGTTGCGCGCGCTTCAACTCGGTGGCGTGTGCCGCCGCAAAGGCTGCGTCGTGGTTTTTAAGAACCGCCAGCACATCGAGCAGCATCGGGTGGATGACAAAACTATTGTAGTAATCGAAGTGAAAAAATTCGCCATCGCCATAAGCGCCGTCGCCCAGATACCAGCCGAGCATTTTACGGACGCAACCTTCCAGCCGCTTTTCGATGGTTGGCTCACCAAATTCCAGCAGCGCGGCCTCGACCGTCGCGGCAAACATCACCCAATTGTTGCTCGTGGGCGTGGCGATTTTGCGGGACGATTTCAGCGCAGCGATAATCTGGTTTTTTACGCGCGCCGCCAGTGGTGCCCACAAAACTTTTGGCGCGCGTAAAAGTCCTTGCGCAAAAAACGCCGAGTCCACTAGCGCCTGCGCGCCTTCGGAAAAATTCAAAAAATCCGGCGACTGCGGATCGGTAGCGGCGTCCAGCGCGGTTTGCGCGAGCGAACTGAATTCTTTTTGCACCTTCAACTCGTCGCCCGACAGATTTTCCACCGCCAGCCACGGGGAGATGCCGTAGAGCAAGCGGCCAAACGCTTCGAGATGCGTGGCGGTTTTGCGTTTTGCGCCCGGCTTTTCTTCCACGGGCATTTTTAATTTCAACTCACGCCGCGCCAAGTTTTCCAACACGGGCCGCGCGATTTTTTCGAGAACAGAAATCCAGTAACGCCGGTCATCACCGGGAGAAGCAGGTGTGGCCGCGCCACTTTTATTTTCCACCGCGCGCAGCGGCAGGCCAGTGGCACCCAGCACGCCGAGCAAGGCGGCGGATTTGAAAAATTCGCGGCGGGTTTTCATGGGGAAAATTTAACAACAAAGAAACGAAGGAACAAAGTGTGAAACCGGCCTTCGTTACTTTCTTTCTTTGTTATTCTATTCATCACCGCCGCCGTTTCCGTTGCCACCTTTTTTCTCCCAACTGCGCCGCGCTTTTTCCGGCAACGCCTTCTCCACGACGGCGTAAAAAGTTTTTTCACCAAACTGCCGGTTCGCAGCGTGTTCCAATTCCACCGACGGCGCGACGCCGAAGCGTTCATGTGCGGCCACGAAAACCGAGCCGCCTTCCGGGCGCATGAAGCAAAGGAACAGCGGACATTTACCTGGGTGCGCGGCGATGAGTTCGGAAACTTTTGCCAGATCGTCCGGCTGCAAGTGCGCCATCTGCAAGCGCAGGTGAACTTGCTTCGTGTATTTTTTCGGCGCGTCTTCCAGCGCCATGATGTCTTGCGGAAAAATCTTCGGCTTGTCCTCGCCCGTGCTGATTTCGCCGATGACGAGCAGCGCTTTATTCGGTTCGAGCAGCGGACGGAACTTGTCGTAGTCATTCATCACGAGCAACTGCACGGTGCCGTCCAAATCTTCCAGCGTGACCATGGAATACGGCTTGCCGGATTTTTTAGACGTGCCGTGAGTTACGGCGGAAATCATCCCGCCGATGCGCGTCAAACTGCGGTTCGGCAGTGCGGCGAGCTGCTTGGTGTTGTGCAGCGAAAACCGTTGCAACAACGGCGCGAGCGGCGTGAGCGGATGGCCGGAAATGTAGAAGCCGAGCAATTCTTTTTCATGCTCCAGCAATTCGTGCTGCGGCCATTCGGGCAGATTGGAAATCGCCTCTGGCATCGGCGGCGCTTTTTCTTCGAGCGCGCCGAAGAGCGAGCTTTGACCTTTTTGCTTGTCAGACAAAATGCTCGCGGCGCGGGCGAGTGAGCGTTCGACTTGCACGGTCAACGTCGCACGCGTCTGGCCGAACGTATCGCACGCGCCGGTTTTGATGAGCGCTTCCAGCGTCTTGCGGCTCACCGTGCGGCCGTCTACGCGTTCGCACAGTTCGGCAAGCGATTTGAAATTTCCGTGTTCCGCCCGCGCTTTCAAAATCGCCTCGACCGCGCCTTCGCCTACGCCTTTGATGGCGGCCATGCCGAAGCGGATGGTTTTTCCACCCGGCGCGGGAGCGAAATAAACTCCGCTTTCGTTCACGTCGGGACCGAGAACTTCCGTGCCGACTTCGCGCGCTTCGGCGATGTATTCGCTCAACTTTTCCGTGTTCGCCATGTCGTTCGTCATCATGGCGCAGTAAAATTCTACCGGATAATTCGCCTTCAGATACGCGGTCTGATACGCGACGATGGCATACGCGGCGGCGTGAGATTTATTGAAACCGTAACCGGCAAATTTTTCGAGCAAGTCGAAAATCTGATTCGCCTTCGTCTTCGGAATATTATTTTTCTCGTGGCAGCCTTTGACGAACGTCTCGCGCTGCTTCTGCATTTCCTCGACCTTTTTCTTGCCCATCGCGCGACGCAGCAAATCCGCGCCGCCGAGCGTGTAGCCAGCCAGCAACTGCGTCGCCTGCATGACTTGCTCCTGATAAATCAGGATGCCGTAGGTCTCCTTGGAAATTTGTTCGAGCAGCGGATGTTCGTATTCGACTTTGATTTCGCCATGCTTGCGCTTGATGAAATCGGGAATCAAATCCATCGGGCCGGGACGATACAACGCCACGAGCGCGGTGATGTGTTCAATGGAATTGATCTGAAATTTTTTGCACAGGTCGCGCATCCCGCCGGATTCCAACTGGAATACCCCGAGCGTTTCGGCGCGGTTCAGTAGGTCGTAAGTTTTTTTGTCGTCGAGCGGCAGGTTGTCAATCGGCACGTCAATGCCCTGTGTGCGCTTGACCATTTCGCAGGTGTTGCGGATGACCGTCAGCGTTTTCAGGCCAAGAAAATCCATCTTCAACAGGCCGAGATCGCCGACGGGATTCATCGCGTATTGCGTGACCAGCGTGCCGCTATCATCGAGCTTCAGCGGGAGCAGATTCACGAGCGGCTCCGGCCCGATGACGACGCCGGCCGCGTGAACACTGGCGTTGCGCGTGAGGTCTTCGAGGATGAAGGCGGTGTCAATCAGTTCGCGCGTGACGTCTTCATTGTCGTAGGCCTCCTTGAGTTCCGGCACTTGCTTGAGTGCTTTCGCCAAAGACATCTTTAATTCGGCGGGAATTAATTTCGCCAAACGATCGCCGTCGCCATACGGCAAGCCCATCACGCGGCCGACATCGCGCACGACGGATTTCGCGCCCATGGTGCCGAAGGTGATGATTTGCGCCACGGCATCGCGGCCATATTTTTCGCGGACGTAGGCGATGACGTCCGCGCGGCGGTCGTCGGCGAAATCAATGTCAATATCCGGCGGGCTGACGCGTTCGGGATTCAGGAAGCGCTCGAACAGCAGCGCGTAGCGGATCGGATCCACGTTCGCGATTTCGAGCAGGTAGGTGACGACGGAACCGGCGGCGCTTCCGCGCGCCACGCAGGAAATTCCCTTTTCGCGTCCGTGACGGATGAAGTCGCCGACGATGAGGAAGTAGGAGATATAGCCTTGTTTCTCAATGACGCCCAGCTCCACCTGCAAGCGATCAATGACGACCTTGATGGCGGCGGCGACAGCGGGGTCATCAATCTTGCCAGTTCCTCCTTCCACCGGTTGATACGTCGGCAGCCGTTGCGGTTCATCAATGCCAGTGACGATGAATTCTTTCCCCTCGGCCTTTGCGTGAATCGTGTAACGACGGAACAAACCTTCCGCGAGCAACGTTCGCAGATAGCCTTCCCGCGTGAAATGTTCCGGCGGATTGAACACCGGGTAATAGCGCGTGTCGCCGGCTTTGGGAAATTGGATTTCCAGATTGCACATCTCCGCCACCGTCATCGTGTTCTTCACCGCGTCGGGAACTTCGGCAAAGCGCGCTTGCATTTCCGCTTCGCTGCGCAGAAAAAATTGCTCTGGCACATAGCCCGCGCTCATGCGCTTCGGATCGCTCAACTGCGATTGCGTGCCGATGCACACGAGGCAATCGTGCGCGTGTGAGTGGCCTTTTTCGACGTAGTGAACATCATTCGTCGCCACGCATTTCAGGCCGAAATCTTTCGCAAAGATGAGAAGCTGCTTATTGACCTTGGCCTGTTCCGGGATGCCGTGATTTTGCAGTTCGAGGAAAAAATTTTCCGCGCCGAGCGTTTGCTTGAACCAATCCACGGTGTCGCGAGCTTTGGCGATTTGATCTTTCATGATCAAATCAGGAATTTCGCTCGCGAGGCAGCCGGACATCCCAATCAAGCCCGCGCTGTATTTCGCCAGAATTTCTTTATCAATGCGCGGCTTGTAGTAGTAGCCGTCAATGTGCGCCTCGGTGGTGAGCTTGATTAAATTTTTATAGCCGACCTCGTCTTTGGCGAGTAGACCGAGGTGGTGATACTTGTCGCCCTCGACTTTTTTGCGTTCCAGGCGCGAACCGGGCGCGACATAAACTTCGCAACCGATGATGGGCTTGATGCCTTTGGCGCGGGCGGCCTGATAAAACTCAATCACGCCGTGCATCGCGCCGTGGTCGGTGATGGCGAGCGCGGGAAATTTCAGTTCGTGCGCCCGCTCCATCAGCGTGTCCAGACGGCAGGCGCCATCGAGCAACGAATACTCGGTGTGCAAATGCAGGTGAACAAAATCGGCGTGCGACATGGGACGCGAATTTTACCCGCGCGACGCGGCGTGAAGCAAGCAAGGGATGTTCACAGGCAATGTGAGGTTGCCGCTTTCAATACGATCGCCGTTTTTATTTGTGGTAAAACTAGGCCGCAAGGTATTCATTAAAACGAATGAGCGATACGCACAATGGTTCCGTCGCGGACGGGCAAAATATTTTATTCATCGTGGGCAGCCCGCGCAGCGGCACGACGTGGCTGCAACGGCTACTGGCGGCGCATCCGCAAATCAAGACTGGGCAGGAGTCGCGGCTGTTTGAATATGTCGGCTCACAGTTTGGGCGTTGGGAAACGGATATCCGCTCGGCGACGACCACTCGTGGCGGCACGGGGCTGGCCTGCTACATGAGCGAAGAAGAGTTTGTCGCCATCCAAAAAAAGTATCTGGCGCTGCTGCTCGCGCCGATGCTCCGGGAACTTTCGCCGGGGCAGATTTTTTTAGAGAAGACGCCCGCGCACGCGCTGTTCGTGCCAGCGATTGCGCGACTGCTGCCAGCGGCGAAGGTTATTCACCTTGTCCGCGATCCGCGCGAGGTGGCGGCTTCGATGATTGCGGCTTCGGGCGGCTGGGGTCGTGATTGGGCGCCGCGCCGGGGCAGTCAGGCTATTCGCCAATGGTGGCAACACGTTTCCAGTGCGGAACAAGCGGCACCGCGGCTGGCGACGGGGTGTTTTTTGCGTGTCCATTACGAGGAGTTGCATCGCGAGACGGCGCAGACACTCGGTGAAATTGCGCATTTTTTGAAAATTTCCTGGAGCGCGGCGGACTTGGCGGAAGCCATCGGAAAAAATAACGCCGAGGAAATGCGGCGCGGCGGCGGGACGCCGATTCCGCTGCGTGGGGAGCTGGCTAGGATCGGCAACCGGGCAGTGAAAGAGCCGGCGGATTTTGTCCGCCGGGCGCAGTCGGGTTCTTGGCGGGAGGATTTGTCGTGGCGGCAGCGTTTTCAGGTGTGGCGCGCTTTGCGTCAGACCGGCGACGAGTGGAGACAGTTTGCCAACAAACATTCCTGAATTCTGAAAATGAAAATGGCGGCAACGGTTAAGACCGTTACCGCCATTTTTTTGCCACGAATTTTTATTTCCCGCCGTTGACGATGTTGGCGAGGTTGAAAATCGGCAGGAACATACAGATAACCATGCCGCCGATGACGACGCCGAGGAAGACGATGAGGAGCGGTTCGATGAGCGACATGAGGCCGGAGAGCGTGGTGTCAATTTCTTCGTCGAGGAAGTTCGCGACGCGTTCGAGCATGGTGTCAATGTTACCAGTCTGCTCGCCGGCGCTCAACATGCGGACGACCATCGTAGGGAACACCGGATGTTTGGCGAGCGCGGCGGAAATGCCTTCGCCGCGTTCGATGTCGCTGGCGGCAGCCTTGATGGCTTTTTCCATGACGGTATTGCCGACGGTTTGTGAGACGATCTGGAGCACTTCAAGAATCGGCACACCGCTGCGGACGAGCGACGAGAGGGTGCGGGTGAAGCGCGCGAGGCAAATCTTGTGGGCGATGGAGCCGAAGACGGGCAGCTTGATGCGTTGCTTGTCCCAAAAATCGCGACCGGCTTTGGTCTTAATCCACCAGAGCCACGTCCAGACGCCCGCGCCGGCCAGAATGATCATCAATAGCAGGTAATGCTGCACGAGTTGGCTCAAGCCAATCATGAGTTCGGTGGGCAGGGGCAGCTTGGCGCCGAAGCCGTCGTAAACTTCCTTAAACGTTGGGATGACGCGCACCAGCAGAAAGATGGTGATGACAATGGCCACGACGGACACAACCGTGGGATACATCAGCGCGGTCTTCACTTTTTTGCGGAGGCGCTCGGTGTTTTCCAAATAAGTTGCGAGGCGGGAGAGAATTTCCGCGAGGAGGCCGCCTTTTTCCCCGGCGGAAACCATGGCGACGTAGAGGCGGTTAAACGCCTTGGGATGACGCGCCAGTGCCTCGGAAAAACTTTCGCCGCTTTCCACGCGGGTGCAGAGGTCGCGGATGGTGTCGCGCATGACTTTGTTTGGCGTTTGGTCGGCGAGCGCCTGGAGCGACTGCACCACGCCAATGCCAGCGTCAATCATCGTCGCGTGCTGGCGGGTGAAGACAACGAGGTCGTTCAAGGCAACTTTGCCGCCCTTGGTTTGGCCGCGCTTGGCGATTTTTTCACGGATTTCCACCACGAGGAGGTTGCGGTTAAGCAACGCGGCAATCGCTGCCTGCTCGGTGAGCGCCTCGACGGTGTTGCGAATTTCCCGGCCAGTGGCCGTTTCGCGCGCGGTGTATGCAAATATAGCCATATAGTTGTTCGTGAATAATTCAATGCAGCGGAATTGCAAGTGCAAATCGCGCCGCGTTTTTCATTCAGCACGATTTGTTCCAGCCCGGGTTGTGCGAGGAAAAAACCAGTTGGCCGGAATAATTTGCCCCACAAACGGAATGAGCTGCCTCAAATATTTGCAGTCTTAGCAATTAATATCACTATTCGGCGACGGCTTGGCGGCAAAGGGTGTCTCTCCGTGCTGTCCTTTCCGGCATTGAAAACGGCATCCCCGCCTCCCACGAAAATTAAGCGAGGACGAGGAGGATTGCCCAGGGGCAGTCTCAAACTACACCCGGCAGTAAACCCGTTAGGGGTCGAGGTGTCATTTCAAAAGGCGGGTCGCACGCAGGCCGCGAAGGTGGCGAAGGAGTGAATACATTCTGGTTTTCCTTCGCCAACTTCGCGCGACATTTTTCAAATAGCCCACGACCCGTGAGGGCAGCGACTTGACTGCTGAAAACACTTAAAAACTTATTGTCATTGTTTGGTGGACGTGCCAATACAATCAAAAACTTTTATTCAATGAATCTGGAATTTGAACTCAACCGGCTGCAACGCCATTCCGAAACGGCTTGGGCGCGGCTCGATTATGAAAAGAGCGAGGAGATCTTGCGGCAACGACAGAAGTTGTCGCCACAGGATCCCCGGCCCCTGCTGGATCTCGGTTTCCAGAGCGGCCTACGCTGTGATTACGATCAGGCGACCGAGTATTTTGAAAAAGCCATTCGGGTGGCTGGGTGGCAAACTGCGGCGTTCACCGCCGCTGGCCTTCATTGCCTGACATTTTCCCAGCCGACTATGGCGCGGGGCTACTTTGAGCGCGCCTTAAAAAAAAATCCGGACGCAGTGGAAATTCTGGCGCCGCTGGCCAGCATATACGAGCGGCTGGGGCAACTAGACGCCGCCGAGGAATTTGCCGCCCGCACAATCAAGGCGGAGGCGGGCAACACCAATGCCCGGCTCGTCCAAGCCATGGTTCTGCGCCGACGCAAACGGCTGGCGGAAGCTGAAACCATTTTGCGCGCCAGCGCCAGTCTGCCCGACCCTGATCCGTGGTTCCGTGCGCAAATTGGTTACGAGTTGGGTCTGAATCTTGATCAACAAGGGCGTTATGACGAGGCGATGGCCGCTTGGCTTGACGCCAAAAAAATCCTGATTCCAAGGGCGGAAAAGGAAGTGGCTTATCACGCCAACACCCAAAAACAGCGACGCGCGCAGGCCTATGCATCAACCGCTGAAATATTGCAAGGCTTCCGCGCCGGTGGAGAAAAACTTCAACCTTCCCGCCGGATTGCGTTTCTGGTGGGGCATCCGCGTTCCGGCACCACCTTGCTGGAGCAGGTATTGGACGCACATCCGGACGCCGTTTCCTTGGAGGAAACCGATATTTTTCTAAAAGAAGGACTACGCACCCTGTTTAGAAATTTGCCAAACCGGCCAGTGATTGATGTTCTCAACCAAGCCGGAAATGAAGTGCTGCAAGCGGCGCGCGCCACCTATTTTCGTTTGGCTGAAAGTTTTCTCGGCCAGCCGCTGCGTGGCCGACTGCTCATTGATAAAAACCCATCGCTCACCCCGAGCATACCCGCCATCGCGCGCATTTTTCCGGAAGCACACTTTCTCATTGCACTGCGCGATCCGCGGGATGTCTGTTTGAGCTGCTTCATGCAACCCCTCCCCGTCAATCCCGTCAGCTCTTCGTATTTGACTCTGGCCAGCACGGTAACGGAATACGCCTCCATGATGGATTTCTGGCTGACGATTCGCGACCAGATGGCGGCACCATGGCTCGAAGTCCGCTACGAAGACACCGTGAACGACCTCGCGGCCGTTGCCCGCCGCACCTTGGATAAACTTAGCTTGCCGTGGGACGACCGCGTGGTGGCCTTTGACCAACACGCCCAAAGCAAAATTGTCCGCTCGCCCACCTACGCCGATGTTGGAAAACCCATTTATAAAACTTCATTGGGTCGCTGGCAGCACTACCAAAAACACCTCGAACCGCACCTCGCCCGCCTAGAACCTTTCATTCAAGCATTTGGCTACGGGTAAAATGGTCGTTGCCTGAATGGCGATTAAGGATGATTTTGCGCCAAATTTTAAAAAGCACTCCTAATTTTTTAAAAAAAAATGTTGTCATGCCCTCTGAATTTACCTAATTTCGGCAACAACAGCACCTGCAAGGTGCAGGGGCAAACCGGTTTTGCCTCGCTCAAAACAGTAAAACAAACAACAAACAACACTGGAGGAACTACAGATGAAGTTTAATAAATGGACATTAGGTCTCGCCGCCGTCGGAGCTGTCAGTATGGCTTCCGCTGTGCGCGCTGACGAAGCAAAATTGAGCGCCGTTAATACCGCGCTCTCCAACACCACCATCAGCGGCTATGTTGATGTGGCGGCTCAATTCAACACTGGTGACGCGCCGAGTCGCACTAAGAGTTCGTATGATACGGAAACCGACAAAAGAGACGCTTTTAGCCTCAACAATGTCACCATCTCGCTGGACAAGCCGTTGGACGATAGCCCTTGGGCAGCCGGTTACCATATTGATTTGAATGCGGGCGTTGATTCAATCAATGGTTTCAATTCTAGATACAGCTATGTTGCCAACAAAGGCACGCCGTCAATTCGCCAAGCCTATATCGCTCTGCGCACTCCGCTGGGCAATGGCATTGATTGGAAACTCGGCGTCATGGACGGCATCACCGGCTATGAAAGCAACACCAGCCACCTAAACCCGAACTATAGTCGCTCCTTTGGTTACGCCATCAATCCGACCTCTTACACTGGACTGTTGGCGACTTACAGGTTTTGCGACTTGGTCAGCGCTACGGCCGGTATTGTTAATCGCGGCCAGAACCAAGGATATGGTCAGAGCAACCGGATGTTGAGCTCCAAGGACTATGTTGCGTCCGTTTCGCTCATGGCTCCGGAAAACTTCGGCTTCCTCAAGGGTTCTTCCTTGAACCTCCAGACGATTCAGGGCTTTGACAACAATGCCGTGGCCATTTACAGCCTCAACGGCACGCTCAACACCCCGCTCGCCGGCCTCAAGATTGGTGCGTCTTATGACGTGCTCAACTCCGTGAACAGGTCGTCGGACGGCTACGTCGTCGGCGTGTATGCCGTTTATCAGGCCACTGACAAGTTGAGCTTCGCTGTCCGCGCTGAATATGTGGACGCTGAAGACTTAGACTTCGGAACTGCTGCTGCCCAAAACGGGACTTCCGGCTACAACATCTACAACAATGGTTTCAGCAAGGGTGAAGAAGTCACCGCCACGGTTGCGTATAACCTCTGGGCCAATGTGTTGACCCGCCTCGAAGTTCGCTGGGATCACGAACAGAACGGCACGTTCCAAACCGGCAACAACAACGAAGGTGACCTCCAAGCAAACCAAGTCACGATTGCCCTCAACGTCGTTTACAAATTCTAATCTAATTTAGAATCCTTGGCCCCTTCCAGGCAACTGGGAGGGGCTTTTTGTTTGTAGCGCCGTAAAAAGAAATCGTAACATATCATCATATCAAGATGCGTTGATTTGCGATTTGCATTAACTCAAACCTTGCGATAGCCTTCTGTCAGTAAAACGAAATTTACGCTAATGAAATTCATCCGCGATGTTCTCGCTGAAAAAAAAGCCGATCGAAAACCCGTCATCTCGTTTGAGTTTTTCCCGCCCAAGACCGACGAAGGCGACCGCACCCTGCTCGAAAGAAACATTCCCGCGCTCCTCACCACGCGCCCGGATTTTTGCTCCGTCACCTACGGTGCCGGCGGCAGCACGCGTGAGAAAACTTTGACCATTGTTGACCGCATCCAGCGCGAGCACAAACTCCCCGCGCTGGCGCATTTGACCTGCGTGAACCACACCCGCGACGAAGTCCGCGCGTTGCTCGAAAAAATTCGCGCGCTCGACTGTCGCAACATTCTCGCGCTGCGCGGTGACCCGCCGGGTGGCGGCGAGTTCCAGCCCACGCCGGGTGGCTTTGAATTTTCATCCGACCTCGTGCGCTTTATCAAGCAGTCGGGAGATTTTTCCGTCGGCGTCGCCGGTTTTCCCGAAGGCCACATCGCCAATAAACTTGGAAAGCACGCTGACTGGCAGCATCTCAAAGCGAAAGCCGATGCCGGCGCAGACTTCGTCATCACGCAATTATTTTTCGACAACGCGGACTTCTATGAGTTCCGCGATCACGTCACTAAAAAGCTGGGCGTG
>JANOBC010000105.1:0-2349 GCA_031411455.1 Limisphaerales bacterium
GGAAGTCATGCCGGAAGGCGTGCGCGTGCTGGAAGCCGCTGCGCGCAAGTTCAACATCGGACTGTCGTTCGATCATTTCGACTGGAGCAGCGACAACTACGACAAGCACGGCTGGTGGATGCCGCCCGACTGGCGCCCGAAGATCGAAAACCACGACTGCATTTTCTTCGGCGCCACAGGCTGGCCGGCAAAAGTACCGGACCACAAGTCGCTGTGGGATTCCCTGCTCCTGTTCCGGCGCGGTTTCGACCAGTACGTCAACTTGCGTCCGGTGCGCCTGATGCCGGGCATCACGCCCCCGCTTGCCGGACGCAAGGTCGGCGACATCGACTACTACGTGGTGCGCGAAAATACCGAAGGCGAATATTCCGCGGTCGGTGGCCGGTTGTTCGAAGGCACCGACCGCGAATTGGCCATGCAACAGTCTATTTTTACGCGCAAGGGCGTGGACCGCATCATGAAATACGCCTTCGAACTGGCCATGCGGCGTCCGCGCAAACTGCTGACTTCAGCGACCAAATCGAACGGCATTTCGATCACCATGCCCTACTGGGACGAGCGCTTTGCAGCAATGGCGAAGAACTACCCTCAAGTCAAGACCAACCAGTTCCATATCGATGGGCTGACCATCCAGATGGTGCTGAATCCCCAGCGCTTCGACGTCATGGTTGCCTCGAATCTCTTCGGCGACATCCTCTCCGACCTCGGACCAGCGACCGCGGGAACCATTGGCATCGCGCCTTCCGGCAACATCAATCCCGAAAGGCTGTTTCCATCGTTGTTCGAACCCGTGCACGGCTCCGCGCCGGATATTTACGGCAAAAAAATCGCCAATCCGGTGGGCCAGATCTGGTCGGGTGCCATGATGCTCGATCACCTGGGTTATCCTCAGGCTGGCGCAGCCATCCTCCAAGCCATTGAGCAGTGCCTGCAAGACGGGCCGCGCACGCCGGACGTCGGCGGCAAAGCAAACACCGAAGACATGGGCAAGGCGATCGCTTCTTCAATCTAAAGAGCCACACTTTCACCGCAAATACGCGAAGGAACGCAAAGTAAAGACAGGAGGGACGCGGCTGATATCGACGAGGATTCCGTGGGGTCACAAGCATTTCGCCCGTCTCATCCTTTTTTCGTGCTTACTTTGCGTTCCTTCGCGTCTTTGCGGTGAGAATTTCGGCTTTGGGAAAGTTTTATGAAAACGTACAACATTGCAGCAGTCCCCGGTGACGGGATCGGCACCGAAGTCATCGCGGCCGGCATCGAGGTGCTCGAATCGCTCGCGAAGAAAGACGGCGGCTTTACGCTGCGCTTCGAGCATTTCGACTGGGGCAGCAACTATTACCTGAAGCATGGCGCCATGATGCCGGCGGATGGACTCGACCAGCTCAAGCCGTTCGATGCGATCTATTTCGGCGCGGTCGGATCGAAAGAAGTGCCGGACCACATTTCACTTTGGGGCTTGCGGCTGAACATCTGCCAGAGCTTCGACCAATACGCCAATGTGCGCCCCGCCCGCGTGCTGCCGGGCATCGACCCGCCGCTGAAACTTGCTGCCCCAGCCGACCTCGACTGGGTCATCGTGCGCGAGAATTCCGAGGGTGAATATTCCGGACAAGGCGGCCGCACCCATCGCGGATTGCCCGAGGAAGTGGCAACGGAAGTTTCCGTCTTCACACGCCACGGCGTCGAGCGCATTCAGCGCTTCGCCTTCGAACTCGCGCGCAAACGTCCGCAGCGACGGCTGACCTTGATTACCAAATCCAACGCACAGCGCCACGGCATGGTGATGTGGGATGAAATCTTCGCGCACATCGCAAAGGATTATCCGGATGTGCAGACCGACAAGATGCTGGTGGATGCCGCCACCATGCGCATGGTCCTGAAACCAGCCTCGCTGGACGTCATGGTGGCAACGAATCTGCACGCCGACATCCTGTCCGACCTTGCTGCCGCGCTATCGGGCAGCTTGGGCAACGCGCCCACGGCAAACCTCAAACCAGAGCGCAAATCCCATTCATGTTCGAGCCGATTCACGGCTCCGGCCTGGATATTGCCCGGCAGGGCATCGCCAATCCAATTGGCACCTTTTGGACAGCTGTGATGATGCTTCAACACCTGGGCGAGTTCAACGCCGCCGTTCGCCTCATGGGCGCCATCGAGCATGTGACCAGTTCACGCGTATTTACGCCGGATTTGGGCGGTCGCGCTACCACTGCAAAAGTGACGGGAGCGTTGTGCCAGGCCATCAAGGCGTCGCCGGGCCACGCCTGACGACGAGCATATCGTTCGTGCGGGCGATCCGTGAGTCCTGCCCGAGTTGTTGCCTGCCGTCCGGGTTTCGCTCAAAAT
>JANOBC010000106.1:0-10404 GCA_031411455.1 Limisphaerales bacterium
GGGGATTGACCTCTACGAACTCGCCAACAACCACCTCTGGCGCACGGAATATGGCATCACCAATTTCAATGTCCCCGCGCCTGCGTTCATGAATCTGCCGGACGCCGGGCGCAGCGGCGGCGAGCGCGATTGGATCAACTACACATTCAACACTTATTACACCTTGTTGAATTGTGGTTTTCGGATGCGTCCCACAGCGGGCACGGCGAGTGGCGTGCATCCCGTTCCGCTCGGATTTGGCCGCGTGTATGTCCATTGCCCGCGCGGTTTCACCTACGACGACTGGATCAAGGGACTGAACGCGGGCCGTAGCTTTGTCACGACCGGACCGATGTTGCTCGCCGAAATAAATGGCGAAGTGCCGGGCGGAAAATTTACGATGACTTCGGGAAAATCGCAGCGGGTGAAAATCAGCGGCACAGTGTTGAGTGAAAAACCAGTTCGCGCCATCGAGGTAATTGCGAATGGCGCGACCGTGCAGACTATTCCATTGAAAACGAAACGCAATCGTGACGGCGCGTATGAAGCGCGGTTCAAGGCTTCGGTTAAAATTGCCGGGACAAGCTGGCTTGCGCTCCGGTGCTGGGAAGAACGTGATGGGGGACGAATTCGTTTTGCCCACACCGCACCGTCGTGGTTTGACGATTCCACTGCGCCGTTGCGACCGCGCCGCGAGGAAGTGAACTGGCTGGTGGAGCGGATGAAACAGGAAATCGCCACCAACACGAGCGTGTTGTCGCCCGAAGCCGTGGCGGAATATCAGCAAGCTCTGGAGGCGTATCAAACGCTGGAGCGAGACGCGCGATGATAAGACTCGATTCTAAAAAACAGTTTCTAGTTAGTGTCAGCCGCGCGGTTTTTTTGCTGTTCGCATTTGCCCTGACCGGACAAACCCAACCTGCTTCAGAACTGCGCGGAGAAGTCCTGTTCCAAATGCACATCAATCCGGAGATGCGCGTAAAAGTGACCACGGGTCCGGCCGCGCCCGTGCTGATTCAAAATGAATGGCGCACCTTTCTCGTCCGCATCGAAAATGAAAGCGGCACCACGGCCCCGCTGCAAATCACCGTGCTGAATCCGACGGATACCCACTCCGGCACGAACCCGTGGCTGCAAGCCGAAGTGGTGAATCATGCGATGTTGCCCGTCGCGCTTTCCGGTCGTCCGCTGGAATACCGCGTCGTTCGGTTGCGCTGTCTCGTCGCCGGCCAACGCGAGGGCCAAATCAGTTTGCACGTTGGCCAAGGCTCACAAGACCTCGGCTTCCGCAACGAGGTGGCGATTTTATTTCAATGCCAGCCCGCCCAGACAAACCAATCAGTTATCCAAAAATGAAACGGTTAAAAAATTTTCCAGTCTTGATCGTGCTGCTCGTCAGCGGGGCGCGGTTGTTCGCGGCTGAAACTTTCCCGCTGATTAAAGGCGTGGAAAGCCAGCCGCTGCTCGCGCAAGTCGGGCGATTGCAGGGCGCGCTCCAATTCATCGGGCAGCCGTTGCCGGAAAATGTTCGCGCCCAACTCGCGTCGGCCAGCCAGAAATCTTCGGCGAGCGAAGTTGAACTGGCCGTGCAGCAGGCGTTGGATCCGCTCTGCGTGGGTGAAGTGATTTTGCAAACGAATGGCGCGGTCACCTTCACGCCGTCGGCGGCAGAGCCAAAATTATTGGCGCAAGGCTGGCGCGCATTTTTGGTCAAGGTTTACAATCCCGGCGGGCGGCACGACGCGCTGTTCGTGGACAGCCCCGGCGCAAGGCCGTTGCCAGAAAGTCCCACTGCTGAAGTGGCCAAGCGCTGGATTGACGTGGAGATGCTTGACCATCGCCCCTTGAACGCAACCTTGAGCGGCCTCGCGTTGGAATATCGCCTCATCCAGATTTGGGCGAAGTTTCCCGGCACCCGCACGGCCGCGCTGGCGTTCAAGTCCAGCGAGTCGGGCCTGAATTCAGAGCGCGTGGATGAAGCCTACAAAACGTATTGGAAATTTGATTCCGGCACCGTCGGCTGGGTGGCGAAAAATCAGTGCCAGCTTTCCCTCACCAACGGCGCGCTGCAAATTGAGAGCACCGGCAACGATCCTTTCCTGCAAGCCGAGTTGAACATGTCGCCCGGCGCAAAAGTTGTCCGCATCCGGGCCAAGGCCCACACGGAAGCCACTTGGCAATTATTTTGGACCACGGAAAAACGGCGCGAGCCGGATACCAGCCATGTGGTTTCGTTTCTCGCCACGCCCAATATCGGTCAGTGGTCGGAATTCAAATTCAATTTCACCGCCGAAGACCATCTCGTCGGCGTGCGGCTAGACCCCGGCATGACTCCCGGTGTTTCGGAAATTGATTCGATTGAAATCGCAAATGCCGAGGCCACCGGATCAGGCTGGGCCAGCGCGGAAATGAAATTCAAAATTGAACCGGCCATCCCCGTGGATTTTCAAGTGCGCGATTTGGCGGGGTTGCCGACGATGGCCGCTTTTGTGATTCGCGATTCGCAGGGCCGCATTTATCCCATGCAGAGCAAACGGCTGGAGCCGGATTTTTATTTCCAGCCGCAGATTTATCGGGCGGACGGCGAAACGGAATCGTTGCCAGCCGGGACTTACACCGTCACCTGTTTGCGTGGACCCGAGTCCGTGCCGGAAACGCAGACGGTCATCGTCAGCAAAACCCGGCACACGATCCGCTACAACGTGCAACGCTGGGTGAACCCGATGGCGCGTGGCTGGTTTTCGGGCGACAGCCATATTCACGGCGCGGGCTGCCTGCATTATTTGAAACCGACGGAAGGCGTGACGCCCGAATCCATGCAGCGACACACGATGGGTGAAGATCTGAAAATCGGTTCCAGTTTGAATTGGGGGCCGGGCTTTGATTTTCAAAAACAATTTTTCTGCGGTTATGTGGATCGCGTTTCCAATTATCCCTATCTCATCCGGCAAGACATTGAGGTTAGCGGTTTCGGTTCCCATGAGTCCGGCCACCTGTGTTTGCTGCGTTTGAAAGATCAAATGCCTCCGGGCGGAAATTCCAAAGATCACTGGCCGAAGCTGGGCATGAACACGCTGCGTTGGGCCAAGGCGCAAGGCGCGGTGTGCGGCACGGCTCATTCCGCGCTCGGTTTGGAAGGCTCGGTTGGCCGCGTGGCGGGCGCGGATGGCCCCAATGCCTTGCCGAGTTACGACATTCCGCGCTATGACGGCGTCGGCGCCAATGAATTTATTGTGGACGTGACGCATATGGTTCCCGGAACGGACGGCCAGCTCGTTCCCGCCATTGATTTCATTGCCACGATGAACAGTGACCGGCGGCTGGAATTAAACATGTGGTATCACGTTTTGAACTGCGGCTTCCGTCCGCGCGCGAGCGGCGAGACGGATTTTCCGTGCATGAGCGGCGCACGGGTGGGACTGGGCCGCGTCTATGTAAAGCTCGATGGCAAGCTCACCTTCGATGACTGGTGCGATAAACTCCGTGATGGCCGCAGCTACGTCAGCGATGGCACAAGTCACCTCATGGAATTTTCCGCGACGGAAATAAACATGCCAAAAAATTCCGTTGCCGTCGGCGAAAACGGGAGCGAACTGCGGCTCGCGCAGCCGGGTAAAATTCGGCTTAAAGTCATAGCTGTTGAAAGACGATTAGACACCAACGCCGTCATGCTCGAAGTCGTGGTCAATGGCTATCCCGTCGCCAGCAAACTGATTTCCTGCCAAGGCGGGGAGCAGGCGCTTTCGTTTGAAGTGCCGATTGAGCAGAGCAGTTGGGTGGCGTTGCGGACGTTTCCATCGGCGCACTCAAATCCGATTTTTGTGATCGTAGATGGCCAGCCCATCCGCGCTTCCAAACGCAGTGCTGAATGGTGTTTGCGCGGCGTAGATCAATGCTGGATTTCCAAAGAACACGCTTATCTAGGCGTGGAAAAAGAGCAGGCCAAAGCCGCTTACGAACACGCGCGGCAGACGTATCAAACCATACTGAATGAAGCGGCCTCAAATTAAGTTGGGGGCATCGGACACATGAATGTAAATCTGCCATGCAGTATTTTAGTCCAGTGGAAACGCCGCGCGTGCCTAGCCATAGTTATTGTTTCACTGGGTTGCAGCATCGTCTGCGCTGAGAACGCGCCAACCAACAGCGCAGTGCGTCCGAACATTTTGTTTGCTGTCGCCGATGACTGGTCGGGCGGGCACGCCGGAGCTTACGGTTGTCGCTGGATAAAGACGCCCGCCTTCGACCGCGTCGCAGAAAGCGGATTACTTTTCACCAGAGCTTACACTCCCAACGCAAAATGCTCGCCCTCGCGCGCCAGCATTTTGACGGGACGCAATCCTTGGCAGCTCAAGGCTGCGGCCAATCACGTCAGCTATTTTCCGCCGGAGTTCAGGACGTGGGTTGAAGCACTTTCACAACACGGTTATTTCACCGGGATGACTGGCAAAGGTTGGGGGCCGGGAGTCGCAACCAACGCGGCGGGCCAACCACGCGAGATGGCCGGGCAACCCTTTGATCGTCGCACGCTGTCGCCGCCCACGAGCGGCATCAAGAGCAACGACTACGCGGCAAACTTCGCTGACTTTCTGGCCGCTGCGCCCGTAGGCAAACCGTGGTGCTTTTGGTATGGCGGCATGGAGCCGCATCGCGAATACGAAGCGGGCAGCGGCGTGCGCGGTGGCAAAAATCTTTCAGACATAAATCGCGTCCCTGGTTTCTTGCCGGACGCTGATTCCGTGCGGAGCGACATGCTTGATTACGCAGTCGAGGTGGAACATTTCGACCGTCACCTCGGACGGATGTTGCAACAACTCGAAGCACGCGGACTGTTGAGCAACACAATCGTCGTGGTCACTTCCGACAACGGCATGCCGTTTCCGCGCGTGAAGGGTCAGACCTATGACGATTCCAATCACATGCCGCTCGCCATCCAATGGCCTGCTGGTATTCGCCGCCCCGGTCGCGTGCTGGCCGACTACGTCAGCTTCATTGATTTCGCGCCAACCTTCATTGACCTCGCCGGCCTTGAGTGGAATCAAACCGGCATGGCCGCACCGACGGGTCGCAGTTTGAAAGATTTTTTTGAAGATCAAAAAAGTAAGCCAGCTAGCCAACCGCGCGATCACGTCATCATTGGCCGAGAACGAAACGACGTGGGTCGCCCGCACGACCAAGGCTATCCAGTGCGGGGCATCGTCAGAAACGAAATGATCTACCTCCACAACTTTGAACCCGCGCGCTGGCCGGCGGGTAATCCTGAGACGGGCTACGCGGATTCTTGCGGCAGCCCCACAAAAACCGAGATCCTCAACGCCCGCCGCGTGTCCGGCCAGACAAACCTTTGGCAGATTTGTTTTGGTTTCCGCCCGGCAGACGAATTGTATGATCTGCGACGCGATCCGAACTGCCTGACAAATCTTGCCGGAGTTTCAGATTTCCGCGCACGGATGAACGCCTTAAAAAATCAACTATTCAACGAGTTGCAAGCGCAGGGCGACCCACGGGTTTTAGGCCAAGGAGATGTTTTCGACAATTATCCCTTCGCTGCGGAAGAACTGCGCGGACTTTATGAGCGCAAGCTACGAGGTGAAAATCCTGTCACGCGTTGGATTCGCGAGTCCGATGTCGAGTCGCCATCAACAACCAATTCCTCTACCATAACCCCATGAACACGGGTCAAAGACTCACTTCGATATTTCTCATTTGCGCCGCCAGCCTGCTGCTTAACACTGCGCCACAGAGTTTCGCGCATGGCGTGGATTTGCCGAAGCCCACCGCCGCTCAACTCGCCCAGACCCAACCGCCATTGCAAGGCTCGGCGGAATTTTCCGCCGAGTTGATCGCGCATCTTCGCAACCGCCTGAATCAGGAGCAGGCGTCCTTGCTTGATCACGTCATGGAATCGTTTGCTGCGGCCAATCGCATCCGCACGGGCGAGTCGCCACACTCCACCGCCGCCGACGCCAATTATCATCACTGGCACGCCGAGCAGGATTTGTTGCGACTGCTCGCGGAAGTGCCGGACCTCGTCACGCTCGATTTCCGCCAAGGTTCGCCCACGCACAAGCCCGACGACGCGCTGGAATTGGACCAGCAATACAACTTGCTGCTGCTCAAAGTCGTCACCGGCAACGGCCCGACGAACTTCGTCGTCCACGAAATGAACATGACGACCGAGCGCGATCAGAAACCTTATCGTATCACCATCGCATCAAACGCGACCACTTTCGTAGTGATGAAGCTGGAGCAAGTGCCTTCGGGCAAAACTATTTTGCGCCTCAATTTTCAGAACGAGGGCGTGAACGAACCCGCGTTCGCATGGGTGTTGTCTTTCATTTCCAACCCCGGCGGACAACTCGCGGTTTCAGTGTTGGATGAAAACGGGAAGCCCGTTTCCGTTTTGCTTCGCCTCACATCCGGCGCGGGGCAACGCCTCTTTGAACCCGCAGGCGCGGTGGATTTATCGCCGATGATGAATGACGTGACGAGCCTGCCGATCTATGGACCGGGGCGCGGCTACATGGTTTGGATTCCTGGCCCGTTTCAAGGACGCTATTGGATTGTGCCGAAGCCGTTCGAGATGGCTTTGCCCGCTGGCGATTGGGAAATTCACATTCTTCACGGCATCGAATACGAACCGTTGCACGAAACCTTCCGCGTCGAACCCGGCCAGTGGACACGGAAAACCTTTCGGCTCAAACGCTGGACGAACATGCCGGAGCGCGGTTGGTATTCCGGCGATGACCACATTCACTCGCGGCTGATGAGCAGCGAGGACGCGGAAAAACTTTTGGCCTTTACCGTCGCGGGCGACATCCACATCGGGAACGTGCTGGAGATGGGCAATGAAATGCGGACGTGGTATGCGCAACGCGGCTTCGGTCCGGAGTTTCGCGTGCGAGACGAAAGTGGACGGCACTGGCTGGTGCCCGGACAGGAAGACCCGCGTTCCATGCTCGGCCACGCGATTGGTCTAAATCTCAAATCCAAAGTCCGCGATCTCGATCACTACTATCTCAACGACTGGATTGCCGACCGGATTCATTTGCAAGGCGGGCTCTACGGTCACACGCATGTTGGGGCGAAGGCGTTGTCCGTCGAGCGCGAGATGGCTTTGTTCACGCCGTTAAACATCGTGGATTTTAACAGCATCATGCAGGCGGCTTTGAACACCGACTATTTCTACGACTTCCTGAATCTCGGTTACAAGATGACCGCCAGTGCCGGCACGGACACGCCCTACGGCGGCACAGTCGGCGCGGTGCGGCTTTACGCCGACTGCGGCACGAACGCGCCGTTCACGCCGGATGCGTGGTTTAATGCGCTCAAAGACGGGCACACGTTTGTCACGACCGGACCCATGGTGGATTTCAAAATCGAAACCGCGCGCCCCGGCGATACGATCACCGTGACGAATGATCATCCGCTGGAAGTAAAAATTCGCGCCTGGGGTTTGCGCGGGGCGTCGGCGCCACTGAAATTGCAGCTCGTGCAATTCGGGAAAGTCATACAAGAAGTTTCCGCGACGAACGAGAATCAAACTGAACTGGAACTCACTACTACAGTCGCCGCCGGGCATGGCTCGTGGCTCGCCGTGCACGTCGTCGGCCGCAATCGCTCGGAAGCGCACACCACGGCAATTTATGTCATCCGCCCCGGCTTTCGTTTTTGGGATGTGAATCAAGCGCCCGCACTGATTCAAAAAGAACTCGCCGTATTGGATGACATTGAAAAAGCGGTGAGCGAAGCCGTCGTGCAATCCGGCCATCAACCGCTGGACTACTGGAATCGTTGGCCCGCCGAACAAGCGGTAGCTTTGCGCGAAAGAGTGGCCAAAATCTGCGCGGTTTATCACGAGCTACAACACGATCTGGAGCATGAGTTGGCGGCGCGAAAGAAAAATCCGTAACCTCTTCAACGGTCGTGCTGAAAATGTTTCCATCCAAACGTCGATGCAGAGCCGCCAGCACTGGCGATTCTTCCACTCACGTTCGCGTCTGGCTGGCGACATTATTTTTTTGTTTCACCGTCGCGACATCGTCGGCAACAACCAACAGTTTTCCACTGTTGCCGACTTCCGGATCGAATAGCACGCTGCATGGGATTCAGTTCTCAAAAGCAGAATCGCCGCGCAATCTCGTCCCCGGCATCTACCCGACGAACGTCACTTTGAGCGCCGTGGTGCTCGCGGGCATGACAACGGCGCTGCCCGAGGCCAGTGATCGCTGGGGCATGAACGAGCCGGCGAATGCCTTTGAAGGACGTCTCTTCATCGGCGACCGAATTGGCCGCGTGATCGTGCGCTACAGCGACGATACGTTGGAACAACTGCCCCTCATTTTCGGCGTCAACCTTTGGGCTTACGAGCTGTTCACCGAAACTAAACCCGACGAAAAAAATCTGCTCACGTCACGCGTCCTTAAAAGCGGCCCTTACCGCGAACCTTTTGCCAGCGACCCGGCGGCCGCCAAATTGCTTGCTGACAGCCTGCACATTCTCGAAAACCCGGATGCGCCCAAGCCGCTTCGTTATCTGATGGGAATCCGCGTGAAGCCGATTCCGTTGAAATCAATTGAACTCGTTGACGAAGGACTTCGCAAAGCCGGCTGGCAAGTCGGCGCAATCAGCGGTCTGGCACTCGGCACACAGCCGCCGGTTGGATTGGAATTGCTCGACGAAAATTTCTTCATCCGACAGAAACATCTCCCCGCGATGGAGGTATTGGCGCGGCGACTCTATCAATTCGCGAACGCGATCCCGACGAATCTCGCGCCGCCTGCAGTCGTCGCGGGCTATCCGCAGCTTGAATTCACCGGCCCACCCGAGGCGGCGATTCTGGCGCACATCTTCTCCGCGAATATGCGCGACCTCATTGAAAACAAACTTGCGCCGGATGGGCGACTCCGCAGTTCATCACTCTCGGCGGCAAACTTCGGCGGCTACATCGGCATGGGCACTTGGCGCGAAGGAGTTGGTCAATACACCCGTCACAGTTGGTCGCGCGACGCCGGCCCGGCACTCCGCGAACTCATCGCACTGGGTCGTGACGGCGAAGCGCGTGCCGCTGGCGAAACCCTGCTGCGTTACCTTTACGATGAAGACCTGCGTCACCATCAGCCGAATTGGAAACGCGTGATCAACTCCACTGAAATCGGAGAAGCTGAACAGCGAAAAAATCAGCGCGCAGAAAATGACGGCCACGCGGCGATCATGCTGGCACTGGCGCAACTGGCCACTTCCCCGGCGTCTGATTCGGCATGGCTGAATCGCCATTGGAAGGCTTTCACTGATGCGGGAAACTGGTTTCCCTGGCAGATGGATCATCCCGATGTCTCGGCGTTCGACGGTTTATTTTACAACGAATCCGAATCTTCCGGCGGCGGCGGACGCGACTTGTTTTCCAATTCGCAAGCCGCCCTCGCGCTCCGGGCATTTGCAAACCTCGCAGAACAACGTGGCGACTCCGCACTCGCGGCAAACTGGAATCAAAGCGCAAATCAGTTGGAGCAAGCCATTCGCGAACGGCTCACGCTCGCCGCCAGTCCAGACGACCCGCGCTCGCCTCGCTACATTGATACCGACACGCTCTTCGACTCCTGGGCTTATGGCTGGAAACGCATGTCCCCGCTACTGGCCGGTGCTGATCTGTCAGGATTTGTTCCCACGAAAGATGCCGAAGAATCTCTGCGCCTGAACCACACCTATGAGCAATTGCGCGGCCCAGCCTCCGTCTTGCCGGACGCGGGTCGCACCTTGGGCTACGGACAAGCCTACCTCGCGCAATCCGCTCTGTTGCTGGACCGCACCCGCGATGCCACGCGCGCCGTCGAACGCGCCGCTGCCTTCTGTTATCACCCGGATCATCCTTACCTCGTTCCCGAAGGCGTGATCGTTCATCCGCAGGGAAGTCATTGGTTTCGCAACGGCGACCTCGGCAACCTGATGCAGCAAACCGAAATTCTCAAAATGATTCGGCTGCTCCCCGGCATTGACGACCGCTCATCAACCGCTGGCCTCACGTTGATTCCGCGATTGCCGAATGGTTGGTCGCGCATTGAGGCGCGGAACTGGCCGGTTCGCGTTTCTGGAAAAGACGGTCAGTGGAAGCGCGAGTTCATTCATTTCATCTACGAACGAAAGTCAGACAACTCCTATCGCCTCCAACTCCGCTGCGACCAACCGATCTACATCGCCGCCATGCGAATCGGGCCGTTCGCCGAAAAAGGTGGCGACACTCATCACGGCCCGGCAAAGCGTTGGCGCTGGGCAAAAGAAGGCGACGGCTGGTTTCTCTACGCCGAACAATTCGCCGCACCGCTCAAGGAATTGGAAATCTGGTAGCTTGGTCTCGAACTCCCCATTCGCAAAGCAGACGGAGGGAGCGCCGACCTCCGGGATTAGAGCGGATTAAATAAAGCCGTG
>JANOBC010000107.1:0-11485 GCA_031411455.1 Limisphaerales bacterium
TGACCATCGCAGTTTCAATCGCCACGGCGAAGCGTTTGATCGCGGCGAAACTTTTGCCGGGGTGGATTTTGATGTGGCGCTCGCGACGACCGCGAAGTTGAAAAAATTTGTTCCACCCGGCGCGTCGCTCGCGCAACTGGCATTAAAGTGGATTCTGGAATTCCCGGCCGTCACCTGCGCCATTCCCGGCGCGAAACGTCCGGCGCAAGTCACGGAGAACCTCGCCGCATCCGACTTGAAAAAACTTTCCCCCGCGACGATGAAGCAGATTGATTTACTCTACGCCAAGCAGATCAAGCCGCTCGTGCATCACTATTGGTGAAAAAAGTTTAACGAACGCGGCTACATCATCCCCGGCCTCGGCGATGCGGGCGACCGGTTGTTTGGGACGTAAAATAAAAAAGCCCGCCGTTTCAACTCACGCTTTTAAGCGCGTAGTTCGATAAACGTCTCGCCCTGCTCCAGCCGTCGCAATGTTTCCGGCCATAGCGGCTCCAGCCATGCCAGTAATGTAGCGTTGGAACAATTCCCCTTGCGAACCCACACCAACGCCACGCCCTCATCATGCAACAGCCAGCGATCCGCAAAATCTTCATCCTTGCTCACTATCACCGCCGGAGTTTTGCGGGCGTATTCCCATAAGACGCCGTCGTCCACAGCCTCCATGGCGAGGTCAATAACGTGAACGGCTTGATGCCCCTGCGCGGCAATCCACCGCGCCAAGGCCGGGGGCAATTGGGAATCAATCAGGAAGTTCAAGCCGGTTGCAGCACCGCGTGATCCGCTGAACGCGCGGCGTAAGCCAGCGCGGCCTTGATGTCATCCGGTTCGAGATACGGGAAGTCCTTGAGAATTTCCTGCACCGTGACGCCTTCCGCCAGCATCCCCAGCACATCTGCCACCCGCACCCGCAGACCGCGAATGCACGGACGCCCGCCGCACTTGCCCGGCTCCATCGTGATTCGTTCCAGCAGTTTCATGAGTCAACCTTGCCTCAGCTATAAAACGAAATCAAGCGGGTAAAAATTCCCGAGCGCCGCCCGTGGATAAGAAATTGAACGAACGCGGCTACATCGTCCCCGGACTAGGTGACGCGGGTGATCGCTTGTTTGGGACGTGAAATAAAAAAGCCGCCACGGTTGCCCGTGGCGGCGGGTGATTAGTTGGAGCTTTATCCCGGCCACGGATTCTTCAGGCGGAGGAATAAATTTCAAAGAGTTTATTGCGGCATGGCCTTATAGAACTGCTGTGGATTCGTCGGCGAACTGTAATCAATGTAAATATACGGCTGCGAGGGCAAGGCGAGATTCGTGCGCGTCGTCCAGACGTTGGTCAAATTCGCCTTGGATTGAATGACGTAATTTGTGCCTATCGGCCCATAAACGAAGAAACCGGCGAACATTTTGAGGTCGGCGAGGCTGACGATGGCGGTCTGACTGGTGATAGTGCCAGCTAGATTGCTGATGATGACAGTATAGACGCCGAAGTTGGTTAAAGTGACGTTGGAAATCGGCAACGTTGCTCCCGTCGCGCCGGTGATGTTGGTTCCATTAAGCTGCCACTGGTAACTCAATCCGCCGCCGGTTGCCGTCACACTCAAGTTGACACCGTTGGGCGGAACCGTGTTGTTCGTTGGTTGCATGGTGATGACCGGGAAGGACACAACGGTTAAAGTCGCGCTGTTGCTGACGCTGCCGGAAATGGCCTTTATGGTGGTGGTGCCAGCGGTCAAACCGGTGGCCACACCGTTGGTGTTGATGGAAGCCATCGTCGGACTGCTGCTCGACCAAAGTGAGTTTTGCGGAGTGTAGGATTCCGCGTTGGTGATGGCATTGTTTTGGGGGCTGCTGCCCGCTAGATAAATCGTTCCGTTGATCGTGACCGGCTGTGCAAGATTATGGGCTATCAGGGTGGGCGCTCCGGTGGACCAACTGTCCGTCGCCGGATTATACACTTCCACCAGGTTCGTCGCCGTGCCGGACGCAGTGACGCCGTCAATCGCGTAGAGCAGACCACCCACGGACGCTGCTCCCAACCCCAGGCGCGGGGTCGGCATGGATGTCTTTGTTGTCCAGCTATCGGTGGTCGGATCATAAACAACCAACGAACCGAACGGCGTCGCCGGGTTCCCGTCGTAACCGCCGACCACATATAATTTGCCGTTGATCACGGTCGCGCCACACTGCAAACGTCCGATCGGCATGGACTGGGCAGTCGTCCAGAGATTGCTGGCCGGATCATAAATTTGCAAAGCACTCTCGCCGATGTAGGCACTGTTTTGGCCCCCCGTGACATAAATCTTCCCGTTGATTACGCCAACGCCCGCCAGTGATCGCCGCTGGAACGTAGCGCCATTGGTCCACAAACTGGTCAATGTATCGTAAATCAACAACTCATTTCCGGTAGCACTACTACAGTCCGAATTTTCGCATCCCCCCATGAAATATAGTTTGTTTCCGATCCCGGCTGCGCCCGCGTAAGCATAATTACTTGGTAACGGGGTCTTAGTTGACCAGACATTCGACGCTGGATTGTAATCGAAAACCGACGCGTTGAATCCCGCCCCGGACACGACATAAAGATGGCCGTTCACCGCCGCGCACGCAGCCCCATTCTTTGGCGCAGGCATCCCTGACACGGCTGTCCAACTGGCTGTTCCGCCCCCGTTTGTCAAAACTCCGGAAGAACCATTGTTGTAATAGCCTGTCGCCACGAACTGTTGATTGGAACCGACGACGATAGTGGGATTGGCCGGACTGACGACGATGTTTGTCAGCACTTGCGCGATGGCTTGATTGACGCCAGCGGACACTGCCAGCACAAGGATCAGATTTTGAATGTGAGTTTTCACAGCGGTATTATGGTTGTTGATTGATCCGGTAAAATCTTTGCGTTACGCCGGGCGCGGAATTGGTGATGGTTTTCACCGTGCCGTCGCCGACGACACTAGGGAGACTTTGCCAGTTCAAGGCCGAAAGGGAATTGACGTATTGCGCCGTGTAAGTTTCTCCCGGCTCGGTTTGGAACGAGAATAGGAAGTTAGTCCCAACTTTGGTTGGTGCGAAAACAATGGGCGCAGGTTGAATCCAAAAGCCGCCTTGGATGGAAAAACGGGCGCTGCTCGGCACGGCGGCGAGAGGCTGGGCGATGGTGCTGCCCAATTGAAAACGACTGCTGGTGCTGAACGTTGTGCCGCCGCTGGCAACGACGCTGCGCGTGATGCTGAACCGCGCGCTGCTTTGAGCGAAGCCGGCAGTTGCCAATATCGACAGACTCACCAATAAAAGCAGGATTCTCATATCAGTAGGTAATGATTATGGCAGCATTGGCTCCGCTGCCTCCGTTAGAACCTCCACTTCCACCGCCACCACCACCGCCAAGAGAACCATCCCCTCCGTTGCCGTCAGGCCGACCACCCAATCCCGGACTTCCTCCTCGAAATGAGTCTCCTCCTTTTCCGCCGAACGAATATCCATTATAGTCTTGAAGCCCGCCGGAGCCTGCGTTGCCGATTCCGGATGGATATACGCTGCCTGTGGCTGGTGCTGGTTTAGCTCCACCGCTTCCAACATAAGAAATGCCGTTAGTAACAGTGCCACCGCCACCACCGCCGCCACCACGGGCGACTATCAATCCGCCAAAGCTGCTGCTGGATCCTGCTCCCCCAGCGATTGCGGTTACACTACTAGAAGGAAACCCAGTAGCATCAAAGATAAAACCAAGGCTGCCTGCCCCACCAATGCCCGTAATAACCGAATAGTTTTAGCCGGGAGTTACATTTAGAAAGCCAAGGGCATACCCACCAGAGCCACCACCACCACCACCAGCTCGAGCGTTAACTATGTTCGTTGGAGTATTATCGAAATAAAAAACACCACCTCCGCCTCCACCTCCGCCGCCCCACATCTCGACCATAATCCGGGTTATATTCGTGGGAACAGTAAAAGTTCCGCTGGACGTAAAAACTTGTATTCCGTTCGGAACTCCAGATCCAGAAATCTGGAGCGCATTACCGTTCGTCGTCAAAGTCACATTGTTGCCTGCCGACAGCGATACGGCATCCGTCAAACCATTGAGACTTTTGACCACTTGGCCGTTGGCAATGTTAGTCGCGTTCACGGCATTGGCGGTCAGATTGCGATTAGTGACCGCACCATTGGCAATCTGTGTCGTGGTGACGGCGTTGTTCTGAATGTTGGCTGTGGCGATGGCGCTGGCGGCTAATTGTGCATTCATAATCGCTCCGTTCGTGACCGTCGCTGCGAGTGCCGCAAATTGAGCGTAAGGCGTGGGCAAGACTTGCACGCGTGGCGACAGTGTTTCAGCCGTGTTAGTTCCAGCTTGCACGGTGATGTCCAACCAGCGGGCAGCACCGTTAAAAGCGCCCGCGCCAAAATCGAGATTAACCGAGAAAAGTCCATTGGCGAGAGTCGGGCTATTGGAAATGGTGCTGCCAATTTGACCGCCGCTGGTGAGCGCATCGTAAAGTTTGAACGTCATCGCGTAAGTGCCGTTGGCGTTCGTGCCGCCATCGCGGAGCTGACCTTGGTAGGTGAACGCCGTCGTGCCTTGCGCGGCGGCTTGATGAATGCCAGCGAGCATCGCCAGTGCGATGAGCAAGGATTGGATTTTAGTTTTCATGGTTTTAGATTCTTTCCGGTCTGATCATTTTCAGTTACAAAAATACTTTGTTGGTTTGCGTTCGTGTATTTGGCGTGGTTCGCGGTTTTATTGATTTTATTTTGAGCCTCCTCACGTCGGCTCCTACAATTTTTCACGGCACCACCATCTCCGCCGTCACGCTTGGCTGCGCTTCGCCCGCGTCGTTGGCGGTGATGATTTGCACTTTCACAGTTTTGCCGCTGGGCAGGTTGGTAAAGGTGTAGTCGCTGTCCGTCACGGTGGCGACGACGAGCCGAGGCAATAGCGAGTGGGTAAAACCGGTTGTCCTGATAGTTTGCATCAGTTCCGTTGAGGCGCGGTGATTAGGCCACAGTTGCAAAAAACTGTCAACGGTGGAAATGAAACAAATTGGGATCATGTCTTTGACGGAAGCCGCCGGTGGGTTCGGTCGCGCTGCGACTGGACTTGTCCGCGCAGCGGGCACTTTGAAGTGTGAGAATTTCAGACAGGCGGAAGATTCCGCCGCCTGACGCTGCGCTCGGCGGCGGGGTTTGCCGCAGCGCGGCAAACCCCACCTTAATTTACCACCGCTTCACCGGTTTCACTTCGCAGCGGCCAGCGGGACATTCCTTTGCTCCAAAGATTTTTCCAATCGCCACGCGGTTGCGCGCGAACCATTCGTAGCCCCAGTTGGCAAGCGTCCGCAAGCCGGGCCAGTTCGTCGGTGCGAGCAACCAACCCAAACCGACCACGCGATACGCTTCGCGAAACGCCGCGACTTTTGTGACGATGCGGCCATCGGGAAACACGCCGTGCATCACGCCCATCAGTTCGTCCTGCGTTTTGCCGAAGCGTGCGGCGTCAAAGCCCGCCGCTGAAATATCCTCGAACGCCAACCGCCCATCGCGACTGCGCCGCTGCAACCACATCGCCTCGCGGCGGCACATCGGACATTGGCCGTCGTAGAGCAGTTTGAATTCCCATGCGTCGTTCACGCGCCAAGCATAGCTCATGCACTGTGCCGCGCGATTGAAAATCTCTTGGACAATCCGTCGCGGCGTTTTAATCTCGCGACACTCAACCGCAACTCGCCATTCACAATCCATGAAAAACATCGGCCGCCATTCCATTCTCACCGTCGCCGTTATCTTAGTGCTGCAGCAATTGCCTGGCGTCAACCGCGCCGCCGACTACGAGCCGAAGCCCACCAATGCTTATTTCGCCAAGTTCAACCCGCGCCGCGCGCCCGCGCCCGGGCCGTTGCTGCTGAAGGAAGGCGACACGCTCGCCATCATCGGCGATTCCATCACGGAGCAAAAAATGTATTCGCGTCTCATCGAGACTTACCTCACCGCCTGCACGCCGGAATTGAAAATTACCGCGCGTCAGTTCGGCTGGAGCGGCGAGACGGCGGAAGGATTTCTCCGGCGCATGACGAATGACTGCCTGCGTTTCAAGCCGACCGTCGCCACGCTCAACTACGGCATGAATGATCACAAGTATCGCACGGTGGACGCGGAAAATATCCTGTGGTATTCCCAGAATTATTCTGCCGTCGCGAAAAATTTGTCGGCGTCCGGCGCGCGCGTCGTGGTCGGTTCGCCCGGCTGCGTTGGCAAAGTTCCCGGCTGGACTCATTCCACCGCTTACACGAAGGATGAATTAAATATCAATCTCCTGATGCTGCGGGATGTGGATATTATTATTTCAAAATCCATGGACGTCCGCTTCGCCGACGTTTTCTGGCCGATGTTCAAAGCGGATTACGAAGGCACAAGTCGCTACGGCACGACCGAAGGTTCCTACATGATCACTGGCAAAGACGGCGTGCATCCCGGTTGGGCTGGCCATCTCGTGATGGCCTACGCGTATCTGCGCGCGCTGGGACTCGACGGCGACCTCGGCACGCTCACCGTGGATCTCGCCACGCAAACCGCGACGGCCACGACTGGTCACACGGTGGAAAATTTCAAGGACAACACCCTCACCGTCACCAGCACGAAGTATCCGTTCTGCGCAAGCGGTGAAATTAACAGCGACAATTCCATCCGCTCTGGCACGTCGCTCGTGCCGTTCTTCGAGGAACTTTCCCGCTTCCGCCTCGTCATGAGAAACGCCACCGCCGCGAAGTATCAAATCGTCTGGGGCAGCACGACGAATACTTACACGAGCGCCCAACTCGCCGACGGTGTGAATCTCGCCGCCGACTTCGGGGTGAATCCGTTCTCGGACGCTTTCAAGAAAGTGGATGAAGCCGTCGCTGCCAAGCAGGCTTTTGAAACTCACCAAATCAAAACGGTCTTCCACAGCAAAGAAGCCAAGACCGACATGGACAAAGCCGTGGCCGAAACCGAAGCCGTCCGCGCCCCGCTCGCCGCCGCCATCGCCACGGCGATGACGCCCGTGCGCCACAGCATCGTGATGACGGCGATTCAATAATCATCTTCTAAATAAAAAACGAGCCGGGCAAAAATTGCCCGGCTCGTTTTTTTAATAGCAAAATTATTTTACGCCATTGCGGGAGTGACATTTTCTGGCAACTGCGGCTGTGATTCATCCGCCTTGTGGAATTTCACGCTGACGAGCTTGCTCACGCCATGTTCTTGCATCGTCACGCCGTAAAGGATGTCCGCCATGCCGATGGTGCGCTTGTTGTGCGTGATGATGACGAACTGCGAATGCACGAGGAATCGTTGCAAAATTTTCACGAAGCGGATGACGTTCGATTCATCGAGCGGCGCGTCCAACTCGTCTAGCACGCAGAACGGGCTGGGCTTCACCTGATAAATTGAGAACAGCAACGACACGGCGACCATCGTCTGTTCGCCGCCGGAGAGCAGCGAGATGCTTTGCAACTGTTTGCCGGGCGGACGCGCAACAATCTCGATGCCGGATTCCAGCACGTCGTTTTCATCGGACAACACGAGGTCGGCTTTGCCGCCGCCGAAGACGTCCACGAACATCGCGCGGAAATTGTCGCGGATTTTCTCGAACGTTTCCAAGAACATCTGGCGCGTCTGCGTGTTGATGCGGTTTATGATTTCCAGCAACTGCGTCTTGGCGTTCACGAGGTCGTCGTGCTGCGTGGAAAGGAATTGGTGGCGCTGCTCGGTCTCTTCGTATTCCTCGATGGCCACGAGATTCACCGGCCCCATTTCGTCAATCTTCTCTTGCAGCGATTGCACCTGTTGCTGCACGGAATTCCAATCCGTCGCGACCCCAGCCTCAGCCATCTGCTCTGGCGTGAGCGTCTCGATTTTAGCCGGGCCTTCATCCGCGTGCGTGATGGTGATGCACTCGCTGCGAATGTCTTCGAGGTTGACGTGATACTTCGACTGAACTTTCTCGCGCAGGTTTTGCACGGTCATGTTTTTCTGCGCCAGTTCCACGTCGAGCGCGCCGCGCTGGTTTTGAATTTCCGTCAAACGACTGCGCTGCGAACGCAACGCCTCGTCGCGTCCGGCAATTTCGCCTTCCTGCGAATTTTTCTGGCCGACCAGTTCCGCCGTCTGCGCGTTGACTTGTTCGCGTTCATGCTGCAAACGCTCAATCTTGCCTTGCGATTCTTGAATCTCGGTTTCCGCCGCTTCCTTGCGCACGATGAAGGAGGAACATTCGTTGCGACGCGATTCGACGAGCTGGCTCAATTCGCTGATGCGATGGCCGAGCGACGTGGTTTGCAATCGGAAGGACGACGCGAGCTGCTCGTCAGAGGCGAGCGCCACTTTGCTTTCGGACAACGTCGCCATCGCCGCATCGCGCTGCTGGCGGAGGTCTTCGAGTTCCGCTGTGACCAGCGCGACCTGCTCCTGCGCGGTGCGTTCGCGCGTTTCGAGTTCGTTCAACCGCGACGCGAGCGCGGCGCGCTTCTGCAAGCCTTCGGCCTCCTGCGCGGCGAGGCTTTCGACCTCGAACACGACGGTGTCAATCTTCTGATGTAGCAGGCGATTGGAATTATTCAGCGCGTTGAACTCGCCTTCGCGCGTGGCGATGGCGACTTCCTGCACGCGCAATTCCGTCTGCGCCTGCTGGAGCGACGCTTGCAATTCCGTCTGCTCGCTCAACAACGCGCCGCGTTTCTTGCTCGCCTCGGCAACCAGTTCTTGCAGTTCGTTCAACTCGGCCTGCAATTCCGTGATCTGATTTTTACGGCCAAGAATGGATGAAGGCGCTTTGCCGTTGTTGCCTTTGTTTAGATAGCCGCCCGTGTAAATGCCGTGACGGTTGAGCAAGTCGCCGCCCATCGTCACGAAGTCGCAGCCTGCGTGGCCGTTCTGGATTTGCGCGGTCGCCGTGCTCAAGTCGGCGGCGATGAAGGTGCGGCCAAGCAACGATTTCAAAAGCGGCTCCACGTTCGGCTCCGCGCTGATGACGCTCATCGCGTGAACAATCTGGCCGCTGGGCAGTTCACTCACCGGACCGGAAGCGGGCGCCATTTCGCCGGCGAAGGAAAGTTGTTTCTCGTCCGCATACTGCCGGATGGCGAGCGCAGCCACGCTGGCGCGACCAGACTTGTTCGCGCTGAGTTCCGCTAGAATTTCCTGCGCGGACGACGGCTGTTCGGTCAGAACAATCTGCAAGTTGTGGCCGAGCGCGCTTTCCACCGCAGTGACAAACTGATCCGGCACGCGAATCCGATCCGCGAGTGAGCCGATGACCGAGCGCGACTGGCGCAACGCCGCGACCGCGCCGGCATCAAAGCCTTCGTGCGAACCTTCAAGCTGTTCGAGGACGTGCAGGCGCGAACGTTTCTCCGCCTGCTGCTGCAAAAATTTATCCTGTTCCTGCGATGACGCGTGCAACTCCGTCTGCAATTCCCGTAAACGATTTTGCCGCTGCTCGACCGAGCCGCGCGTGGTGGCGACGTTTAACTTTTCAACTTCGACGCTCGCGGTGAATTCCAGCAGGCGCGCTTCGAGGCGGACACGTTCTTCTTCCAATTGCAATTTCTCGGCGGAAAGTTTTTCCAACCGCACGATGTTGCCCTGCTTTTGAAGGTCGAGCGCGGAAAGTTCGTTGCGAAGACGGGACAAATCCTGCGCCGCCGAAAACGCCGTGGACTGCGCCTGCCGCAAACTTTCCTGCCGCGCGCGCAAAGCTTCCTCGACTTCGCGCAAGGCGTTCTGCTTCGCCGACAACGCTTCTTTGTGCTGCGTCAGCGCGGCTTCCGCCACAGCGAGCCGTTCCGTGATACTCACTAGTTCGTCCTGCGCCGCACGATGCCGTTCCTCGGCCTGCGCGATTTCTTCCAGCGCTTTCATGTTCTGCGATTCAATCTCGTGAATGCGCTCCTGATTGAATTGAATTCGGCTATCGTGCCGGTCAATTTCGGATTTCAATTCCAACCCACGTTGCTGCTGCGCGGTGACTTCGTGCTCCAGTTCGGAAAGCAACGCGCGCAGTTGGGAAATTTCATTTTCAAAACGGAGAATGTCGTTGGAGCCAGTCTCGATTTCGTTCCGCAAATTTTCCACCGCCGCCTGACGTTCGGAAATCTCGCCTTGCAAGACGTCGAACTGATGGCGCGACAACTGCGTTTCGAGATGTTGCAGTTC
This sequence comes from Limisphaerales bacterium, assembly GCA_031411455.1. Lineage (GTDB taxonomy): Bacteria > Verrucomicrobiota > Verrucomicrobiia > Limisphaerales > UBA11358 > UBA11358. Next base: position 10,179 of record JANOBC010000107.1, read on the forward strand.
GCTCTGAATCTGTTTGTAGCGCCGCGCCTTGCCCGCCTGCCGTTGCAGCGAACCAATCTGGCGCTTCACTTCCTTGATGGTGTCGGCGATGCGGAGAAGATTTTGCTCGGTGTATTCCAGTTTGCGGAGCGATTCTTTTTTCTGCGATTTGAACTTCGTGATGCCCGCCGCTTCCTCGAAAATCATCCGGCGATCTTCCGGCTTGCTGGAAAGAATCTGCGTGATGTGGCCTTGCGCCAAAATGCTGTAGCTCGTGCGCCCGATGCCCGTGCCCATGAACAACTGCTGGATGTCTTTCAAACGGCACGGCGTGCGATTTAGAAAATATTCGCTGCCGCCGTCACGGAAAATGCGGCGAGTTAGCGTGACTTCGTCGTAAGAAACTTCGACTCCGGCAGCTTTCAAACTTTCTTCGCCGACGCCGCCGAGCGTGAGCGAAACTTCGCCCATGCCCATCGGCTTGCGCCCGTCCGTGCCGTTGAAAATTACATCGGCCATTTCGCCGCCGCGCAACGCCTTGGCCGACTGCTCGCCGAGCACCCAGCGAATGGCGTCGGAAACATTGGATTTGCCGCAGCCGTTCGGGCCGACGATGGCGGTGACTCCCGGTTGAAAGTTCAGCGACGTTTTATCCGCGAAGGATTTGAAGCCGAAAACCGTGAGATTTTTGAGATACATAGCGCGTGTAAAATTCTTGGTGCTAGACAAACACAGGCTGGAATTGCTGTAAAGCGGAAAACACAATTAGTAGCGGCACAAGTTGGCTTGTGCCACTACGGATTGTGAATAAGTATGTTTTGACTTGTGGGTGGATGGCTGAATCTGATGAGCTAAAAACCCGCTCCGAAGCGGAAGCGAAGTTGCGTTCCATCAGGGTTCTCAAAAAACTTTTGGCATTTCCGTGATCGGCTGAATTTCCACAGCGCCATAAAAGACTTCGCACCTTCAGTTTGCAAACTGATTTCCAAATGTGCGGAAGTGAACTGAACCCAGAATCAGAAACTGGAACCGCGAATGGGAAGTCTCCCATTTCAAGAGCCAGCGGGCAACGCCCGCCGCAGTGGGCCAAGCGCCAAGCCTCGATTGTCCTACAGCCTCGCATCGATCAAGTCCACTGGTGCGGCAGGCGTACGAGGCCCGGCATCAGGGTGGGCGAAACATGCTTGAAGTGAAGGAACTGGAACCACTGGTCGTAGACGACCAGACCACTTTCGTCGAACAGAAATGCGCTCACCACATAGTCCCCACTGTGCAGAGGCAGGTTGGGAAACGTGAGAACAGAACGCCAGCGCCCGTCCCCCAGATCG
>JANOBC010000108.1:0-9476 GCA_031411455.1 Limisphaerales bacterium
GGCGCGGTGGCGAGCAGCGATGTGAAATCGCTGTCGCAAATTTCCGGCGTCGGCAAAAAAACCGCCGAGCGTATCGTCGTGGAATTGCGCGATAAAATCGGCGCGGCGGGCGCACTCGAAGCCGCGAGCGCCAAGAATTCACTTTCATCCGACGACCAGAAAACCACCGACGCTACGCTTGCGCTCATGGCGCTGGGCTTCAAGCAGCCGGACGCGCACGAGGCCGTCCGCGCCGCGCAGGCGATGCTCGGGGCATCGGCTTCCGTTGAACAACTGGTCCGCGCGTGTTTGAAAAAAGGTTGAACGAGTCCCATGTCTAAAGTCCAAAGCCCAAAGCGCAGCGGCGTCGTGATTCCCCACGCGCCCAAATGGCATCAGCGGCTCGCCGCGTGGCTCGTCGCTACGACCATCCGTGTGGTGAGCGCTACGCTGCGCATTTCGTGGCGCGATGATTCTGGGCCGCAGCCGACGCCGGTGATTTATTGCATCTGGCACAACCGGCTCGCGCTTTGCATGACGTCGTATTTTTTTCACACGCGCAAAAATGGAAAGCCCGTCCGCATGGCCGCGCTCATCAGCGCGAGCAAGGACGGCGCGTTGCTGGCCGCCATCCTCGAACAATTCGGCGTGCAGCCGGCGCGCGGTTCCTCCAGCCGTCGCGGCACGCAGGCCGTTCGCGAACTGACGCGGTGGGCGCGGAACGGCTACGACCTCGCCATCACGCCCGACGGCCCGCGCGGCCCGCGCTACGTCGCGGAGGAAGGTGTGATTCTGCTCGCGCAAATGACCGGCCTGCCGATTGTGCCGTCGTCGTATGTGGCGCGCTGGAAAATCCGTTTCAAAAGCTGGGATCGCTTTCTCGTGCCGCTGCCATTTTCGCGTTGTGAAATTTTTTATGGCCGTCCGATTCACATCCCGCGCGACGCCACGCCGGAAGACCGCGAACGTTTCCGTCGGCAACTGGAAACGGAACTGAACGCCATCACCAAGGATTGAGGAGTGACGAGTGAGACGTGAAATAAAAAATTTACGGATGCATCCGCTGCGGCTTTTCACGCATCACTTCTCACTCGTTACTTTCCCATGATCGCCCGCGTCAGTCTTGAAATCGCGTTGCGGAAGGAATTCGATTATCTCGTTCCTGCCGAACTCGCGGGCAAGGTGGATGTGGGCAGCCGTGTGCAGGTTCCGTTCGGCGCGCGAAAAATTTTAGGCGTCGTCACCGCCCTTGCCGAAGAATCCGCGCAGACAAATCTCAAACCCATCCTCAAAGCCATCGGCGCGCAAACGCTCGTGACGGCGAAGGTGCTGAAGCTGGCGCGTTGGATTGGCGAATACTACTGCTGCGCGCCAGAGACGGCGCTGAAAAGCGTTCTGCCCGAAGCTGTGCGGAAAGAAGATGCCAGTTGGCGGGAAAGATTATTCGTCCGCGCGCTGCCGGTGGTCGGTGAATTTCCCGAATTGCCGAAACGTCAGCAGGATGTTTGGAACATTGTTGAGGAGCGGCGGGAAATTTTACTATCCGAACTTGTCACACTAGCGCAGACCACCGCCGCCACCGTTCGCAAGCTGGAAGATCGCGGCTTGCTTTCCATAACGAACGAAATTTCCGAACGCGATCCGTATGCGAACGAAACCATTCTCGCCTCGCAGCCCATCGTGCTGAATCCCGCGCAAGTCATCGCGCTGGAGAAAATCAAAGCGGCGATGGGTGAAAAAAGTGACGAGTGCTCCGTGATGCGTGAAAAGCAAACGACAGCCGCAAGCGAAGTTTCACGCATCACTCCTCATTCCTCACGCACGTTCCTCCTCCACGGCGTCACCGGTTCGGGCAAGACGGAAATTTATCTCCAAGCCATCGCGCACGCGCTGGAGCAAGGCAAAGGCGCCATCGTGCTCGTGCCGGAAATTGCGCTGACGCCGCAGACCGTCGAAAGATTCAAAGCGCGGTTCAGTTCCGGGCCGTTGCAAACGCTCGTCGCCGTGCTGCACTCGCATTTGTCAGCCGGCGAGCGACATGATGAGTGGCACAAGATTCGTCAAGGCCGCGCCCGCATCGTCATCGGCGCGCGCTCGGCGATTTTTGCACCGGTCGAACCGCTCGGACTCATCATTGTGGACGAGGAACACGAATCCACTTACAAGCAGGAGGAAGCGCCGCGTTACCATGCGCGCGATGTGGCCGTCATGCGCGGGCAGATGGAGAACGCCGTCGTGGTGCTCGGCTCGGCCACGCCTTCGATGGAAAGTTTTTGCAACTGCAAAAAGGGGAAATTCACGCTGCTGGATTTGCCCGAGCGCGTGGACAACCAGAAGCTGCCGCACGTCCGCGTCGTGGATATGCGGCAGGCGGCCTACAAGGAAAAAGGCCCGCCCATTTTTTCGCCGCAGCTTAAGGAAGCCATCACGCAGCGGCTGGAGCGCAAGGAGCAGACGATTTTATTTCTGAACCGTCGCGGCTACTCGACCTCGTTGCAATGCCCCAAGTGCGGTCACGTTTGCGAGTGTCCGAATTGCAGCATCTCGCTGACGTATCATCGCCCGGAACAAAAACTCGCCTGCCACATCTGCGGCCACAACGAGCGCGTGCCGAATGTCTGCCCGAATGAGAAGTGCAAAAATCCCGCCATCCGCTTCGCCGGAACCGGCACGCAAAAAGTGGAAGACATCTTGGGGAAATTATTTCCACACGCACGCATCAAGCGCATGGACGCCGACGTGATGCGGAAGAAGGACGACTACAAACGCGTGCTCGGCGAATTTCGGCACGGGAAAATTGACATCCTCATTGGCACGCAGATGATCGCGAAGGGGCTGCATTTTCCGAACGTCACGCTCGTGGGAATTATTTACGCGGACATGGCGCTGCATCAGCCGGATTTTCGCGCAGGCGAACGGACGTTTCAGTTACTCACGCAAGTCGCCGGTCGCGCCGGTCGCGGCGACATCGAGGGCGAAGTTTTTGTGCAGGCGTTCACGCCGTTTCATCCGGCGATCCAATACGCGCGCCGCCATGATTTCGTGGGCTTCTACGAACAGGAAATGGAATTCCGCCAGCAGCTAAATTATCCACCGACCGGTCGCGTGGCGCTGCTGACATTGAAAGGCCGCAACGAGGACAAGGTGAAATTTTCCGCCGAGCATTTGAAGCGCGAACTTGAGTCCAAGGTTCAAAGTCCAAAGTCCAAAGTCACTGCGGGCGGGGCGGCCTTGGACCTTGGACAAGGGACTTTAGACTTAATCATTTCCGGCCCCTCGCCGTCGCCGTTGTTGCGCGCGGAAAATCTTTACCGCTATCAAATCATGCTGCGCACCCGCGCGATGAGTCGCTTGAGTCAGGCACTGGCAAAAATCACCGCCACGCTGGTGCTGCCGGACGACGTGACACTGGCGGTGGACATTGACCCGGTGAATCTATCGTGACAAGTGACGAGTGATGCGTGAAAAACGCACTGCCGTTTTCACGCATCACTCGTCACTGCTCACGCTTCCCTGCGCCTTAATAAGCGCCATCCGCCGCTCGTATTCCGCTTCGCTGACTTCGCGCGGAATCGCGTGGCAGGTTTTTTCAAAGCCGGGAAAATTCCAGAGGTTCGGAAATTCTTTGCACTGCTGCGGCTTGACCGGCTGCACCGCGCAGCTTTCGCCCACCAGAAAAATACACGCGCCATCCGGCTGCTCCTTGAGCGCCAGCCCGCCGCGATCCCAGCGCAGGCGGGTGAACTGCTGGATGAAATTCTCCTCACTCAACTGCTTGAATGCCGCGAGCCGCGTGATTTCTTCGTGGGACAAACGCACCTGCCCCGGCCAGCGACAGCAGGCAGTGCAACGCTGACATTCGAGAAAGATTGGCGCGAATAAAACTGTGAAGGCTTACCGAGAGCCAGTCGCCGTCACGACGATCCTCGGCACGTCATTCACGGTGATGAAATAGAAATCGTAGCCGCCAGTGAAGCGCGGAAGCCGGAGACAATTGCGGCTCCATTCTCAACGTGAATGCAACCACACGCCAGCGGTGAAGTTAAAACCGATTGCCGACAAACCAAACCCGCCGCCAGCAGCAGAAAAATCCAGATGACTTTGGGCGGCTTCACACGAAAATGTTTAGACCTCGATGCCGTAGCCTTTGATCTTGTTGTAGAGCGTCTGGCGGCCGATGCCGAGGCGTTTGGCGGTTTCCAATTTATTGCCGCCGGTTTCCTTGAGCATCTGGATGATGGCGTTGCGTTCCACGCCTTCGAGAAGGGTGAACGAGGTGTCGTGGCCTTCGGTGGGAATGAACCGCACGTCGCTGATGGACAGGTCGGTCACGTTCACGACGGGGCCTTCGGAGAGCAGCACGGCGCGCTGAATTTCGTTTTGCAACTGGCGCACGTTGCCAGGCCATTCAAAACTGGTCAGACGTTCGACGGCCTGCGGTGTGAAACCGGTCAGCACACGGTTGGCTTGCGCGGCGAACCGTTTCAAGAAGGCGTTGGCGAGCGGCATGATGTCATCGCGACGGTCGCGCAGCGGCGGGATGTGCACGGTGATGGCGCTGATGCGGTAGAACAAATCTTCGCGGAGCTTGCCGTCCTTGATGGCGTCCTCGGGCTTGCGGTTCGTCGCGGCAAGCAGGCGGCAGTTCGTCTGGTAATCGGTCTTGCCGCCGACGGGACGGACTTTTTGGTCCTGCAACACGCGCAGCAATTTGCTCTGCGTATCAATGGGCATCTCGCCGATTTCATCAAGGAAGAGCGTGCCACCTTCGGCTTGGCGGAAAAGTCCTTCACGGTCGCTGGTCGCGCCGGTGAACGAACCTTTCATGGAGCCGAACAATTCGCTCTCGATTAGTTCGCGGGGTAGCGCGGCGCAGTTGACCTTGATGATTTTATTTTTCGCGCGCGGGCTGAGGCTGTGAATCAAATCGGAAATGACTTCCTTGCCCGTGCCGCTTTCGCCAGTGATGAGAATCGGAACATCGCTGGGCGCGACGCGTTCGATGGTGCGGACAACGGACTGCAACGCGGCACTCTGAAAAATCGGCGCAGCCCCGCCGCTCATCGTGGAGAGCGCGCGGCGGAGGGAATTGTTCTCCTCCTTCTGCTGGCGGTTTTCAATCGCGCGGTCAATCGTGACCAGCAAGGCCTGCGTGTCGAAAGGCTTGTTGATGAAATGATACGCACCGCGCTTGGTCGCCTGCACGGCGGCTTCGAACGTCGCTTCGCCGGTGAGCACGATGACTTCGGTGTCGGGCCAGTTCTTTTTGATTTGCGGCAGGAGGTCGAGGCCGCTGGCATCCGGGAGCTTCAGGTCGAGCAGGATGACATCGGGGGCGTCCTCGGAAAATTTTTTGAGGAGCGTCGCGCCGCAGTCGGCGTCGCTCACGGTGAAGTCGGTTTCGAGGATGGACTTGAGCAGCATGCGCAACTCCGGCTCGTCGTCAACGATGAGAATTTTACCTTTCATGATTTGAATTTATTTTGCACAGGCCTCTACGAACTTCTGAAAAATTTTTTTGTAACGTGCGTGTTTCTGCACCAGTCGTTCAGGATGAAACTGCACGCTCAAGTAAAACGGCAGCAATTTTTCTTTCAACTCCATCACTTCCACGATGCCGTCGCTGCTCACTCCGGTCGCCACAAATGGCTCGGCCAGTTTCAAAATCCCCTGATGATGAGTGCTGTTGACGCCCAAAACCAAGGTTTTACAAATTTTGGACACTAAAGAGCCGGGTGTCAACGCCACTTCGTGAACCAATTCGAGCGGCGCGTCCATCCGGCGATGGATGATTTTGCCGCCAGCAAGTTGTTGCGGAAGGTCGGCCAGCAGTTTGCCGCCGAACGCCACTTGCATCATTTGATGTCCACGGCAAATCGCCAACACCGGTTTGCGCTGCCGGAAAATTTCGTCAATCAAGATCAGTTCCCGCACGTCGCGATCTCCATCATCGGGCGTTTGCTCAATGGTCTTGAGGATTTTGGCCGGGAGATTTTCGTCGTAAAGATCAGGATTGATGTCATCGCCGCCGGTGAGCATCACGCCATCGGTGCGACGAACACATTCGGCCAGCACGGCGCGGTCGGTGGAGGTCGGTGCGGTCACGGGAATGCCGCCGACGCCGAGGATGGCGTTGTTGTAACGCGCCGAAAGGCTGGCGGAAACATCGTGGAATTCCACGCCGCGCTTCTCGATGCTCGGTGAAACTAGAATCAAAGGTGACCTGCCCATGCGCCGAATGTAGATTCAAATCGGCAAAATGTCAGTGGAAAAACCGGCGGTGACAACCATCGTGCCATTGGCCCATTCTCACGCTGGCATCTGCCGCTGACGTTTGCTAGTTTGGCGCGCGATGAATTTTTTAGCAAACACTTGGGTGGGCGTCTGGCTGATTGGCCTCGGCCGCGTGGCGATGCTGGCGCGCGATTCCTTCCTCTCGCTGCTCACGCTCAAGGTCGCCTGGCGCGACCTGCTTTATCAGATTTATTTCATCGGCATCAAATCCCAATCCGTTGTCCTCGTCACCGGCGGCTTCACCGGCATGGTGCTCACGGCGCAGACGTATTTTCAATTCCACAAAGTCAAGATGGACACCGCCACGCTCGCCGTCGTCGGCGTCTCGATGTGCGATGAACTCGGTCCCGTGCTCACCGCACTCATGGTCGCTGGCCGCGTCGGCGCCGCGCTCGCGGCGGAACTCGGCACCATGCGCGTCACGGAACAGATTGACGCACTGCGCACGCTCGCCACGCATCCCGTGGATTACCTCGTCGTGCCGCGCCTGCTCGCCACCACCATCGCGTTGCCGTTGCTCACCGTGGAATCCATCGTGTTAGGCATCTGCGCCGGCTACTGGGTCGGATCTTCTCTGCTGGGCATTGACGCGACCTACCTCTGGGCGAATATGCTGAAATACACTGGAACCGTTGACGTGTTTTTCGGCCTGACGAAAGCGTTCGTCTACGGTGGCATCATCGCGCTCGTCGGTTGTTACAAAGGATTGAACTGCAGCCTCGGCGCGGAAGGCGTGGGACGCGCCACGACCGAGGCCGTGGTGTATTCCTCCATCGCCATTCTCATCACCAACTTTTTCCTGACGCTGGTGCTGCAACGCATTGCCGTGCTGATGCTATGATCGAAGTCCGCGTCCTCACCAAAAAATTTGGCAGCCAGACCATTCTAGATGGCGTGGATTTCTGCATCGAGACCGGTGAATCCGCTGTCATCATCGGGCGCAGCGGCGGCGGCAAAAGCGTTTTGCTCAAGCACATGATCGGCCTGCTCCAACCGGATACGGGCGAGGTGCTCGTGGACGGCGAAAACATCACCCGCATGAATGAACGCCAGCTCCTGCACGTGCGCGAAAAATTCGGCATGGTCTTCCAAGGCGCGGCGCTGTTCGACTCCATGACCGTCGCGGAGAACGTGGCGTTTCCCCTGCGGCACAAAAAATATTCCGCCGCCGAAACCGAGCGCCGCGTGGCCGCCGCGCTGGAACTTGTTGACCTGCCCGGCACGCAAAAGAAAAAGCCCGCCGAACTTTCCGGCGGCATGAGGAAACGCGTCGGCCTCGCCCGCGCCATCGTCTACGAACCGCAGATCATGCTTTACGACGAACCGACGACCGGCCTCGACCCCATCATGTCCGATAGCATTGACCGGCTCCTCATCCGCGTGCGCGACCAGTTGAAAGTCACCAGCGTCGTCGTCACGCACGACATGAGAAGCGCGCGGCGCGTAGGCAACCATGTGTTCCTGCTGCACGAGAAAAAAATGTATGCGCACGGCCTGCCGGAGAACATTTTCAACTCGCAAGATCCGGTCGTGCGGCAGTTCATTGACGGCGTAGCCGACGCGTAGGAAAGTATTTTTTAACCCTCCAAGCGCGCCCTGTTGCCAAACCACCCGCCCTGCCCGCCATGCGGGACACGATCACCATCCAAAAATAAAAAAAACGCGGACAGTTTCCTGTCCGCGCATTTTTTTTCCTAACGGGAAATTATTGGTCAACCACCTTTAGCGTGTAGGTCTTGGACGCCTCGCTGTTTGGCTGCGGCGACTGGCCGAAGCTGTTGTAGAGGTAGTCGAACTTAAACTTGTATTGCACGGAATTAGCACCTGGCGGCATTGCCACGATACCTTCCCAGCGGTTCTGCACCAGCGGCACCGGCCGCAATGGCGAGGGCTGGCCGTTGACGATGACGAAAGGTTTGATGCTGTCCCAACACAGCGCCTGCTGATCGGAATGGAATGCCACCTCAACCGGATAAAGGTTGTTGGCATTGCGCACCTGCTGGTTCGGCGTCAGGCGCGTGAACTGGCCGGTCGTGCAGCCAGCCAGCAACAAGACGGGCAAAAGCGTGAGAAATTTCTTCAACATAGCGCCGGAGCATGACAGAAAACACGTCGCCTTGTAAAGTTGGAATTCAGGCGTAACGCGTTAGGAAAACACCCCTGAATGGCAAGGTTCCAAATTGTCGGCACCAAGGCCTGCCGGGCCGTAACTTTGCGAAGGCGGCTGGCGGGTCGTTGGGCAAGCACTCCGCACGTCACGCCCGATCACAAAACCCAGCCACCACCACAACCTTGAAACTTGAATCCCGCGCGTCAAACTCGAAACTAAACCCGGTTGCGCGCTTTGCCGGAGGCTTAGTTGCGCCTTTCGGTTAGAGGGGGACCTAAAGTTTATTTCTAACACCCCGGGCAACCGGATAAAAATCCAGCACGCCTGAGATTCGCGATAGATTTTTTAAAAGTCATTCACACCAAGCCATTGGCTTATTTGAGACAGGTGAGTTGAAATCGCTTGCTTCGATTGGCCTGGTTTTGAGTAACAAATTTTTGAAAGGCAGGCGCTTCGTAAACCAGCGCCGCCCGGTGCAGAATGGACAGGAAGTCTGTCCGGTCATTTTTCTCTTTGATCTGCTGGTAAGGCCATTGCTTGGCTGGCTCATCCAGATAAGGCATTAGAAACTCGATCCCGCCACGGATGCTGCGTCCGTCCGCAGTTTGAAAATGCCACAGGTCAACTCCCGCATGTTCGCCAAGCGTTGCGAGTTCGCACAAGGCATCGAGATTGAAGCGCGAGTAGCTGAGCGATGTGGTTCGCACGAGTTCCTCTGGCTGCTTGCCGTCCGGCTCGATTTGGCGTGCGATGCGAGTCTGCTTCGCCTGTTCCAAGATGGTGCGCGCCACTTCAGTCCGGCCCAGACACAGCGCGAGGCGCACGGCCTGAACGTCATACCAAGTGCCGTGATTATTTTTAGCGGCCTGTTCCTCTGTGCCGGCGGGGCTGTTGAGCAACCAGTCAAAATAACTTTCCAGCCAGGCGTTCAACTGCTTTTGATCCGACGGCGTCCATGACTTTGAGCCGGCCAGCAAGCCGATGGCATCAGCGGCGACGGCGATATGCCGACCTTCCAGAATGCCGGTGCCGCGACCATCATTCACGCCGAGAACCGCCTGCGCGTATCGCAGGTTCGGATTCATCCGCGTGG
>JANOBC010000109.1:0-7581 GCA_031411455.1 Limisphaerales bacterium
GCCGGCGGCGGTGTGCGCGGCGGCATGACTTACGGCGCGACGGATGAATACGGCAACGCGGCGGTGGAAAACAAAGTCCACGTCCACGATCTGCACGCGACGATTCTCGCGCTGCTCGGTTTCGATCACAAAAAATTGACCTATCGCTACAATGGCCGTGATTTCCGTCTGACGGAAACCTACGGCGAAATCATCAAACCAGTTTTCGCATGAGAAAATTTTTGCTGTTGCCGGTGGTTTTTTGTCTCGCGAATTTTGGTCGCGCGTTCGCTGCTGATTTGACGCCGTCCCAAACAGAATTTTTCGAGAACAAAATTCGTCCACTGCTCGCTGACAACTGTTACAAGTGCCACAGTTCCCAGTCCGAAAAAGTCAAAGGCGGGCTGCTGCTGGATTCGCGCGACGGCATCCTCAACGGCGGCGATTCCGGCCCGGCCATCGTGCCGGGCGATCCCGAAAAAAGTCTGCTCATCAAGGCCGTGCGCTACACCGACCCAGATTTGCAGATGCCGAAAAAATCGAAGCTCGCCGCTGACCAGATTGCCGCGCTCGAACAATGGGTTCGTATGGGCGCACCAGATCCGCGAATTGCCGCCGCTGCCGTCGCGCAGAAAAGTCCGGGCAGCAGCAAGACGAACCACTGGGCGTGGCAGCCGGTCAAATCCGTCGCGGTTCCCGTCGTGAGCGACAATGGCTGGGGACAGTCGCCGATTGATCATTTTATTTTCGCCAAGCTCGCGGAAAAAAATCTGAAGCCGAATCCCATCACCGACAAGCGCACGCTCATCCGCCGCGCGACGTTTGATTTGATTGGCCTGCCGCCGACGCCGGAGGAAGTGCAGGCATTCGTGGACGACACTTCGGCGGATGCGTTCGCAAAAGTCGTGGACCGTTTGCTTGCGTCGCCGCACTACGGCGAACGCTGGGGTCGGCATTGGCTCGACGTGGCGCGCTACAGCGACACGAAAGGTCAGCCGCGCCGCTTCTTCGAAGACAACCTCAATCCCTTCGCGTGGACGTATCGCGACTACGTCATCCGCAGTTTCAACGAGGATAAGCCTTATAATATTTTTATCATGGAGCAGATTGCGGCGGACCGGCTTTCCACGGCGAAAAAAAACCCGACGAATCTTGCCGCGCTTGGCTTTCTTACCGTGGGCGATCATTTTATGGGGATGCAGAATGATGTGCTCAACGACCGCATTGACGCGGTGACCAAAGGTTTTCTCGGCCTGACGGTGACGTGCGCGCGCTGTCACGACCACAAGTTCGACCCGATTCCGACGAAGGATTATTATTCGCTGCGCGGAATTTTTGACAGTTCCGTGGAGCCGAAATTGAAGCCGGTGGTCTCGACGGTTTATGTCACGCCAGCATATGAAGACTATCGCGACCAGCGCGAAAAGCTGGGAGAACAAGAAGCCAACTTGATTGGCGAACTGCCCAAGCTGCGGAAGGCAAAGGATCAGGAGGCGTTCAAGCAGGCACGGCGCACGTTGCAACAAGTCGAGCGCGGGATCGCTATGCTGGAGTTGACGAACAGCGCCGCGCCGATGCGCGCGATGACGCTTGAGGATACGATGCGCGGCCATGACTCGCCGGTCTTTATCCGAGGTGAAGCGGGTAACCGGGGCGAACTCGCGCCGCGCCGTTTTCTACAAGTGCTTTCGCCCGCGAACCGGCCGGCCTATACGAATGGCAGCGGACGATTGGAACTCGCGTTCGCCATCGCCAATAAAAACAATCCGCTCACCGCGCGCGTGATGGTCAACCGCATCTGGCAGCATCATTTCGGCGAAGGTTTCGTGCCGACGCCGGATGATTTCGGCACGATGTCCGAGCCGCCGAGCCATCCCGAATTGCTTGACTGGCTAGCGACGGATTTTGTGACGAATGACTGGAGCATCAAAAAAATTCACCGCGAAATCATGCTCTCGAGCGTCTATCAGCAGACCAGCGCGAGCAATCCGCGCTACACGGAAATTGATCCAGGCAACCGCCTGCTCTGGCGCGCGAACACGCGGCGGCTGGAGTTCGAGCCATTGCGCGATTCGCTGCTCGCGATTGGCGGGACGCTGGAGACGAATCTTTATGGACGTCCACTGCCGCCGGGACGCGCGACGGAATCCAATCGCCGCACGATTTACAGTCTTGTGGATCGCGCGAACATTCCCGACGTGTGGGTGAATTTTGATTTCGCCGATCCCGCGATGGTCACCGGTCAGCGTTACCAGACGACCGTGCCACAACAGGCGCTGTTCCTGATGAATAATCCGCTCGTCATCAGTCTGGCGAAACGGCTGGTCGCCATGAAAGATTTCAAGGATGCGAACGACGACGAGGCGAAGTTGAAGTTTCTTTACGAGCGAATTTACCAGCGCCTGCCGGAGCCGATGGAATTGCAGCTTGGTTTAGAATTTGTGAACGCCACGCAGTTGCTGGGCGATGAAGCGAACTTCGTGGCCGCCGAAGTGCCGGTGAAATTGAATCCCAAAGGCAAGCCCGCCAAGCGTCAACCCGTCGGCACTCTGAAAAAAGCCGTGCCGCTGACGGCGTGGCAGGAATACGCGCAGGCCTTGCTGCAAGGCAACGAGACGTCGTTTGTGAATTGAACTGCTGCCGTTTGGGGGTGGATTGGCTCGTGCTGCCAGCCAGCCCGTCGCCGAGATCAGCGTCAGGCGGCGGTGGAAGCACCGGCTATTGGTCGCGCGCAGGACACAAAGAAAAACGAAGGTAAAAGTTTTTATCTTCCTTCGCCGCCTTCGCGTCTTTCGCGTGATATTTAATCTGTCCGCGTTCTGCCTTTACAAAAAATTTCATTCTGTAACTTTTCCCGCAAGCACCCGTCCACCTTTGCGCCACACATCAACACAATTATGACCCGCCGAAAATTTATCCAGTCCGCCGCACTCGCCGCCGCTGCCACACCGTTACTGGCGCGTTCGTCGCGCGCCGCTGAAGCCGCTGCGCCCGCCAAACTCAAGGGCAACATCAATCACAGCGCGTGCCGCTGGTGTTACAGCAAGGTCAAGCTGGACGACCTCTGTGCCGCTGGCAAAGAAATGGGCCTCGTGGCGATTGACCTGTTGCAGCCGAGCGAATTTGAGACGGTCAAAAAATACGGCCTCGTCTGCTCAATGGTTTTTAATCCGGTGGTTGACGGCCTCGGCGGCATCGGCAAGGCGTGGAACCGCGTAGAGCATCACGATAAACTGGTTTCCGCCTACGAGCAGCGGCTCAAGGAAACGGCGGACGCGGGCTACGAGCGTTTGATTTGTTTCTCCGGCAACCGCGCGGGACTGGATGATGAGCAGGGCTTGAAAAATTGCGCGGAAGGTTTGAAAAAGATTCTGCCGCTCGCCGAGAAATTGAAGGTGACGGTGTGCATGGAGTTGCTGAACAGCAAGCGCAACCACAAGGATTATCAGTGCAACCACACGGCGTGGGGCGTGGAGCTGGTCAAGCGCATCAGCTCCGAGCGTTTCAAACTGCTCTACGATATTTATCACATGCAGATCATGGACGGCGACATCTGCGACACGATCAAGGAGAACCATCAATACTTCGATCACTATCACACCGGCGGCGTGCCGGGACGCAACGAGATTGATGAGACACAGGAACTGCACTGGCCACGCATCATGAAGGCGATTTTGGACACGGGTTTCAAAGGCTATGTCGCGCAGGAATTTATTCCGAAGCGCGACCCCATTGCGTCGCTGCGGCAATCGGTGCAAATCTGCGACATTTAATTTCCACCCGCTTAAACTTCAATATCCATAAAATTATGAACCGCCGCCAATTCATCTCCCGCACCGCCATCGCCGCCGCTGCGCCGCTGGTCATCACCAACTTCAACGTCTTCGGTGCCGACGCGCCCAGCAACAAGCTCAACCTCGCGCTCATCGGCTCGTGGGGCCGTGGCGAGGCGCATTTTGAATCGCTCGCCACGCAAAACGTCGTCGCGCTGTGCGACGTGGACGCAAACCATCTCGCGTTCGGCCTGCAAAAATTTCCCGGCGCAAAAACTTACGCGGACTGGCGCAAGCTGCTTGACGATCACAAGACGCTTGGCCTCGACGGCATCGTCATTTGCTCGCCGGATCACACGCACGCCTTCATCACGAACTGGGCGATGAATCGCGGCCTGCACGTCTATTGCGAGAAACCGCTGGCGAACACGATTGATGAAGCGCGCATCGTCCGCGCGAATTATCTTTCCAAAAAGACCAAGCTCGCCACGCAAGTCGGCACGCAACGGCACGCGTTTCAAAATTTCAATCGCGTGAAAGAATTGATCCGCGACGGCGCGATTGGCGAATTGCAGGCCGCCTACGCGTGGGGAAATCGCAAGCTGGCCAAGCCCGGCTATCTCCCGGCGGAAGGCACGCCGCCGTCCACTTTGAATTACGACCTGTGGCTAGGGCCGTCGCCGTTTCATCCTTACAACCCCGAATATTTTTCTGCCGGCCCAGGCATGAATTGTTTGCAGTGGAATATGTATTGGGATTTCGGCAACGGCCAGGTCGGCGACATGGGCAGCCACACGATGGACCTCGCGTGGAACGCCATTGACGCTACCACGACGACCGCCGCCGAAGCGAAGGGTGATCCGTTCAATCCCGAAGTCAGCCCGGTCGAACTCGAAACGCACACCGAGCATCCGGCGAACGAATGGCGCGGGCCGATTAGATTGGGCTGGTATCAAGGCGGTGCGCTGCCCACGTCGCCCAGAAATTACATTGATCTGAACAAGATCGGCCATGGCGCGATGTTCAAAGGCACGAAAGGTTTTCTCATCGCCGGTTTCGAGAACCGGATTCTTCTGCCGTTCGGTGATGAATCTGACCTGACCTACTACAAACCGCGCGCGAAAAGCGAAGTGCTGCCGCCGCTCGGCCATTTCCAAAAAGAATGGTTCGATGCCTGCAAAGGAAATCTGAAAACCTCCTGTAACTTCGACTACGCCGGGCAGATGATTGAACAGATGCTCCTCGGCCTCGTCGCCTACCGCGCGGGCCAACGCATCGAATGGGACGCCGCCGCCGGACGCGTGACGAATCTTCCCGAAGCCAACCAATACTTGAGCAAGAAATACCGCGAAGGCTGGACGATGAACGGCTGATGATCAGCAGCCACCGCTGCGGTTTCGCCAGCAACTTGTTTGACAACCCAGCCGCGTTGCCGCCAAATAAATGCATGACGGCTTATCTTTTTGTGGCGCTTGGCGGCGCGCTCGGCAGCGTGGGACGCTTCTGGCTGAACAACGTCGTCACCGCGCGCGCGGGCGACGGCTTTCCGTGGGGCACGCTGCTCATCAACGTCCTCGGCTCGTTCGCCATCGGATTTTTCGCGACGATGCCCGCCACGTCGGACACGGCGAAAAAATTTCTCATGGCCGGCGTCTGCGGCGGCTTCACCACCTTCTCCGCGTTCAGCCTGCAAACCCTGGAACTCACGCAACGCGGCGAATGGCTGCGCGCCGGCGGCAACATCCTCGGCTCCGTCGCCCTCTGCCTCGTCGCCGTGTGGCTGGGGTGGATGATCGGGACGGCGAGCAAATGAATTTCATGTCGCGCGAAGGACGCAAAGGTGGCGAAGGATTTTTTCAGCCACGGATTGAACACAGATGAAACACGGATTGAAGTCGTTTGTCGCGGAGCGACAGATGGAAATTAGCCAGACACGAAGTGTCTGGTAATGGCCGATAAAGCATTCCGTCCTGAAAGGACGGCGGAAGTTTTAATTTGGAATCATTCCGCGAATGTTTCCGCCGTCCCGCCGGGACGGATTGTGTTTGGCGACGTTACCAGACACTTCGTGTCTGGCTAATTTCCGGTTGTCCCTGCGGGACGAAATTAATTTTGCGGACGACAAACTACAAAGATGCCGCGCCGACGGCGCTGAAAACGGCTGGACAGAAAATCAAAAAAGCCTAACGTCAATTTTGTGAAACGAGACAAGCTGAAAAACAAACCGGCGAATGTCTGTTAAAAATCATTCTATGATACAACCGCAGTTTTATCATTGGTTTTTGCTTCTGTTCTGTGCAGCCGTCGGACTCATCCAAGGCATCTATGATTTGTGTCACAAAACATCCCCTGACAGCCGGTTTTATGTTTTTGACAGAATCGCAGAGCCTTTGATTGCAGTGGGGCTGGTGGTTTTCTCTACTCTAATTTTTTTACGACAATTTTGGGCCATAGATGCGCTGATTGTTTGTTTCATCCTTTCGATTGTTGAGTGTTTGTTGACATTCAATCCAGAGTCCCAAACAAAACAGTTTGGCTACCAGTTCGAAGTATCAACAGTCAGAAAGCTTTGGGCTGTTTTTGTCCTGCTTGGGATTGGCTTTCCTATCGCGCTATTAATATGGTTACGAAACATTTTTATTGCGATTTGATGACTAACAACTAGACGAACTGCAAATTTCCTTCGCCACCTTCGCGTCCTTCGCGCGACAAAATTTATGACCCAACCCGACCTTGAAAAAATTCTGCGCGACACGCTCGCGAAATTTAATTCCGAAACCGGCAAAGGGGTTGCAGGCGTCGCCGTCCGCTGCTAAATTCTAGCCATGAGCACGGTTGCCGAAATCAACGAAGCCATCGAGAAGCTGGACTTGCCGGATCAGGTTCGGCTGCTCCAGCACTTGCCGGAGCATTTGAAAATCCAGCCGGAAGATTTCGCGTGGCCCAAGCTCGCCGAATCGTCCTTCGCTTTCTGGGAGAATCCCGAGGATGCCATCTACGACCAGCTATAAACGCGGCGACATCGTCCTCGTCCCGTTTCCATTCACCGACCTCACGGGCATCAAGCAACGTCCCGCACTGGTCATTTCGTCCGATGCTTTCAACGCCGTGCGCGATGATGTGCTCATCGCCGCCATCACTTCGCAAATTCCCGGCAGCCTGAAACCGGATGAGTTTTTAATTCCGTCCGCTGAACTTTCCGCCGGCGGACTGCCCAAGCCGTCCATCGTGAAGCTGCTCAAGCTCGTCTCGCTGCATCAGCGGCTCGTCGTGAAACGCATTGGTCATCTGCCGGAAGCGACCACGACAGACATCATCCAGCAAATTAAAAAACTTCTGTGAACGAAGCCCTTGAAAAAATCCTGCGCAACACGCTCGCGACATTTAATTCCGAAACCGGCACCATCCACAAGTTGCACGAGCCGACGCAACTTCTGCGCCTCCTCGCGCAAGCCGGGTTGCCGCCGCAGTTGCTGGACATGGTGAGCATCATCCCCGTCGGCAAAGGCATCGCCGGCGAGTGCGCGCAAAAAAACCGCCCCGTCACCATCTGCAACCTCCAGACCGACACCAGCGGCGTGGCCAAGCCCGCCGCCAAACAGACCGGCGTAGGCGGCGCGGTCTGCGTGCCGATTCGCAGCGGCGATAGAGTCATTGGCACGCTCGGCATCGGCACGCAGCGCGAATACGAATACTCGGCCAAGGAAATTAATTCGTTGCAAGACATCGCCAACACCCTCGCCGCGCAGCTTGCGTGATTGGAAGGTAATGGTGGCGTTTGCCAGCGAAGCTGGCACTTGATGGTGTGAACATATTCTATTACGCAGAA
>JANOBC010000110.1:0-11564 GCA_031411455.1 Limisphaerales bacterium
TTTAATTGGGGGGGTCTGGGTGGGTTTGGGGGGCAGCCCTCGGCCTTTTGCCCCCAACCGTTGTGCGGGCCCGTGCACCCCCCCACGCCAAAATCTGGCGGAAATTCGTCGGCTCCTTTTTATTGCTGCCGCTACTGTTCACCGGCTGCGCCACGACTCGCCATCAAAATCCCATCGTGAAATCCGAATTCATTTTCGCCACCGCCCCCTTCCCGTCCTGCCACGCCTCGACGATTGCGGAAACCAAATCCGGCCTCATCGCCGCGTGGTTTGGCGGCACGGCGGAACGCAATCCCGACGTGTGCATCTACGTCTCGCGAAATGAAAATGGAAAATGGAGCCAGCCCGTGGCCGTTGCGGACGGAGTTGGTTTTTCCACCAACCGCCTGCCAACGTGGAATCCAGTTTTGTTTCAGTCCAAGAATGGCCCGCTGATGCTGTTCTACAAAGTCGGCCCCAGCCCCGCAACCTGGTGGGGCATGATGACGACTTCAACCGACGATGGAAAAACCTGGTCGCCGCCCACGCGCCTGCCCGACGGAATTCTCGGACCGATAAAAAACAAGCCCGTGCAGCTTGCGAACGGCGACCTCCTTTGTCCCAGCAGCACCGAAGGCACAAATGGCTGGCGCGTCCATTTCGAGCGTAGTTCCGATTTGGGAAAAACGTGGAGCGCCACAACGCCGGTGAACGACGGCAAATCCATCGGCGCAATCCAACCGAGCATTTTATTTCACGCGAACGGAAAACTTCAGTCCATCGGCCGCACAAAGAACGACCAACTCTTTGAGATTTGGTCAGACGACCACGGCGCGACGTGGGGCAGGATGACCTTGATGAATTTGCCAAATCCCAATTCCGGCACGGACGCCGTGACGCTGCGCGATGGCCGCCAGCTTCTCGTTTACAACCACAACCTCCGCACCGGCTCCAACAATAAAGGCCGCAGTCCGCTCAACGTGGCGATTTCTCGTGACGGAAAAAATTGGAGCGCCGCTCTGGTTTTGGAAAATAATCCCGACGCGCCCAGCGGCTTCGCCTACCCCGCCGTCATTCAGACCAGCGATGGACTGGTTCACATCACTTACACCTGGGAGCGCAAACACATCAAGCACGTCGTCCTTGACCCGGCAAAACTTTTGCTGCGCCCAATTATGAATGGCGCTTGGCCGGAGTGAATGCGACAAATTTTTGTAGCCGCCGACGTGAGGAGTCTCAAATTAAATTCAGGATGATTCTCCTCCCGTCGGCGGCTGCCGGAATTAATCCTTCACCCGCTTGATGCGAATCGCTATGTAAGGCTTGCCCGGCAGCGCGATGCTGCGGCCATCCTGATCCGCGAGAAAATAGTTATCCTTCTTCTTCACCGTGAACCTGCCGTCCACCGGCGTCACGGTCATGTTCCAAGTGTCGAGCACTTCGGCAGTGAACTTCATGCCGTCAGCGGGCGGATTGCCTTTGCCTTGCGGCGGCTTGGGCAATTGAAACAGCCAGTTCGTCGGCGTCTGCTTGCCGAGATAGACGAGATAATATTCGGACGGCTTGCCGCCGTATTCGGGATTCTGCCACTTGTCAATCGGCTCGATGCCTTCCGCCGGTGCATCGTCCAAAACTTTTTTGAGAAACGCGAGCCGCGCGGGGCTTTGACCTTTCAACCCACCGCCCTTGGACCACCAGAGAACCTGATCGTCGCTCTGGTAAGTTTCGCCATGGCCGCAGTAAGTCCCGGCAATCGTAGAATTCCAAAAGCGAAAAACCAATTCCTCCGCGCTCAATTGCCCCCAACGGTTCGCGATGTTGCCCTCGTATTTCACCTCGTCGTAAACGATGGGCTTGCGATACACGTCGCGATACTGCTCCGCACTGACCGGATTTTCCACCGCCGCGCCGTTCTGGATGCTCGCGTGCGTGAGCCACGGACGCGTCTGATTGAAAATGCGTTTACCGTTATGAATTCCCAGCAGGCGATGAAACGGATCGCTGCCGGAAACCAACTGGCCGATGCGCTCCCAATCTTCCTCCGTCTTGAACTGCATGAAGTCGTATTCATTCGCGAGCGACCACCACACGTTGCGATACGCCGCGAGCCGCGCCACGACGTATTTCAAATAACGATCATCCTCCACCGCCGTCATGCGATCAAAACCCCACGCGCCGTCGTCGTAAGGATGCAGCAAAATGATGTCCGCCTCGATGCCGAGCTTTTGCAGATCAAGAATACGCTGCTCGAAGTGCTGGAAAAATTTCGGATTAAATTTTGCGAGATCAAAGTTGCGCGGCTTGCCGGCGAACGGATAAATCGTCGGCTCATTGGTGTTCCAAGTGTAGCGCTTGGGAAAAACGCACATCCGTAATTTATTAAACGGCGACGCCGCGAGTGTTTGCAGCGTCTGCTCCTGCAATGTGTCCGGCTGATGCGTCCAGACGTAGCACGTCGTGCCGAGTTCTTTGTAAGGCGAGCCGTCCGCGTAGGCAAAGTGAAACGTATTCGCCACGCGCACCGGTCCGTGATTTTGCGCGGACGGTTTGGTGGCGGTGAACTCGCCGGTCTTGCCATTCAGTTCCGCCGCCGTGCTGGCCGTCTCATATTTCCACTCGCCCGTTTTCCCCGGACTGAACCGGACGCGATACACGCCATCGCCATCGTAAAATCCCGGCACCTCAATCGAATCATAGCCCTGCGAAAATTTCGCCGCGAACCGCACATCCAGAAAGGGATTTCCATTCGTCGGCCCTGGCAATGTGATTTCATACACGCCCCATTGCTCGACGGAATCGGCAGCGTGAACCAGCGGTGTCCACGCAAATAAAAACACGAGCGACATCCAACCGAAGAAAAATATTCCAGACGATTGAGCACGCACTTTCCCCCAGCCCCCTCCCGGAAACGCGGGACGCTGAACAAGCTGGGCGCTCGCTTCACACCCAGCATTCGTTTGTGTTCCTTCGTGTGCTTCGTGATTCATAAATTTATTTTTGAAAAACAGATTTCAGATATGCGGTGTTCGCCCCGAAATTTTTCTTCACGTTGCGCGAATCTTTGGCGTCACGCGAACGTTCGATCACCAGCCATCCGCTCCAGCCCATTTCATCAAGCGTCTGCTTCACTTTTAGCACGTCAACCTTCGGATCATTTTGCAGCCACACGCCGTCCTCGTCGGTCGCATGAATCTGACAAAGCCGGTCTTTGCCAATGATGCTCAATTCCGCTGGCACATTGCGGCCCGCGCCCAACGCGTTGGAAAAATTGAAATAGCATTTCACGGCGGGCGAACCGATTTCATCCAGCAACTTGATTTCCTCGGCGGCGGGCAGCGACGTTTCCAAACCGATGATTACGCCTGCCTTTTCCGCCAGCGGCGCGACGGATTTCAAACGCGCCACGATGGCCGGGCGCAGTTCAGGATGTTTCACCAAATCACCACGCACGCCCAGCGGAAGGAACGCGATCCTCACCCGCATCGCCACCATCGTATCAATGCAATCCTGCACCATGCGCGGCACGGTCGGGCGCTCGGCAAATGATTGCGCATAAAATCCCGACATCGCCAGCGACGGAATTTCCAAATTTAATTCGTGCGCCCTGTCGAGAAACTGCTGGCGTAAAATTGCGTTCGTGGTGATGGCGCTGACAAAAGTCTCGTTCGTGCCGAGCGAACCCATGTCCACCTCCACGCCGTCCGCGCCGATGTCCTTCGTGAGTTGAAACGCGCCCAGCTTCTGACGCTTCAAAATCATCCAGTCGCACACGGCGATTTTGTAGCGTTGTTGCGAAACAGAATTGGTCGTATCCGCCGCTAAAGAAACTCGCGGCGCGAAAAATTCCACGGCCAACAAAGTTGCGAACGCCATCCCAAACAATTTAGTTTTCATATTATTCCTTCGTCAGCCATACGACACCGCCTAGCAGTTTTATTTTTCCACCAGCCTGAACGATTTGCGATTGATCCGAAACTGAACCTGAACGCTGGTCAATGAATCGCAACATGAATGAACCGGCTTCACCGGACAAATCCAGTTCCGCGCCAGCCACCCCATAAATCAAAATCTGTTTTCCCGGTTCGCGCAGCGCCCAAAGTTTTTTTTCTGTATCCGCAACCCACGGCTGCATCTGTGGAATTGCGGCGAGTAAATTCCTATCCGTTGTTCGCGGCAATCGCGGCTGCGAACCACCGGCACACACCCACGCCCAGCCCGCCGAATCGAAATCACAGATGAGCGGCTTGCCGGAAAATTTCGCACGATACTCGGCGGCCATGCTCGCTAGGTTCAAATCATTCGGGCGACCGCCACGCCATTGCCGCTCGAACTGGCGCGGGGCGAGATTTTTTCCGCCCGGCGGCGCGAAGTCGCCTTTATCCGTGCGCCACCAATAACGGAAATCAATCACGTCCACCGTGGCACTGCGCTTTTCGTCGGCAAGAATGGCGTCTTGCACATCTTTCGTGGCAGACAGCGCGATCACTGGCGGGCGTTCCCCCTCACCCGTCCTTCGGACACCCTCTCCCCCCGCGGGGGAGAGGGACGGGGTGAGGGGGCGCTTCGCATTTCCAAACCGCTCACTTTTCCACTCCGCCACCGTATCCAGCCAGAACTGCATGAAGGGCAGCGGGCCCGTGAATTCGGCGCTGGTGAACTGAATGACGTTCGCGTTATTCGTGAAATTGTCGAGGCACTGCCGAATGTATCCCTCGTGCAGCTTGCGCCGGATGGGATGCGTCACGTCGTAAAATAATTCCGCCTGAAAAATTCGCTTGTCGCCCGCGTAAGGCGGCGGCTCGGGGAAGCCGGTGTTGTTGATGTTGTTCGCCGCGCGCCACGGTGAATCCGCCCAATGCGCGCCCGCTTCAATGATGTTGTGCTGAAAATAATTTTCGTGGAACAGCACCAGTCCGCGCTCGTCGGCAATGTCGGCGAATTGTTGCAGGCGCGACCAATACCATGGATTGAATTTCGTAAGATCGTATTTGCTCAAGCCCAGCCACGCCAAACCTTCGCCAGTGCGGACAAACGGCATCTCGAAAAACGGCGGCAACACATCGCCATTGATGCGGCGAATGCGCTCATGGTCGTCGCGGCGGCGGTCATACCAGAGGCCGTAGTTATGATCGAGCGCGGCCTTGCCGTTCTTGACAAGTGAATCAGCCACTTCATCCAAGTCATCCGTTAAACCCGCGCCGATGCGACCCGGCACAAAGCGTGTCACCGCCAGACCAAAATCATCCGCCTCCTCCGGGCGAATACTGCCGCGCCACCAAGTGACATCCGCCGTGCCGCCGATGAGCAGCTTGCCATCCAGCGTGAGCCAGCCGTTGGTAATGCGGAGTGCGGAGTGCGGAGTGCGGAGTGCAGAGACCGGCTCTCCTATTTCTTCGCTGCGCTTTGCATTTCCAGCTTCACTCTGAATCGGGTCACGTTTCGCGGCGTTCAAAATGTAATCCTTCAACTGCGGTGCTGGTTGATGCGAAGCGGCGGCGAGTTCTTGCGCCTTGTCCACCGGCGGGTTGCTGGATTCTTCGTGCGGACGCGGCATGAGTTTCAATCGGGCGGCGGCGACGCCAAGGCGATCTTTCAACTGCGCGACAAACAAACTGTCTGGCGACATGAAATTATTCGAACTGCGCCACACGCCATCACCTTCAAAACTGCCCCACGAACCGAAGCTCCAGTTCTGCGCGCCCGGCGGATTCCAGCAGCGGATGACCGACGCGCTGCAATTCCACAGCACCGAATTCGCCGCCGCCCAGCCGATGGCCGCGTTGTTGCCCGCGCGATAGCCGAGTGTGAGCGCGTTGCCGTCAATCGTCACGTTGTCCAACAGCGTGCCACTCGCCCAACTTTCAATCGGCCCGCTGTCATCAAGCGCTTCGTGCGCCTCGCATTGGACGAAAGCATTTGGCCCGGCGGCGCAATGACCAACGGAAAAATCGTGACGACCATGTTCGGCGTAGCAGCGGAGGAAAAGTGTCTGCTGCCCCATCGTGAAAAATGTGTGGCGACGATAGCCGCCGATTTCTGAAACCGGCGCGAGCGAAACACAATCCTGCACCGTCATACGCTGACAGGTTTCGTAGAGCGCGACGGCAGAACCGGCGAAGTGTTTGAACGTCACTTGCCGCACCCAGCAATCGGCGGCGTTTTCCATCGTGATGCCAAACCACGAATGATTTTCGCCTCTGGCATTCGCAGAGTCGAAGGTGGATTCGAGCGAAAGATTTTCAATGCCGATATTGGTGATGCGACCCGGCCACGAAAAAATTTCCACGCGCCCGCCGTCGGATTTATTTTCAATCGCCGTGGTGATGGGAGCGTCCACCGTGACGAGATTTCCGGCCACCGCTTTCACCGTGCGATTCCACGCGATGTCGCGCGAGCCGGGCTTCCAGCCGCCGCCCTCGCCGCCGCCAAATTCAGTTGCGCCAAGTTGTTCAATCCACGCCGCCGTGCTGGGCCGCACGATGCGAATGGAACTGCCTGCCGCAAGGCCGCTGGCGTCCTTGACGTGAAAACTCGTCGCGCCGACAGGAACGTAATCATCCGCGATTTGCCAACTAGAATTTATTTCGGCGACGGAATCTTTTCTGCCGCCGACGCGAATCAGCGTGTGTCGGTCATCACCCGCCGCAACCAGAACGGTTCCGCCATCACCCATCCCCTGCCCGCGGAGAACCACACCGGAATTAGTGATTTGCAATCCGCCAAAAATTTCGTGACGGCCTTTCAGCAGCAGCACCGCACCGCGAAGGCCGTTGGTGTCAGCGGGTAAACTCGCGACGAAATCAATCGCCCGTTGAAGCCGCGCGGTTTCGTCGGCTTTAACCGGCGAAACGACGACGCGAACGGGAGCATCGGGAATATCCTTGTCGCCACCGGCGTAGCCGCACGTCGAGAAATCTGGAACGCGGTTGCTGCGCGAATCAAAGTCATAAGCGAGCCGTCCGTCCTTGCCGGAAGAAATAATTGGCTGCGCGCCTTTCGGGGCAGCGATGGCGGCCAGAACCATTCCAAGAAAAATAAGCGACAAGATTTTTTTCATGGGAGCTTGGCGGTCAGTTTCGACAATTGGCTGGCGCGCGCAATCTCTTTGCCGTCGGCGAGCACGACCAGACCCTTGCCGCGATGGTAGCGCGAGCCGTCTTTGTCCCAGGAAATCGTCAGCGTGTGGCCGTGATACTGGACGCCATCAAGGCAGAAATAATTCCACGCCTCCGCCGGCAGCAGCGGGGAAATTTCGACCACGTTGTCCGCGCGTGGAATGAGACCGACAACCCCGGTGATGAGCAAATCCGCGAACGTCGAGTGATTGTAGTAGCGGCTGCGACCGCCTTTGCCATTGATCCATTCGCCCGTGACTTCATCGAGATACTCGCCGATGTAAGGCTTGCCGTCGGCGTGCTGGCTGTGGACGTAGGTGAGGAAAGTGCTGAAGTAATCCTGCGCCGTGATAACCGATTGTTTGTTATCGCGCAAAAAATTCGCCAGCGCGTAAAGCGTCTGCGATGTGGCGAACGGCCAGACCGCGCCGTCCCATTCGCAGGTGCCGACACCGTGCGAACGGAATTGCGGATGGCGACGTTCCGCCGTTGTGATGCCGAACGGTGCGGAGAAACCTTGCGGGTCATCAAGCTGCAACCAGGCGGCGGAAAATTGTTTGTCGTCGGCCAGCCCGAACATCCAAGGAATGAAACCGAGTTCTTCGCGGGCAGTGGATGGAACGAGTTCAACCGATGCATTGGACCAATTGGTGGACGCGATTAGCACTTTGAAAAATTGACCGTGCGAGTCCCATAATTTTTCGCGCACGAGCTTTTCCAATCGCCCTGCCTTGGCCTCGAATTCCACCGCCGTTTTTTTATCCCCGGCCAGACG
The DNA here is from genome assembly GCA_031411455.1 of Limisphaerales bacterium. Lineage (GTDB taxonomy): Bacteria > Verrucomicrobiota > Verrucomicrobiia > Limisphaerales > UBA11358 > UBA11358. The sequence goes on from JANOBC010000110.1 coordinate 7,870, forward strand.
TGCGATGTTGGCGATGGCCTGCGCGTTGGCGGCCATGTAGCTGTTGATCGTCGGACGGATATTTTTCGTGGTGCGCGAGCCGCTGATGGATTCCTCCATGCCGTCGCGCACGTCGAACTGCCAAAATAATCCGTTTGTCAGTTGCTTTTCCGTTTCCCAGCTTTTGTAGTCGGCGACAAAGTCGGCGAGCAGGTTGGTGAGAAAAGTTTTGTCGCCGGTCACAAGAAACCAGTCATAAGCCGCCGATTCAATCCAACTGCTGTAGCTGTGGAATTTTTTTTGTGGCTGGCCGTTATTGCCGCGAAACCAGAACTTAGTGTAGTCGTTGAGATACGCCTGGTCATGCAGCCAACGCCCTTCGGCGAGATGAAACCCGGCGGCGCAACTGATGGCATTGAAAACATCGGCGTGCCGGACGGGCATGAGAAATTCCGTGATGACCCAGCCGTTTGCGGTCTGCACAAGATGTTTGCGGAACGACCACCAGCGAAAATAATACATCTCCTCGACTTCCCTGTCCGGGCATTCGAAGAACGGAATTTCTTTTTGCAGCCAGCTCCATGATTTAGCGTTGGAAATGGTATTGGTGAAATTCTCATCCTCCATCGCGTTGAATTTTTCGACGTGATGGGCGAAGTCAACGGGTTTAAGGATGGCGAGGTTTTCGGCAAAACAATTTTGAACCACGAAACACACGAAGCACACGAAAAAGAAACGAATCAATTGGTGTGACGAACCCACCTCACCCCGGCCCTCTCCACGCATCCGACCCGCCGTGCTCGCGCACGAGCGCGGCAGGTGGGCGGAGCGGGAGAAACGTTCTCCGCGTTCGGCAAAATTTCTCCTGCGGGTTGGCGAGTGTTCTGCGTTCACAAATTTAGTTTTGCGATTTCGGCTTCAATTTCCTCCAAGCGCGCCCGAACAATTTCGCGTTCCGCATCGCGGAAACGATGAAACGGCTCGGCCATGAAATCATTGCAAATACCCATCGTGTTCGCGACACACTTGACGCCTTTGATGATGGACGAAGAATATTTGCCGATGCGATAAAAGGAATCGCTCACGCGCTGAATTTGCTTTTGCAGTTCCTGCGCGCGGGCAAGATTTCCGGCGCGATGCGCTTCGCAGAGTTTGACATAAAGTTTCGGAAACAGATTCGCACCGCCACTCACGCCGCCGTGGCCACCGACTTGCAGTGCGTCGAATAATTTTTCCTCTGGGCCGATGAGCAACGGCCAGTCGGGACGATGCTGCTTAATGAGATCCGCCACGGCTTTGAAATAATTCAGGTCGCCGGAGCTGTCTTTGAAACCGACGATGCGCGGGTTGTCCATCACGCGGCGAATCGTATCCGGTTCGATGTGAACCTTCGTGAGCGCCGGCATGTTGTAGATGAACAGCGGCAGCGGCAGTTCCGGCACAAGGTGGCCGAGATATTCTTCCAATTCTGGTTGCGCCTCGGGCAGATAATACGGCGGCGCGAGCACCACGGAATCCGCGCCAAAATCGGCGGCGGCGCGAGCGACATTTACTGATTCCACAAACGCAGTGTCCGTGATGCCGACCAGCACCGGCACGCGACTCTTCACCTGTTTGCAGACGCGTTCGACGAGTTCGCGGCGCAGGCGATAGCTCAAGCTCGGTCCTTCACCGGTCGTGCCGAGAATAAAAAGTCCGCTCACACCGCCGGACAAAATGTGTTCGAGCAATTTTTCCAGACCGGCGATGTCGAGTTCATCGCGGCCACGCAACGGCGTGATCATGGGCGGGACAATTCCAGTAAGAGGTAATTTCATTTCAAATTTTTTCTAAATTTTCCGCGCGCGGTTTCATCAGCAGAATCAGGCCCGCGCTCAACAAGGCTACCGCCGCTGATATGACGAACGCGATGGAAAACTTGATGCCGTGGTCGCGCATCCAGCCGAGCGCAACAGTCGCGCCTGCGCCAACGCTGATACTCACAAGGTTCATGAAGCCGTAGCCGGTGGCGCGATGTTCGGGCCGCGCGACCTGGCAGAGAATGGGCATGTTGTTGCAGTCAAAAAATCCCCAGCCGAGGCCGAATAAAATCATCGCGGCAATCGCCACCTCCATGTTGCCCGCGTAGCCGAGCATGAGCAACGCCGGGACGAGCAGCAGCACGCCGAGTGCGCTCGTGTAAATGCGTCCGCGATTCGTCCGGCGCATCCACCAATCGGCAATCACGCCACCGAGAAAAACGCCGCCGAGTGAGGCGAGCATGATGTAGCCCGTGGCGGACAAGCCCGCCGGGCCCTGCTTGAGGTTGAAAGTGTCCGCGAGAAAAGTGGGGAGCCAGTTTTTTGTGACCCAACCCGCGATGGCGGGAAGCGTGAAGTAAATCACCAGAATCCAGAACGCCGGTTGTGACCAAAGGGCGCGGATGGTTTCGCCGATGTGAACAGATTTTTTTGTTTCGTTTGAATCTTGTTTCCCCGCATCACGCAAAGCGAACATCAGCACCACGGCGTAAACCACTCCGGCGATTCCAAACCAAGTAAAACAATTTCGCCACGAACTCGTTTGCGCGATGTAGCCGCCGATGCCGCCGAGCGCGAGGCCGGCATAAAGTCCCGTTTGATGGATGCCAATGGCTTTGGCCCGCGTGTTGCCGGTGTGAAAATCTGCGATAAGCGCGAGCGCGGCGGGAATATAAAACGCCTCGCTCACGCCCATGAGCGCGCGGCACGTCAGCATCTGCGAATAGGTCTGTGCGTGGCCGGTCAACCACGTCACCGCCGACCACACGAACAGGCTGCCGATGATGGTCCAGCGACGATTGAATTTATCCGCGATGAAGCCGCCGACCGGACTCAAGAACGCATAGACCCACATGAACACTGCCATCAGCATGCCGAAATCCTGATCGTTCGCGATGCTGGGAATGTCCGCGCGGATGGAAGCGCGGATGGAGGAGACCATCTGCCGGTCGAGGTAATTCAGCAACACCACCGGCCACAGCAGCGCCACGGTTGCCCACGCATAAGAGGAAATTTTTTGCGCGCCGCCGTTCACTGCAAGGTGTTCACGTTGCTCTTGGGATCGCTCCAATCAATTTTTTTGGTCGGGTCGAGGCCGTAGAGATATTTTTCAATGACGGTGCAGCCGTCGCCATGCAAATCTTTTTGCGCGAGGGTGGCGTCCTTGTCGTCCAGCTTGAATTTTTTCTTCCACGAGAGTGGAATTCCGTCGGCGCACAAATCTTTAATCGGCTCGCCTTGGTAATTCGGCCAGCCGCCGACTTCGCTTGGGTCGGTGACAAATCCTTTGGTGACGAGCATCGCGAGTTCGTCCTGCCACTTTTGTTCGTAGCCGTAAAACTTGGCTTTGTCCGCTGAACCTTTGGCAATGGTCATGGGCGGAATGATTCCGGTGCGGACTTCCTTGAGGATGCGTTCGTCCACGGCATCGCGGCGCGGCAAGGTCGCGCCGACATTGGCGAGAACATATTCGTAAGCGTCTTTCGCGGACTGGATTTGCAGCGGCGCATGTTTGAACGGTTCGTTCACGCGGATGGAGGTCAGGCTGAACAATTTCTCGCACACTTTTCCCGTGGCTCGTAAGCACGATCTGTTCTCGTTCTCGATTTGCAAATGAGGAGAGCGAGATGGTGGACGGGAACGGCGCGCGGACGCGACAGAGCGAAGCCTTTTGGCGGGCGCACCACGAGGCGTGGA
>JANOBC010000111.1:0-3243 GCA_031411455.1 Limisphaerales bacterium
GTCGTTTAGGAAGACCGGGCCGAGAACAATTTTTCAGACAGGATTAACCGGATTATCATGATTGAATCCGGTGAATCCTGTCTAAAAATCCCGTTGCTGGAAGCTAGGTAAAAACTCACCCGCCGAATCGAGTTGCGATAGGATTTTGGTGGATGATTGATCAATGAAAGAGGTTGTTTCCGTGTGTGCGGAAAGCGGTGCTAAAGGAACCGCAGTCCAAACGCTCCGTGCGAGTGCAAGCTGTTCGATGCCAGCGAAGCGTTTGGACGGAGCGCGGCTCTGTGAGCCGAAGCCCGTGGAATTTTTCGGGAAGCTGCAATCCATTTCGCACGCGCGCTGACTGATGAAGCCGCTGCGGGTCACAGACCCGCGCTCCGTTTTCAATCCGCAGCGCGGTCAGCCATAGTGGAAGCTGGGCAGAAACTCACGCGCTGAAGATGAGTAAAAATTATCTGAAGCCTAATCCCGAAACAGACTTCAAAGGTCTTTCCCCTCACTTCGTTCCTCGCCATCCCCAATCGTCCGCCGTTTCGCTTTGACGCTGTGCCGCGGGTCGCGTAGCGTGTCGGCTCGTTTTTTAACCATTTTACCGAAGATTTACCGTGAATTTTTTAAGAGCCATTTTTCCGTCCCGCAACGAACGCGAAGTCAAAAAAATCCGCCCGCTCGTCGCGCGCATCAATGAGATTGAGGTCGGTTTGCAGACGTTGTCCGATGACCAGTTGCGCGCCAAGACGGCGGCGTGGAAGGCAGAGCTTTCCAAGATTGAGGACCGCGCGGCACTCGCCGCCAAGCTCACGGAAATTTTGCCGGAGGCTTTTGCCGTGGTGAAGAATGCTTGCCGCCGTCTGTGCGGTCAGGACATTCAAGTGCGCGAACATCCGCTGCGCTGGGAGATGGTGCCGTTCGACGTGCAGCTCATCGGCGGCTATTCGCTCCACACGGGTCACATCGCGGAAATGGCCACGGGCGAAGGCAAGACGCTCGTCGGCACGCTGCCGGTTTATCTCAACGCCCTCACCGGTCGCGGCGTCCACGTCGTGACGGTGAATGATTATCTCGCCTCGCGCGACAGCGAGTGGATGGGCGCGGTATATAAATTTCTCGGCCTCACCGTCGGCTGCATTCTGCACGATCAATCGCCCGCCGTTCGCCGCGAGCAATACGCCTGCGACATCACCTACGGCACGAACGCGGAATTTGGTTTCGATTATTTGCGCGACAACGGCATGGCACTTCGCAAGGAGGAGCAGGTGCAGCGCGGACATTATTTCGCCATCGTGGACGAGGTGGATTCCATTCTCATTGATGAAGCGCGCACACCGCTCATCATCAGCGGTCCGGCGGTCCGGACTTTCGATGAACAATATGCGCAGTGGAAGCCGCTCGTGGAAGGTCTCGTCCGCGCGCAGCATCAGCTTTGCGCCCGTTACTTGAAAGAGGCGCAGGAACTCATCAAGAAGTTGAACCCGGAAGAATCCAAGCATCCGCTCGCCAAGGACATGAGCCGCGACGACATGGAGCGTCAGATTGGCTTGCTCCTGTTTCGCGTGAAGACCGGTCAGCCGCGTTCGGAAGAGCTGATGAAGATTTTGGAAAATCCGCAGCTCGCCGGCATCATGAATCAGGCGGAACTTTCCCTGCACAAGGATCAGAAGAAGGAAGAACTTTACCGCGAGAAGGAAGAATTGCTGTTCGCGATGGATGAGAAGAGCCACGAGGCGGACATGACGGAGAAGGGGCGCAATTACGTCAGCCCGTCTGATCCCGATGCGTTCGTGCTGCCGGATTTATCCACGCAACTTCACGACGTGGACGCCAGTGGCGAACCCGATGCGCGCAAGCGCATGGAGATGAAAGCGAAGTTGCAGGCGGATTTCGAGACGAAGGCGCAGAAGATTCACGCCATCTCGCAATTACTGAAAGCATATTCGCTTTACCAGCTCGACGTGGAATACGTCGTGCAGGAAAACAAAGTCATCATCGTGGACAAGAACACGGGCCGCTTGATGAGCGGCCGTCGCTGGAGCGATGGCTTGCATCAAGCCGTCGAAGCGAAGGAAGGCGTGGCCATCGAACGCGAAACGCAGACGCTCGCGACCATCACGATCCAAAATTATTTCCGGCTCTACACGAAGCTGGCGGGCATGACCGGCACGGCGGAGACCGAGGCGGCGGAATTTTTCGACATCTACAAACTCGGCGTGATGACGATTCCGCAGAACCGTCCGAACGTCCGCAAGGACGACCACGATTCCGTCTACAAAACGCGCCGCGAAAAATTCAATGCCGTCGTCACCGAGATCAGAGCGCAACACGCGCTCGGTCGCCCGGTGCTCGTCGGCACAGTTAGCGTCGAGACGAGCGAAATGCTCTCGCGGATGCTGAAGAAGGAAGGCCTGATCCACTCTGTCCTCAACGCCAAGTATCACCAGCAGGAAGCGGAAATTGTCGCGCGCGCCGGCCAGCGCGGCGGCATCACCATCGCCACGAACATGGCGGGTCGCGGCACGGACATCAAACTCGGCCCCGGCGTTGCGGACGTCGGCGGCCTGCACGTTCTCGGCACGGAACGTCACGAATCGCGCCGCATTGACCGGCAGTTGCGCGGTCGTTGCTCGCGCCAGGGCGATCCGGGTTCATCGCACTTTTTCATTTCGCTCGAAGACGATTTGATGCGCCTGTTCGGCAGCGACCGCATCGTGAAATTGATGGAGCGCATGGGACTCGAAGAAGGCGAAGAACTGAAGCATGGTTTGCTCAACCGCTCCATTCAGCAGGCGCAGAAGCGCGTTGAAGGACATAACTTCCAGCAGCGCAAACGCACGCTCGAATACGATGACGTGATGAACAAGCAGCGCGAAGTCATTTACGGCTTCCGCAACGAGATCATCAACAGCGACGACGTGCGCGACCGCCTTATGGACATCATCGAGGAAGTCGTGATTCTCAAGGTGGAGCAGATTTCCACTGCCAACACCGAAGTGAGCGAATGGAAAGTTCGTCAGCTCGCGGATTGGGTGAACTTGAATTTCCCGCTCGGTATGCCCGAAGGCGAAATCATCAAAGCCGCAGAGGCTGGTAAAGAAAAACCTTTGGCTGACTCGTTGTTCGGCGGCTTGAGCGAAGCGCAGTTCGCGGTGTGCAATTTTATTTCCGACGCCATCCGCAAAGCTTACGAACTAAAAGTCAGTTTCGAGGAACCGGACAAACTGACGACCGTCGAACGCTACACCATCTTGC
>JANOBC010000112.1:0-1644 GCA_031411455.1 Limisphaerales bacterium
CGAGTTTGACGACGACTTTGTCGCCTTCCTGTGGGACGGGTTTCAGGCCGCTCTTCGCGGGATCGCCGACGGCGATTTCATAGCTGAAACGCGGGTCGTCGGGCTGCACGACGTATTCGCGGCGGCCTTTTCGGAGATTGCCGACAATGTGTCGCGGTCGCGCTCGAGGACACGGATGACGCCGCCGATCTTCTCGCCGGGGCGGCGACCCTTGCGGCCGGGAAACTCGCGCGCGAGCACGCGGTCGCCGGGCAAGGCGACACCGGTGTCCTCGGGGAAAACTTGGAGCGCGGGCTGGGCGTCTTCGTGGAGCACGGCGTCGCGGACGACGAAAGCGGAGCCGCCGGCGCGAAATTGGATACGGCCGATGAGTTCGCCTTTGCCGGGTTTGGGGTCCTCGGCGGGTTTGGGTGCGGGGGCGCGGGAAGGTGTGGAGGATTTCGGTGAAGCCACGGGCGGGACGCCTGGGCGACGCGAACTCACGGGCGAGACGCCCGTGCCACGCAGAGTGGGCTGAGCCGAACTCACGGGCGGGACGCTCGGACCACGGCTGGAGTAAGTTTCGGGCGTCGGCGTGACCGGGAAGCCTGGGCCGCGGCGCGTCGGCGAAAAAACCGGGCGCTTCTCCGGGCCGCGTTGCGTTTCGGCCTTGGCGCCTTGGGGTGAGATCCGGCCGTTGGCGGCGCGGACGAATTGACCGCTCTTGAGCGCGAGGCGGACCTCGTGGGCCAGCATGGCGCGTTGTTTTTTGTTCAGGCCGAGGCGGCCGGAGAGCTCAAATTCGTTGGCGGGCTTGTAATTGGCTTCGCGCAAATGCGCGAGCAGACGTTCACGGAGATTCATGGAGTGGTTTTGAGGCACGACGCGCGGCCGCGCTTTGGGATTGGCCTAAGGAAAGAGTCCGGCCTAACTGCGGGCGATGAAAATCGTCCACGCGGCGAGTGAGCTCTATCCCTACATGAAAACTGGCGGCCTAGCCGATGCCGTCGCGGCTCTCGCGGGCTCACTGGCCGACAATGGGCATGAAGTGTCCGTATTCCTGCCCGGTTACCGCGCGGTGTTGGAGCACAAGGATGCAGTCGGGGCGGAACGGAAGCTGCGCTTGAAGATCGAAATGGGCGACCAGTTCGTGTCGGGAGACGTGCGGGTGTTCTCGCCGCGGAAAAATCTGCAGGTCTATTTGATCTGCCGCGAAGAATTCTTCGACCGCCGCGCGCCTTACGGAAACGGAGAGCGCGATTTCGAAGACAACGCAGATCGTTTCATTTTTTTCTGCAAAGGCGTAGTGGAGACCTTGCGCCTGGAGGAACTGCAGGCGGATGTGGTCCATTGCCACGACTGGCAGGCGGCGCTCCTGCCATTATTGGTGCGAGAAGCCGAACGGCGTCACCGCGTGACGCTCGCGCTCAAGACGGTGTTTACGATTCATAATATTGCGTATCAGGGCTTGTTTCCTGCGACGACGTTTGGTCGCACGAATCTGCCCGACGAACTCTACCACATCGATGGTTTGGAGTATTACGCACAGGTGAATTTCATGAAGGGCGGAATTCTCTTCGCCGATCGGGTGACCACCGTGAGTCCACGTTATGCGCGGGAGATTCAGACGCCGGAGTTTGGCTGTGGCCTCGACGGCGTGGCGCA
>JANOBC010000113.1:0-13921 GCA_031411455.1 Limisphaerales bacterium
AGCGGGTCATGAATCGCCGCGAGGTTTCGGACTGCGGCAGCCCTCGGCCGCTTTGCATTCGCAGGGCTGACGAGGCCAAAGCGCCACTCCCAGCCACCCGCCAATCTTTCGGCTACAGTTTTAATTAAACCGTTTTAACGTTTAAAAATATGTAGTGATTAAATTTATTATTTGTGGCAAACAACCATCTACGGTAATTGGCCCATGCATGAACAATGCATACGACACCACCACAGCTGATTTGGCGAAAACAGTGTTTGGCATACACGCTGGCAATCGTAACGCCTTCGCTGACGGTGTGGTTACGGCTGGCTTTCGGCTTCCAAGCAGGCGATCTCCCCTTATTGATTCTGCTGCTCATCCCCGTCCTGCTCTGTGTTTATGTGGGCGGATTGGGGCCGGGGCTGGCGGCGACAGCTGTGGCGGCTTTGGAGGCAAGTTATTTTCTGCTGCCACCACTGCATTCATTTTTTGATAGCGGGGCGCCCGCCATCAATTTCTACGCCTTGGTGTTAGTCGGCACGCTCTTCACGCTGCTGGTCAGCCTGCTGCGCGCCAACCAACGACGGTTGCAAGACGCGCTGGCCGAGCGCAAACGGATGGAAGCAGCGCAATTGCAGTTGGTGGCCGTTGTCAATTCCTCGGATGACGCGATCATCAGCAAGACCCTGGCGGGCATCATCACCACTTGGAATCCCGGCGCGGAAAAGGTGTTCGGCTATACCGCCGTCGAGGCCGTGGGTCAGCCGATGCTGATGGTCTTCCCGCCGGAGCGCGTCCACGAGGAGGAGGAAATCCTGGCGAAAATCGGGCGCGGCGAGAACGTGCGGCATTTTGAAACCGTGCGGGTGCGCCAGGACGGGAAGCGGATTGATGTTTCCGTAACGATTTCTCCCATTTTCGACGGCGAAGGAAAAATCATCGGCGCTTCCAAAATCGCGCGCGACATCACCGGGCGCAAGGAGGCGGAGAAAAAAGCGATTTGGTTGGCTTCATTTCCGGAACGCAATCCAAATCCCATCGTCGAATTGGATATCGCGAGCGAGGTGATTCATTATACGAATCCGTCGGCCGTTCGTTTGTTTCCCGATCTTGAAACGCTAAAGCTTCAACATCCCTTGCTGGTTGGGTTGCGGGAAGTCGTTGCGACATTGCTGGACGGAAGAATAGATACAATCTACCGCGAGGTTACCGTGGGTGAAGTGTCGTTCTCGCAAACCGTCAATTACATTCCTGAAAATCAACGGCTGCGGGTTTATAGCACCGACATCACCGATCGCAAGCAGGCCGAAGCGGAGTTGAAGCGCAGTGAACACGATCAGCGCCAGCTCGCGCAGCAACTGGCGGCGGAGAAGACCCGGCTGCTGGAAGCTCAAACGGCGGCCAAGATCGGCAGTTGGGAGAACGACTTGGCGACCGGCGCACTGAAATGGTCGGAGGAAAGCCACCGCATCTGCGAGACGGACCCAAACAGCTTTCTGCCCACGTATGCGGACTTCCTCCAGCGGGTGCATCCGGACGACCGGACCATGCTGGAAGAGGCTTTTGGCCGTTCGCTCGCGGATGGCAGCACCGGCGGGGTCGTGCATCGGTTTCTGCTGCCGAGCGGCCACCTCAAGTGGGTCGAGGAAAGCTGGCAAATTTTCCCGGATGAGCAAGGCCAGCCGCGCCGCGCCGTGGGTATGTGCCGCGACATCACCGAGCGCACGCAGGCAGAGTTGGCGCTGCGGGAGAGTGAAGAGCGCTTCCGCACCCTGGTGACGTTTTCGCCGGATGCGCTTTACCTGCACATGGATGGTATGGTCACGCTCGTCAACCCGGCCATGTGCCAGTTGCTCGGCGCGCAGGAGCCAGCGCAATTGCTCGGCAGATCAGTTTTCGACATCGTGCATTCTGATTTTCATGCACTACTGCGGGAGCGGTGGCAGCGGCTGGATCAGGGCCAGCCTGCGCCGGCCATCAACCAAAAATTCATTCGGCTGGATGGCTCCGCCGTCGAGGTGGAGGTGAGCGCCGCCCAATTGGAGCTGCATGGCCATAAAGCGATTTTAGTCATCGCGCGCGACATCACCGAGCGCCAGCAGGCGGCGGAGAAAATTCACCAGCTCAACGCCAGCTTGGAACAGCGCGTGATTGAACGCACCGCACAGTTGGAGGCGGCGAACAAGGAACTCGAGGCGTTCAGCTATTCCGTCTCGCACGATCTGCGCGCGCCGTTGCGGGCAGTGAACGGGTTTGCCAGCATCGTGCTGGAGGATTTTGGCCCGCAACTGCCCGAAGAAGGGCGGAAATATTTGGAGCGGATTCAGGACGGCGGGCAGCGCATGGGTGAATTGATTGATGATCTGCTGGCATTTTCACGCTTGAGCCGCCAGCCGATGGCTCGGGACACCGTGAACATGGCGAAGCTCGTGAAAAATATCCTCGAAGAATTGCCGCCGCCCACCGGCGAAGAACTGCAGTTGACTATCGGCAACCTCCCGCCGTGCCACGGCGATGCGGCGCTGCTGAAACAGGTCTGGGTCAACCTGATTTCCAACGCCCTCAAGTATTCACGCGGGCGCAAACCGGCGATTGTGGAAATTGGCTGCCTGTGCGAAAATAATACCGTTACCTTTTATATCCGGGACAACGGCACGGGCTTTGATATGAAATATGCCCACAAACTTTTCGGCGTCTTCCAGCGGCTGCATCGCGCCGATGAATTTGAAGGCACGGGCGTGGGGCTGGCCATCGTGCAGCGCATTGTCCACCGCCACGGCGGGCGCGTCTGGGCGGAGGCGAAGGAAAATGCGGGCGCCACTTTTTATTTCACTTTGGAAGGAGCACCCACGCTATGAATAAAATTGATGAAATCGAAATCCTGCTGGTCGAGGACAATGCCGACGACCTGGACATGACCCTGCGCGCGCTGCGCAAGGCGAACGTCGCCAACAAAATCCACACCGTCCGCGACGGCGCGGAGGCGCTGGAATTTATTTACGGCGAGGGCGCGCACGTCGGGCGCAGCATCGCGAGCGTTCCCAAGCTCATCCTGCTGGACTTGAAGCTGCCCAAGGTGGACGGGTTCGAGGTGTTGAAACGCCTCAAGGCCGATCCGCGCACGAAGATAATCCCCGTCGTCATTCTGACCTCTTCCAAGGAGCAGCGGGACGTGATCGAGAGCTATCAACTCGGCGTGAACAGCTACATCGTCAAGCCGGTGAACTTTGAGGGCTTCACCGCCGCCGTGGGCGAACTGGGAATGTATTGGCTGCTGCGCAACCAGCCGCCGAATTAAAAAAGGAACCATGCCGAAAGCCTTGCAATTATTGATCGTTGAAGACAACCCCGCCGATGCCGAGCTGGCGGTGCTTGAATTGACCCGCGCCGGTTTCGCGCCGCAATGGTTGCGCGTGGAGAACGAGCCGGACTTTCTGGCCGCCTTGAAAAAGAGGCCGGACATCATCCTCTCGGATTTTTCGCTGCCGCAGTTCAGTGGTATGCGCGCGCTGGAATTATTGCAGGCGAGCGGCCTAGACATCCCGCTCATCCTGATTTCCGGAACTGTAGGCGAAGACGTGGCCGTGGAAGCCATGCGGCAAGGGGCGGTGGATTATCTTCTCAAGGATCGCACCGCCCGCCTCGGCTCGGCGGTGGAGCGGGCGTTGCAGGAAAAACGGTTTCGCACCGAACGTCGGCGGGCGGAGGAAGCCTTGTGTAAAAGTGAAATGCGCCTGCGTTCGATCATCGAGACCGAGCCGGAATGTGTAAAAGTGGTGTCCCGCGAAGGCCGGTTGCTGGAGATGAACCCGGCCGGGTTGGCGATGTTGCAGGTCGAGTCCGTGGCCGCCGTGCAGCAGCATACGTTGCTGGCTTTCATTTTGCCAGAATACCAGGCGGCTTTCCGCAACCTGCACCGCCGCGTCATGGAAGGCCAAAGCGGCAAGCTGGAATTTGAAATCGTCGGCTTGAAAGGCCGCCGCCTCTGGCTGGAGACCCACGCCACACCGCTGCACAATGCGGCGGGCGCGGTCGAGGGCCTGCTGGGCGTGACCCGCGACACGACCGACCGCCATCAGGCCGCTGAAAAAATCAACGCACAGTTGCTTGAACTCCAGCGCTGGCGCGAGACCACGCTGGGCCGCGAGGACCGCGTGCAGGCACTCAAAAAAGAGGTCAACGAACTTCTGCAGCAGGCCGGCCAGCCGCCGCGTTATGCCGCCGTGGAAAAGTGAAAGGCAATCTCCCATGACCAAGCCTGCACCCGCAAAAAACGAAACGGAACGGCTCGCCGCGTTGCGGAATTACGCTGTGCTGGACACGCCGGGAGAAAAAGATTTTGACGACCTCGTCGCGTTGGCCGCTCACATTTGCGGCGCACCCATCGCCCTCATCTCGCTGGTGGATGAGAACCGGCAATGGTTCAAGGCCACATTCGGACTGGCCGCCACGGAAACGTCGCGGGACGTTTCCTTCTGCGCGCACGCGATTCATCAGCCGGAAGTGTTCATTGTGCCGGACGCCATGCAGGACCAGCGTTTCGTGGACAATCCGCTCGTGACGGGTGAGCCGGGCATCCGTTTTTACGCCGGTTCACCGCTCATGTCGCCGGATGGTCAGGCGCTGGGAACGTTGTGCGTGATTGACCGGCAGCCGCGTCAGTTGACCGCCGACCAGGAGCAGGCGCTGGCGGTCTTGAGTCGTCATGTGATGGCGCAACTGGAATTGCGACGGCAGACGCGCGAGATGACCCGCGCCAACAGCGCGTTGCTGGGAATTTTGGAAGATGTCCGGCAGGCGGAAAAGGCGATGCAGGAATCCCGCGCGCTTTATCACTCGCTGGTTGAGCAAATGCCCGCCGGGATTTTTCGCAAAGATGCTGCGGGGCGCTATGTGTTTGTAAATTCACGGTTTTGTAAATTGGCCGCGACGACACCGGAATCTTATCTGGGTAAGACGGCGGAAGAGGCCATCCGGGAGCTGTCAAAACGCGGTGCGACCACTCTGGATACCGTCCGCGCCGCCGAACTCGGCCAGCAGGGTGCCGGGCATCATGCGGCGATCATGCGCACGGGTGTGCCGCTTGAACTGGAGGAAACCCGCCGGTCGGCAGATGGCCGCGAGCAATTTTTCCAAGTCACAAAATCGCCGGTGTTTGACGCGGAAGGGAAGGTCGTCGGCACCCAGGGAATTCTGATGGACATCACCGAGCGCAAGCAGGCGGAGGAATTGGTTCACTTGAGCAACGAACGTTTCCAGACGATGGCGCGCGCCACGAACGATGCGGTGTGGGATTGGGATCTGGTGACGAACGCACTCTGGTGGAATGATGGTTTCCAGGCATTGTTTGGCTATGCGGCGGAGGAAATTGAGCCAGATGTCTCGTCGTGGATCACGCGGTTGCACCCGGAGGATCTGGCCAGGGTCGAGGCGGGCATTCATCAGGCGATTGAGAGCGGTGAAAACCACTGGTCGGATGAATACCGTTTCCGGCGGCAGGATGGTTCGTATGCGGAAATTTTTGACCGCGGTTTCATCCTGCGCGATGCCCGTGGTCAGGCGGTGCGAATGATCGGTGCCATGATGGACATCACCGAGCGCAAGCAGACGGAGGCGCAATTGCGCTGGCGAACCGCGCTCTTTGAAGCGCAGGCGGAATCTTCCATTGATGGCATTCTCGTAGTGGACAGTGACGGGAAAACAATCCTACAAAACCGGCGGTTGAGCGAGGTGTGGAAAATTCCGCCGGACGTGGCCGAGTCCAAGGACGATGCCAAACAAATCCAGTTCGTGATGAGCCGGACAAAAAATCCCGCCCAGTTTTTGGAAAAAGTGACGCACCTTTACAACCACCCGGACGAAGTCAGCCGGGACGAGATTGAGCTGGTGGACGGAATGATTTTAGACCGTTATTCCGCCCCCGTCCGCGACCAAGCGGGAAAACATTACGGCCGCATCTGGATCTTCCGCGACATCACCAGCCGGCGGAAACTGGAGGAGCAGCTCCTCCAGTCGCAAAAGATGGAGGGCATCGGCCGGCTGGCCGGCGGCGTGGCGCACGACTTCAATAATATTCTCGCCGCCATCCAAGTGCAGGCGAGCCTGCTGAAGTTCGGCGAAAATATGTCGTTGGCCCACTTGGAACTCGCCGACGAAATCGGCGCGTCCGTCCAGCGCGCCGCCGATCTGACCCGCCAGTTACTCGTGTTCAGCCGGAAGGAAATTTTGCACCAGCAGGATATTGATTTGAACCAGTCGGTGACGAGCATCGGAAAATTGCTGGGTCGCACCATCGGCGAAGACATTGAGCTGAAGCTCAAACTGGCGGCGCAACCGCTCTACATTCGCGGCGACGTCGGCATGGTGGACCAGGTGCTGATGAACCTCACCGTGAACGCGCGCGACGCCATGCCCAAAGGCGGCGATCTGCTCATCGAAACCGCCAGCGTGGAATTCGACGAGTTGGCGGCCTCCCAACACGCGCACGCGCGCCCCGGTTCCTATGTGCGTTTGAGCGTCAGCGATACCGGCTCCGGCATCCCGGCGGAAATCCTGCCAATGATTTTCGACCCCTTTTTTACCACCAAGGATGTCGGCAAAGGCACCGGGCTGGGACTGGCGACCGTGTTCAGCATCGTCCAGCAGCATCAGGGTTGGATCAATGTTTATAGCGAGGTCGGGCGCGGCACGACGTTCCGCATTTATTTTCCGCGTTTGGAAAAAATGTCCGCCAAGAAATCCGCTGATACCCAGTTCACCCCCCTGACCGGCGGCAGCGAAACCATTCTGCTCGTCGAGGATGACAAGTCCCTGAACGCCCTGACCGGCCGGGCGCTCATCCGCCTCGGCTACCGCGTGCTCCCGGCCTTCAATGGCGTCGAGGCCTTGGCCGTCTGGAAAGAACATCGCACCCAAATCCAATTGGTGCTGACCGACCTAGTCATGCCGGGCGGCATCAACGGCAAAGAGCTGGGCGAACAATTGCTGCGGGATAATCCGAAACTAAAAATCATTTACTCCAGTGGTTACAGCGCCGAGGTAGCCGGCAAGGATTTTCCGCTGCATGAAGGCGTCAACTTTCTCGCCAAGCCGTTTCAAGCACACAAGCTCGCGCAGACCATCCGCAACCGGCTGGATGCGTAAGCGCGCCATAGGAATTATTTTCCCAGCAACGCCAGCGCGGCTTCGGCCATCTTCGGCGCGGTGAGACCGTGCTTCACATAAAGTTCCTCCGCCATGTAAGCGCTCTGGCCAAATTCGTTGTTGATGCCGAGCGTCTTCAGCGTGTGCGCGATGCCCGCGTTGCTCAACGCGTGCGAGACTTGCGCGCCCATGCCGCCGATGAGTTGGTGATCTTCAATCGTGACGACTTTGCCGCATGCCTTCACCGCCGCGCCGATGGTTTGGAGATCTACTTGGTTCACGAACGGATTGCTGATGACAGTTGCCTTCACGCCCTTCGCCGCGAGAATTTTTCCGGCTTCAATGGCTTTGTTCACGAGCACGCCGCAGCCGATGAGAACGACGTCGCTGCCGGTGGAAAGCACTTGCGCCTTGCCCCACGGATATTTCGCGCCTTCAATCCAGGACATCGGATAATTTTCGCGCCCGACAAAGAAGATATAGCTATGGCCGTCCTTGCCCGCCGCGCGGTCGGCGGCGAGTTGCTTGATGGCTTGATACATGAGCGACTCGGCTTCGTCCGGGCAACTCGGCGCGATGACAACCGTGTGCGGAATCGCGGAGACGGCGGCGAAATACGTCGTCGCCTGATGGCTCGCGCCGTCCGCAGCGTCCTGAAAACCAACGTGCGAAAACATCGCGATGACGGGCGCCTGCGACAGCGCCGCCATCGTGAGCGGAAGATTTCCTTTCGTCACACCAAACTGACCGAACGTGTCCACGATGGGAATGAAACCGACTTTCGACAAACCAGCAGCGGTGCTGATCATGTTGGATTCAGCGATGCCGACTTCAATCCAGCGGTCGGGAAAACTTTTGTGAAACAGGCTGATGCCCGTCGAGCCTTGCACGTCGGCGGAAACGGAGAACACCGGCAAGCCTTCCGTCGCGGCGCGCACGGCGGCGCGAGCGAGGCCGGATTGCACTTTATCAGTCTTGGCTTTCGCCGGAGCCGGAGTGCCGGACGCGGCAGCGGCTTCGGCCTTGGCTTTCTTGGCGGCTTCTTGGTTTTCCCAGTCGCTGCGGAAATTTTGCGCCCAATCCGCAAATTCCTTCGGCGGCTGGCCGCTGTAGATTTCGCTGACGAACTCGACGATCTTTTCGCCGCTGGACAACGGGAAGCCGTGGCCGCCGGCCGCGTTTTCCATCGTGGATTTCACGCCAAAGCCTTTGATGGTCTTGGCGAGGATGCAAACGGGTTTGGTCGGATCAGCCTTCGCCGCAGCGAGCGCTTTTTCCAGCGCGAGATAAACGTCCTGCAAATTATTTCCGTTGGCGACGTTGATGACGTTCCAGCCGAGACCGCCGATGCTGCTGAACGTTGGGTTCATGCTGAACGAATCTTTCGTGATGCGGCCAGACAGCTTGGTGTCGTTGTCGGAGATGATCATGACGAACGGATTCAATTTTCCTTTGGCCGCGAGGCCGGGAATCGCCGCGAAGGATTCCTTCGCTTCGCCTTCCATGCTCGCGCCGTCGCTGACGGTGCAGATGGTCACGCGGTCGTTCTTCGCGAGCTTGTCGCCGATGGCGAGGCCCTGCGCCTGCGGGAGCGAACTGCCGAGCGGGCCGTTGCTCAAGAGAACACCTTCGGGATTCAAATGCGATTCGCCGTGACCGGTGAGCTTGCTGTGGATGCCGCGAAAACCTTTCACCGTTTCCGTCGTCATGCCGTCGAAGCCGTAGAGCGAACGCACGGCATAGACGCCGTTCTCGCAGTGGCCGGCGTCATTGACGAAATTGTAAGCCTGATGCCATTCGCGTCCGCTGACGGAAAACATCACGCCGTGGATGGCGGACATGATTTCCGCAAACGCCGCCGGGCCGCCCCAGTGCGAGGCCGCGCCGCCGATGACGGCGTGCAAATCCATGAGCGCCACGAGCGCGCGGCTGGCGCGCGGATCGGCGAGGGTCACGTCTGCGCCAGCTGCGTTCTTGACGGTGAGCGCGTATTTCGGCGCGGCCTTGGGCGTGGACGCGAGTTTGGTTTTGAGGGTGAGCGGCGCGAGCGGCGGGGCGACGACGGCTTGGACGACGGAGGTATCAGCGGCCATAAATTATTTAGTTAAGTTGAGGAACGGATTCTAATTTGGCGCAGCCAAAAGAGAAGGCTGAATTATTTGAAAAGGATGCAAACAATTCATCATCGCCAGCAATGCGACGGGGCTTGAGGAATTTTCAGCGGCGCGCGGCGTTCACGCCGCTTCATTTCACTAATTGCCAGCGAGCCGGGTATTTTTTCGTTGCCTCGCAATGGATGTTGAAGCGGCATAAATGCCGCGCTCCGGGCAAATACTGCTTCAGCCGCCGACTGGCGTTCACAACTTCTTCAATTCCGTGTTCGCCAGTTGAATCAGCGGGCGGATGGTGGGCGCGCTGAACTCCAGTTTGCAGCCCGCCGCCGAAAATAATTCCGGCAACGGCCGCGAGCCGCCGAGCGCGAGGGCAGTTTTGTAATCGGCCAGCGCCTTCACTTTGTCGCGCCGCGAGTTTGCCCACACCTGCAATGCGCCGAGTTGCGCGATGCCGTATTCGACGTAGTAAAACGGATAAAGAAAAATGTGAAGCTGCCGGTGCCACGAGTGCGCTCGCACTTCCGCGAAGCCGGAATAATCCACATCGCCGCCGAAGCGATCCATGAGTTGCAGATACGCCGCCGTGCGCTCGGCGCGCGTGTGGCCGGGATGCGTGTAAATCCAGTGCTGAAAACCGTCCACCACCGCCATCCATGGAAAAAATCCGATGATGCCTTCGAGATGCGTCTTCCGCGCACGGTTGGCTTCCGCCGAGATTTTTTCTCCCTCTCCCCCATCGGGGGAGAGGGTTGAGGTGAGGGGGCTGTTTTCATGCGTGGCTTTAACCCTCACCCCGGCCCTCTCCCCTCCGAGGGGAGAGGGAGTGGAGTTGTTGGTCGGATAAAATTCTTCAAGGAATTCATTTCCTAAAAGCTCCATCGCCATCGAGGCGACTTCGCAGAATTCAATCGGCGCATTGCGATACGAATACAAATCTTCGCCGCGCGTCGCCTGCGCGTGGAACGCGTGGCCGGCCTCGTGGAGAATCGTCTCCACATCGCGCTGCAAGCCGACGGCGTTCATGAAGATGAACGGCACGCGCGCCTCGCTCAACGTGGACTGGTAACCGCCGGGCGCTTTGCCCTTGCGGTTGTCGAGGTCGAGCAGTTTCAAATCCTGCATCTCCCGAAAATTCGCCGCGAGTCCGCCGTCGAGGTGATTGAAAATGTTCTGCGTGCGCGAAACCATTTCACCCACATCAGCGAATGGTTTCAACGGCGGGCGGTTTTGCGGGTCCACGGCCAAGTCCCACGGGCGGAGCGCTTCCAGTTTCAACTGCCGCCGGCGTTCGCTCTGAATTTCGCGGACGGCGGGCATGATTTCACTTTCAATTGCGTCGTGAAATTTCACGCAATCCGCTGGCGTGTAATCGAAGCGACCTTTTTGGCGGAAGATGAATTCCAGATAGTTTTCAAAGCCCGCGTTCAGGGCGATTTGATGACGCAGCTTGATCAGCTCGTCCATGATTTCCTCGCACTTGTCCACGTCTTGCAAACGGCGCTGGGCGACGAGCGTCCACGCCTCTTGCCGCAAGGCGCGATCCGGCTCCTCAAGAAAACGCCCCATCTGCACCAGCGTTTTTTCTTCGCCGCGAAAGGTCACCGTCTGCGCGCCGATAAGTTTTTGATACTGCTGGCCGAGCTTGGCCTCCTCGGTTTCCAGCGCGACATTTTCGGGACGGAACAGCGCGACGTGATTCACCACATCACGGTCAAACACTTCGTAGCGTGCCTTCGGTAAATCTTTCCGCTGCGAATGCGTGACGTAAATTTTCTCCAGCGCGAACTGGCGCGGCTTGAGCTGCGGCTCCACGTGCTCGACGAAATGCAGATACGCCTTCTCCGCATCCACGTTATCCGTGTGGCAAGTCATCGCGATGTTGCGGCGCGAAGCTTCTTCGTCAAGCGCGGCGGAAAGCTCGCTCCAATCCAGCAGCCAGCGTTCGAGGGCGGCGGTGGATTTCGCCTGCGAGGCGCGCACTTCAAGTTGGTCGAACAGCGGCGCAATCTGCGGCCAGTCGCCCAGGTCAATCGCTGGCGGGACGAACGAACGCGGTTTCGCAGGCGGTAATTTTCCGAAGGGCAATAAATTCATGCGCGCAGTCTAGCGAAAGCGCGTGCGGAGAAAATGAATTTCAACCAAGCTGACTTAATGCTTCGCCGCCCCGAGCGCCGCACGGAACTGGCGCAGCGCGACGAAGGAATCCACCCGCGCCACCAAAAAATGCGCCCAGCGTTGGTGAATCCGTTGCCAGAGTGATTGCGATTTTTTCCACTCCGCGCGTTCGATGCGACAGCTATTTTTCAGCAGCCGCTCAAAAATTTTCCGCGCGTCCGCCGCCACTGTTTTGTCTTCAAACCGCAGCATCAGTTCGTAGTTCAGATTAAAACTGCGCACGTCAAAATTCGCCGATCCGACATACACCGCGTGATCGCTCATGAATAATTTCGCGTGCAGAATCTGCGGCTGATATTCATAAATCTCCACGCCCGCGCGCAACAGCCGGCGATACAGGCTGCGCGCCGCCAGTTGCGACACCAACACATCGGACTTGCCCGCCAGCAGCAGCCGCACGCGCCCGCCGCGCTTAACCACGCGGATCAGGTCGCGCCACAAACGATGCGTCGGCAGAAAATATCCGGTGACGATTTGCACGTCGCTCGCCGTGGACAAATCGTGAGACAACGCGCTCTGGATCGGACTCGCGCCGCGCCCCGGCTGGCTCAACAACAACTGCCCCGCTTGCCCGTCGCTGCCTTTTCTCCGTCGCCGCAAGCCGCTCAAACGCAGCAGCGGCTTGCGATGAAAATCCGCGAGCGCAAATAATTCATCGAACGCCCTCGCGAGCGTTGCCGCCAGCGTTCCCTCCAGCCCCACACCGAGGTCGCACCAGCCGCGCGTCACGCCGTCGCCGTCATATTCGTCGGCCAGGTTGAAGCCGCCGGCGAAGGCGGTGCGCTCGTCGCAGACCAGCAGCTTGCGATGATCACGCACGCCAAATCGCCAGAGCCGGAGCGGATTGAAAAAGCGCATCTCGCCGCCCGCATCCGTCAGCGGCTGGAAATAACCCGCCGGCAAAGGCCACGAACCGAACGCATCCACCAGCACGCGCACGCGCACGCCGCGCCGTTGCGCCGCCACCAGCGCCGCGAGAAATTGCCGCCCCAGTTCACCGTCCGCGTAGATGTAGGTTTCCAGCCGGAGCGATGACTGCGCCGAGGCGATGGCCGCGAGCATGACCGGAAAAATTTCCCGGCCCGAGCCAAGCCATTGAAGTCCAGACATGGTGGAAAACTACAGTGTGGGAAAAGAGCATTCAACAGATTGCAGTGATAAATATGTCGGGGGTTACGTCCGGGAAAATAAATTTCCGCTAGGCGTTGAATCGCGGAACTGTTTCAATGCAGTCCGTCTGTTCAACCAAAAGTCCGTTAATTAATTTTATTCCGATGAAAAAAAAACAGCTCACGTCCGTCGTCACCGGTGCCGCCGGTTTTCTTGGCTCGCACCTTACCGACCTGCTCCTGTCACGCGGGCACAAGGTCATTGGCATTGATAATTTTGTCACCGGCAGCGTGGCGAACCTAAACCATCTGGCCGGCAATAAAAATTTCCGCTTCATCCAGCAGGACGTCACCGAATTTATTTTTCTCGACGGCCCGGTGGATTACGTCTGGCACTTCGCTTCGCCCGCCAGCCCGATTGATTACCTGAAAATTCCGATTCAAACGCTCAAGGTCAGCTCCCTCGGCACGCACAAAGCGCTCGGCCTCGCCAAGAACAAAGGCGCGCGCTTCCTCATCGCCTCGACCTCGGAAATTTACGGCGACCCGCTCCAGCATCCGCAGACCGAGGAATACTGGGGCAACGTCAGCACCATCGGCCCGCGCGGCTGCTACGACGAGGCCAAGCGTTTCGCCGAGGCGATGACGATGGCCTATCATCGCGAACACAAGGTCGAGACGCGCATCGTCCGCATCTTCAACACCTACGGCCCGCGCATGAGAATCAACGATGGCCGCGTCGTCCCGGCGTTCGTCAGTCAGGCGCTCACGAACAAGCCCATTACCATTTTTGGCACTGGCACGCAGACGCGCAGCTTCTGCTACTACGCCGACCTCATCGAAGGCATCTATCGCCTGATGATGAGCGACTACGATTTGCCCGTGAACATCGGCAACCCGACGGAGATGACCATGCTCCAATTCGCCGAGCAAATCATCAAGGCGACGAAATCTAAAAGTAAAATCACCTTCAAGCCCTTGCCGCAAGATGATCCTAAACAGCGCAAGCCCGACATCACCAAGGCAAAAAAACTTCTCAAGTGGGAACCGAAGGTGAAGCTGGTGGATGGATTGACGGACACGATTGCGTATTTTCGGACGAAGGTTTGACAGCAAATGCAGAATGCAGAAACCACTGTTTGCGGGCTTTACGATTCTCTGCCGTTTCTTCATTCTTCATTTCCATTGATCTTCCGCGCCCGCCAATTTGAATTTCGATTCCCGCGTCCCGCCCTTGTGATGGGCATCGTCAACGTCACGCCGGATTCTTTTTCCGACGGCGGAAAATTTCTCAACGCAGATGCCGCCGTCGCCCACGCGCTAGAACTCATCGCGCAAGGCGCGGAGATTCTGGACATCGGTGGCGAGTCCACGCGGCCCGGCGCGGAACCGGTGAGC
>JANOBC010000114.1:0-10074 GCA_031411455.1 Limisphaerales bacterium
AAATGAATTTTTTCAAACCCATTTTGATTTTGTCCTTCGCGTTTCTCGCCGTGTTTGGCGAGTCCGTGCTGGGCGCGCCGCGTCTGCTGCTCGGCGCGCAGATTGACTTGCTTCCGGCGCTGATGGTCTATGCCGCGCTGAATGCGGACATCATCACCGTCTCCCTGCTCGCGGTGATGGGTGGAATGTGGTTTGACTCGCTCTCCGCCAATCCGCTCGGCATCAGCATCGTGCCGCTTATGGCGGCGGGGTTTCCAATTTATTTGCGGCGTGATTTGATTTTGCGCGACCTGCCGTTCGCGCAGTTCACGCTGGGCGCGGCGGCGAGCGCACTGGTTCCGGCGCTGACGGTTTTGCTGTTGCTGAACGGTGGCCAACAGCCGCTCATCGGCCTCGGTTCGCTTTGGCAATGGCTGGTGATGATCGCGCTCGGCGCGCTGGCTACGCCGGTAATTTTTTCGCTGGGCGGTTGGTGCGGCGGCGCGTTGGGCTACAAGCTCCGCACGCAAGTCAGCTTCCGCCTCGACCGCGAAATCCGGCATGGGAAAATCTTAAAATGAATCCAAAGCCTAAAGACCAAAGTCCAAAGTCGCTGTTGGCGTGTGCCGCCATGGTTTTCAACTTTGGCCTTTAGACCTTGGCCTTTGGATAAACTAAAATGCTCGTCGTTGATGAATTTAAAAAGAACGACCCGCAGCTGCGCCTTCTGGCGTTGCTGGTGGCCGGAGGTCTTTTCATTTTGCTCACGGGCTTGTGGTGGGTGCAGGTCGTCTCGGCGCGCGAGTATCAGAACCATCAGGACGCGCAGGCATATCGGACGATTCGTGTGCCGGCGGTGCGCGGGAAAATTCTAGATCGCGAAGGCCGCGTGCTCGCCGAGAACCGCGCGCGTTACAATTTAAGTTTGTATTTCGACGACTTGAACGAGCAGTTCAACAAGGAACGCAACCGGCTGCGCCCAGTGAAAATCGCGAAGACCACCGCGCCGTTCTGGAAATTTTGGAATCGCACCGCGACGATGCAAACGAATCGCGTGAAGCTGAAGCCAAACGAACTCGACGCCCTGATGTGGCAGGCGCGCTACAACGTCGTGAACCGCATCGTCACACAGGTCGGGCAGAAGATGGGCGAGCCGCTGACGCTTGATCCGAAAAAATTTGTCCGCAGCTACGGACAGGAGCGCGCGATGCCGTTCATGATTCTGAAAGATTTGGACGACGGCCAGATTGCGCGCTTTCATGAAAATTATTCCGGCAGTTTCGGCGCGGAATTGGAATTGCAATCCGTCCGCAGCTATCCGCTCGGCACCACGGCGGCGCATCTGCTCGGGGAGTTGCGGCAGGACGACAGTTCGCTGGATGGCGAGGAATCGTTTTACAACTACCGCCTGCCGGACTATCGCGGTGTGACGGGGGTGGAGGCAAAATTTAATTCCGCTTTGCATGGTCGCGCGGGCGGCGTCTCGGTGAAGGTGAACAGCATGGGCTACCGCCAGTCCGAGGACGTAGACACGCAGCCGCGCCCCGGCAACAATGTCACGCTCACGGTGGATCTTGACCTGCAACGCGCCGCCGAGGCGTCGCTGAAAAATCGGCAGGGCGAAAACGTGAACGGCGCGGTCGTCGTCATGGACGTGCGCACGGGCGATGTGCTGGCGATGGTGTCGTCACCGACGTTTGACCCGAATGATTTTGCCGTGGGCATTTCGCGTGACAAATACGACAAGCTACAGGAACTCGAAGCGGAAAAAAATCGCGCCACGTTTGAGAACTACGCGCCGGGTTCCATTTTCAAACCGGTCGTGGCGCTCGCGGCGCTGGAGCGGGGATTGAACCCGAAAGAGATTTACCATGTGGAGGCGAATCCAGAGATGCCGTCGCGGGGAATTATTTCGGTTGGAAAACGCCGCATCAAGGACACCGCGCCGCCCGGTGATTACGATTTCAAACGCGCGCTGATTCACTCCAGCAATTCCTATTTCATCTGGCACGGGTTGCAGCCGGGCGTGGTTGATGGCGTCGCGCAAATCGGGCATCAGCTTCATCTGGGCGAGCGCTCGGGCCTGTTCACGAATCAGGAGACGGCGGGAACTTTTCCCAAGCTGGCGCGCGTGCAGTCGCGCGCGTGGCGTGATGGCGACACGGCGAACCTGTGCATCGGCCAAGGAGAAATTGATGTGACGCCAATTCAAATTGCCGTTGCTTATTCGGCGATTGCCAACGGCGGCAAAGTTTTCTGGCCGCGCATTGTCAGCCGGATTGAGTCGCAAGACACTGTCAGCGGTGCAGGGGCAACCAATTTTCCTATCGCGCAAATCCGTGACCGTTTAACCGTGAAGCCGGGCAGTTTGAAAATTTTGCACGACGCGATGTTCGCCGACGTTCAAAGCAACGAAGGCACGGGCCGGAAAGCGGCGGTGCAGGGTTTTAATATCTGCGCGAAGACCGGCACGGCGCAGGTGCAGGACAGCGCCAACCGGCTAACGGGCCATAATTATTGGTTCGCGTCGTTCGCGCCTTACGAAAGTCCGCGCTACGCCGTGGTGGTGCTGGTGCAATCGGCGACCGAGAGCGGTTCCGGCGGCGACACCTGCGCGCCCATCGCGCATGATGTTTATGAGGCGATTGTGAAAAAAGAAAACGCGCCGAAAACGGTGGCGAGAAATTGAAATGAAAAATCATTCTCATCCTCGTCGTCATCGTCATTCTCAATTTTTGAGGATGAGGATGAGCATGACGATGAGGATGATTCCAACGACATGACCAACGACGCGCTCAACGAGAAGCACAGCAAGCTGGACCGGCTGCAATTAATTGCGCTGTTCGGCCTGATGCTGGTTGGCGCACTGTTCGTGTTCAGCGCCACGATGGCGAATCCGGGCGAGTCGGCGAAGCTCTGGTATTCGCAAATCTGGTTCCGGCAGGTCGTGTGGTATGCGCTGGGCATCGGCGTGGCAGTGGGGCTTTGCACGGTGGATTATCACACGCTGGCGCGGTGGTCGTTCGTGGTTTATTGGGCGATGATTATCTGCCTCATCGCCGTGCTGATTCCGCACATCGGCCAGATGCGCGGCGGGGCGCGGCGCTGGATTGATTTGCCGTTCTACCAATTTCAGCCGAGTGAATTTGCCAAGGCGGCGTTCGTGCTGGCGGGCGCAAATTTTTGGAGCCGTCCGCCGGAGGAATTACGGCTGCCGAAAATTTTTTGGAAGGGCATCGGGCTGATGTTGCTGCCGTTTATTTTGATCATGAAGGAACCGGACCTCGGTTCGGCGCTCGTGTTGTTGCCGACGGGACTGATGATGATGCTCGTGGCGGGAACGCCGCGAAAATTTATTTTACGTTTGCTGGCCGTGGTTGGAATCGTCGGCTCGCTGTTCGTGGTGGACGTGTTGTTCGCGCCGCCGGGCTGGCAGATCAAGATGCACGAGTATCAGCGGCAACGGCTGCTGGTTTATTTTGGAAAAGATTTCGCCGCGAAGAATGCGACGCCGCTGGAAAGAAAAGCGGCGCAGCAGTTGCAGATGGATCGTTCGCTGCAATCGAAGCAGGCGCTCATCTCCGTCGGTTCCGGCGGTTTGCTGGGCGCGGGCTGGCGCGAGGGCAAGCAGACCTCGCTGCAATTCATGCCGTCGGGTGCGGCTCATAATGATTTCATTTTCTCCGTCATTGCCGAGGAGGAAGGATTCGTCGGCTCCCTAGTGGTGCTGACGCTGTATGCGGTGGTTCTCTTTTCGGGATTGAGAATCGCCGGCCAGGCGCGCGATCGTCTGGGCAAACTCATCGCGGTGGGCGTCGTGACGCTCCTGTTCAGCCATGTGTTTGTTAATATCGGCATGAACATTCGCATCGTCCCGGTTACAGGCATTCCACTGCCGCTGTTAAGTTACGGCGGGTCTTCAGTGCTGTGCTCGTTGATCGCGCTGGGCCTGATGCAAAACGTATACATCCATCGAAGAGGATACTAACTATGAGCAATAACTTCTCCCGGCGTCGCCGTGGAATGCGTTTCAAGCCCAAGGGCGGCTTGAATCCAGCTCAACAAAAAACTGACCGCGAAGCGGTCGAAGCCCGCGCGGACGTCGTCACCGAACAAGGTGGCAACGAACGCGTTTTTGAAAAACGCCATCAAGGCGAAATTGATCGTGCGGAAAACATCGCCGCTGGCCTGCCGCCGGAGGGGGCGCCGCCCACCGCTGAAAATACCGGCGCGCCGCACAGCCACGTCCATGAAACCGCTGCCGCCGCGCCGGTCGCGGAGGAAAAGTTCGTTCCCGTTCCCGTCAAGGAAACGCCGAAGAACTTGCTTGAAGCCATCACGAACATGGCCAGCAATCTCGTGAAAAAAGTCCAGCGCATCATCCGCCCGGAAAAGAAAATCCACAAGGAAGTCATCATCAATGCCGAGACGTTGGAAACGCGCGTCGCGGTTTTGGAAGACGGCAAGCTGGAAGAGTTCAACATCGAGCGCACGACCGAAGAGCGCCTCGTCGGCAGCATCTTCAAAGGCCGCGTCCGCAATCTCGAAGACGGTTTGAAAGCCGCCTTCGTGGACATCGGTTTTGAGAAGAACGCGTTCCTGCACTACTGGGACATCGTGCCGAACCAGTTTGATTCCGGCGTCGAGATTGTTGAACGCGAAGGCGCGAAACGCCGTGACCGTCCGAAGATCACGCAGAAAGATATTCCGCGCCTCTACTCGCCCGGCAGCGACATCATCGTGCAAGTCACGAAAGGCCCCATCGGCACGAAAGGCCCGCGCGTCACGACCAACATCGTGCTGCCCGGACGTTTCCTCGTGCTCTTGCCGAACTCCGACCAGTCCGGTATCTCGCGCAAGATTGAAAATCAGGAAGAACGCAAGCGCCTGAAAAAAATCCTGCGCGAACTGCACATCCCCGAAGGCATGGGCGTCATCATGCGCACCGCCGGTGAAGGCCAGCAGTTGCGTTATTTCGTGCGCGACCTCGCGTTGCTGCTCGAAGAATGGAACGGCGTTTCTGAAAAGATCAAGAAGCAGCCGATGGCCACCTGCGTGTTCCAAGAGCCGGACTTGATCGAACGCACCGTGCGCGACTTCCTCACCGACGACGTGGAACGCATCGTCGTGGACAACACCAAGGCGTGTGACCGGATGCGCGAGATGATTAATAAAATCTCGCGCCGTTCGGCCAAGAAAATTCTGTTCTACACCGAAGCGCAGCCGATTTTTGACCGCTTCCAAGTGAGCAAGCAGTTGGAGAATGCCTTCTCGCGCCAGGTGCATTTGAAGAGCGGCGGCCACCTCGTCATTGACGAAACCGAAGCGCTCGTGGCGATTGACGTGAACACCGGCCGGCATAAAGGCGGCAAGGATCAGGAAGCCGTCATCCTCAAAGTGAACCTTGAAGCGGCGGAAGAAATCACGCGGCAACTTCGCCTGCGCAACATGGGCGGCCTCATCGTGCTCGACTTCATTGACATGAAATCCGGCCGCGACCGCCAGCAGGTTTACAATCGCGTCAAGGACGGCCTCCGCCGCGACAAGGCCAAAACGCATATCCTGCCCATCTCGCAGCTCGGCCTCATGGAGATGACCCGCCAGCGCCACAGCGAATCCGTGCGCAGCGCATCCTATGATGATTGCCCGTATTGCAAGGGCCGCGGCAAAGTGAAGAGCACCGTGACGATGAGCGTGGAGATCCAGCGCAAGCTCCAGGAGATCCTCAAGAAACGCACGCGCGACGAGACGGACTTTCAACTCCGCATCGTGGTGCATCCCACCGTGCTCGACCGGCTCCGCACCGAGGACGAGAAACATCTCATTGAGATGGAGAAGCGCTACTTCGGCAAACTGTCCTTCCGTGCCGACACGGGAATGCACGCCGAACAGTTCAAGATCGTGAACGTGGAGAACAACGAAGAACTCGCCAGCGTCGGCGCTTAAAAAATTGACAGGGCAAGACTCCGTCGAAGCCCTGACTAAAATCAGAAACCGCCCCGCAAGAAACTGCGGGGCGGTTTTTATTTTGTGGAAAATCTGGCGCGGCCTATCTCCGTATTAGGCCGCTCCGAACTCCATCTTCTGTAATGGTGACAAGGACTCATAGTGACTGTGCCTCTCTACGCACTGGAGAAACTGCTCGCCCGTGCCGCTCACAAAGTCTGAACAATGCTCGACCAAATCTTTCCGTAATGCCTCGAACCCAGCAAGCGGCTCGTCTGAACAAAGAGGATAATGTCCGGCGCGCGGGCGGCCAAGCAAAGCCCGCAAATAGTCATCGTGTGCGAGTGAGAGTCCCGCGATGTGATAAGTGACCAAACCGAGCGACCAACGAAGATGCAACTCCAGCCGCCGGTCGCCTCGCACAAAGTCGCCCCAAGCACACGCACCACCGCTGGCATTGCCAGAACCGAGGATGCTGAACCGAAAACCGTGGGGCACAAGTGCCGGAGCGAGGATGTCTGCGCCTCGCTGGAGAATCTCTCGCCGGTCTTTGGGGGTTGGAATAGTCATGCGTGTGAAGCGGCCTAACATGTGTATTAGCCGAAGCCTATTCTAGCTATTTCTCATAGGAGACAAAGGGGCACACTCATGCCCAAACATTTTGCAGCGCATTTTACTGGCGCTTGTCTTCCATCCCATCGGCCATGTTTGGAGCAAACCAAACCAGCCATCGTCCGGCAAGCCTTATCCCGCCCGCTCAAGACAAAACCAAAACCGCTTCCGACGCGGATTCAAATTTCAGGATGTCACCTTCATGTCGGAGAACGAGCGAGAGTAAATCGTTCCGTGTGCAGTTACCCAGCGCGAGCCAGATGAATTTCGGCGGCGCACCATAGAGCAGGGCGCGCTGGTAAAAATCCTTGTCCTTCGAGACGATGCTGTAGCCGCCGGTTTTGGCGGCGTCCCAGATTTCCTCGTCCGCGTGTCCTTTGAGGCCGAGGTCGCGGACGTGGAGGCTGCCGGGAAATTGCGCTGCCGGCAGATCCGGCAGCTTGGGTGAGAGATTTTCGTCGAACAGTAGCTTCATGCCGCCACGGCCAACCGGCGTTCACGTTCTGCTGCGAATGTCAGGCAGGCTTGGATGTCCGCCGCCTTGAGGTCGGGAAAGTCTTCCAGAATTTCCGCCGTGGTCATGCCGCCACCGAGATAATCCAGCACGTCCGCCACGGCGATGCGTGTGCCTTTGATGCACGGCTTGCCGCTGCGCACACGCGGGTCAATGACGATGCGGTCTTGATAGCTCATGGGCAGACCTTATGTCGCCATACGGAATGCGGTCAAGTTTTCGCCAGAACTCGGAACGCCGGTTTTCACATTGAGAAAAATCTCGCGATGTGTTTTTCTGCGGGCATGAAAATCAATTCACTCTCTCAACTCATGCTCGTGGCCGCCATCGCCGCGACGGGATTTCTCACCGCTGGCTGCGGCACGGTTCCGCTTACCGGACGTTCGCAGTTGAATTTCATTCCTGAAGGACAGGAAATGGCGCTCGGCCTTTCCAGTTTTGACACGATGAAAAAATCCACGCCCATCAGCAAAGACCCGGCGGCGAACGCGCTCATCCAAAAAGTCGGCCAG
The DNA here is from genome assembly GCA_031411455.1 of Limisphaerales bacterium. Lineage (GTDB taxonomy): Bacteria > Verrucomicrobiota > Verrucomicrobiia > Limisphaerales > UBA11358 > UBA11358. The sequence goes on from JANOBC010000114.1 coordinate 7,564, forward strand.
CGCATCGCCGCTGTCACCGGCAAGGATATGCCGAACGCGCAATGGGAATTTGTGGTGTTTGATAGCAAGGAGGCGAATGCGTTCTGTCTGCCCGGCGGCAAAGTCGGCGTCTATACCGGCATCCTGCCCATCACGAAAGATGAGGCCGGCCTCGCGACGGTCATCGGTCATGAAGTCGCCCACGCCGTCGCCAAGCACGGCGCGGAACGCATGAGCGAAGGCATGGTCGCGCAGTATGGCGGACAACTTTTGGGCAGCGCGATGTCCACTTCGGATCCGCGTTGGCAAGGGTTGATCAATGGCGCTTACGGTATCGGCGCGCAGGGGTTGGTCATTCTCCCGCACAGCCGCGGCCAAGAATCCGAGGCGGATCACATGGGCGTAGTCTACATGGCGCGCGCGGGCTACGACCCGGAAGCATCGGTGCAATTCTGGCAACGTTTTGCTGAATACAACAAGCAGAACGGCGGCGGTAACACGATGTCCTTCATGCGCACGCATCCGACGGATGAAGTGCGTATCAAACAACTGCAAGGCTGGCTGCCGGAGGCGAAAGCGCAGTTCAAGGCGCAGTAAAATTTCTGAACCGCTAATCTGCGTTTATCTTCGCTGATAATAAAACCGTCGAAGCGCTGGAGAATTGTTTAACGCAAAAACGGACAGGCAACTTGCCTGTCCGTTTTTGATTAGCGAAAGATGAGCGCAGATTAGCGGTTAAAAAATCAAACCGCGCTGTCGCCGCGTTCGTCGGTGCGGATGCGGACGGCTTCTTCAATCGCGGAGACAAAAATTTTCCCATCACCAATCTTGCCGGTCTTCGCCGCCTTGATGATGGCTTCCACGGCGACCTTCACTTGGTTGTCGGCCACGACGGTTTCGATTTTAATCTTGGGCAGAAAATCCACGGTGTATTCGCTGCCGCGATAGATTTCGGTGTGGCCCTTCTGCCGGCCAAAGCCTTTGACCTCGCTCACGGTCATGCCTTGGATGCCGAGTTCGTTCAGCGCGTCTTTGACTTCCGAGAGCTTGAACGGCTTGATGATGGCTTCAATTTTTTTCATAGATTTTTAGTAGTGGGACCGGCGTCTCGCCTGTCTAGTTGCAATTTTAACATTTCAAACATTAGCCTAAAACACAGCCAGCCAGCAGGCCGTGCCAATCGGATTTCATTCATTGTAGGCGTGTTCGCCGTGCTGTGACAAGTCGAGGCCAAGGCTTTCTTCATCCTGATCCACGCGCATCCCGACCAGCTTGTCCACGACTTTGAAAATAATCACCGTGCCGATGACGCCCAAAGCCGCCGTGAACGCCACGCCGATAAGCTGGTTCACGAATTGCGCCGAACCGCCCGCGAGCGAAACGGCTGCGCCGTTTTTCATGAACGTCGCGGCGATGGCCGGGTTCACGTCCGCGCTCGCGAGAAATCCAAGCATTAACATTCCCGTGATGCTGCCGACGCAATGCACGCCGAACACGTCCAGCGAATCATCGTAGCCGAGCAGGGCTTTCAGTTTTGTCACCGCAAAATAACAAAGCACACCGCCGGCCAGTCCGATGCAGAACGCGGATGGAATGGTGACGAAGCCGCTCGCGGGCGTAATCGTCGCCAGCCCCGCGACCATGCCGGACGCCGCGCCGAGCACGCTCGGTTTGCCCTTGAGCAACCATTCCGTGAACATCCAGCTCAACGCACCGGCAGCAGCGGAAAAGTGTGTGGCCGCAAAAGCACTCGTCGCCAAGCCACCCGCGTTCAGCGCGCTGCCCGCATTGAAGCCAAACCAGCCGACCCACAAAAGCCCCGTGCCGACGAGTGAAAGCACGACGTTGTGCGGAACCATCGGCTCGCGCGGAAAGCCAGCGCGCTTACCAAGCAGCATCGCCAGCACCAGCGCCGACGCGCCGGAGCTGATGTGAACGACCGTGCCGCCCGCGAAGTCGAGCACGGGAATTTTCCCGCCGAGCGCCCAGTTGAACAGTCCGCCCTTGCCCCAGACCATGTGGCACAGCGGCAGATAAATCAGCGTCACCCACAGCAGCATGAACACGATGTAGCCGCTAAATTTTACGCGCTCCGCAATCGCGCCGCTGATGAGCGCGGGCGTGATGATGGCGAACATCAATTGAAACAGCATGAATGTCTGATGCGGAATTGTCGGTGCATAGTCGCCGTTCGGCGCGGAACCGACGCCGTGCAAAAATAAATAAGTCAGGGGATTGCCGAAAAAGGAATTGCCTTCGGCGAACGCCATGCTGTAACCAAAAACCATCCACAGCGCGGAAATTAATCCCATCAAAACCAAGCTGTGCATCATCGTGGCGAGAACGTTCTTGTTCCGCACCAGTCCGCCGTAAAACAGAATCAGACCGGGTGCGGTCATCATCAGCACCAGCGCGCAACTGGCGAGCAGCCAAGCGTTGTCGCCCGAGTCCACCTTCAGCGCGGGCGCAGTGGCGTCAGCGGCATGAGCCGGAGCAATCAGGGCGAGCAGGAAAACCCCAAGGCATGAGACA
>JANOBC010000115.1:0-4526 GCA_031411455.1 Limisphaerales bacterium
GGGGCGAGCGTCCTCGCGAGTCGCTGCCTTACGTTCGTGGCTCGCGAGGACGCTCGCCCCACCACAGTTTATGCGTTCCTGACATTGGTGTTTGGACTTTTTGGACATTGGACTACTTTCCTCACATGGCTTTGGTGCGCATCCTTGTGGACGGTTACTCGCTGCTACAACATTGATAATACCTAAATACGAATTTTGCCAATTTGTGAATTGTGCATTTATTCTGCGTCCAGCCCCGCCTTTACATCACTGCCGCATTTGGACGAAACTTTTGCGCCGAAAATGAAACCCCTGCCACATCCAGACAATAAGCACCTCGAAGCGACGGAAGATTCTGGAAGAGATTGTTTTATTTTAGCGCGGTGGGGTGTTTGTCTGCGAAAGCAGTTCCGCCAGATTGGTGAACACAATCGGTGGACGGAGAATATATTTTGCATCCTCAACTCGAAGCTGGCGAATCGTCTTGTCCGGCAAGAACAATTCAACGGAAGCAGTGCTTCCGTGTCCCTCTTGTTCGGGGAGAGTCCAATCAACCCAATAAACTGGCACGAACATTTCACCTGAATCACCTTCAGGCGTAAAGGCCATGATATGCACACGGCAATCTTGATTTAATCCCTTCACATTTATTGAAGCCTTTTCAAGAATATTTACAGCGGCTTGAAAAGCAGCGTTTGTGTCCATCAAGGTTTTTGAAACAAGGTTCGTCTCCTGTAATTCAATCCGGAAAGTGGCGTTGTTCGCTTTGACTTTGGCATAAAACAGAGATTAAACCGTCGGTATGCCTCGGCAGTTGCGCATGGAATATTCCGGCGCGATTTATCATCCGCCTTCGCCACACGCTACGGCGGGACAGGTGTGATGAACCGTGGCGACCGGCACGAGTCGGTTTTCAAGTGTGACTTCGACGGATCAAAGTTGGCAACGTGGCTACTACAAATTTCCATGTCATTCTAAATGACGCACCGATGCCGGGCGTGATTGCACGAGCACACGGAAGGCGCGGCCCAAATGGTCGGGATGCGTGAGGGTTTGAAACTGGCGGGCTTGTTTGGCGTCGAGGCTGGCAAAAACATTCTCCTTCACGGCGGCACCGAGGATGCGCGTGAGGAATTGCGACTGACTGCGGAAGAATTCTGTCCGCAGTCCGACGTTCTCGCCGGTGTTTTGAATGGCGGTAAAGTTGACGTGCGCGGTCAGGTCTTGTTCACCGGGGTTCGCGAGCAGGTCGTCGCTGATGCGGTGTTGGGCGTAGGCGCGGAGCGTGCCGTTGGTTCGGGAGGGGGAAATCATTTCGGCTTCGGTGAAGCCGTAGTCAATGGCAAGCAGTTTGCCGTGCGTCAAAAATTGCGCGGCCTCGCGCCACCAGTTTTCGGCGGCGGGGCTGGTCTCGATCGTGTAGCCGTCGGGCAGGACTTCCAAAAGCGAGGGCGGCAATAGAACTGCGGGCGGGCCGCCCGCGCTCCGTGTCCAAATAAAATTTTCGCCGTTCAACGCCACGCCAAGCTCGAACCAGTTTTTTTCTTTCGCGTCCCAACTGAAGCGGTGGACGGGGAAGGCGTCGAGCAGTTCGTTGCTGAAAAACACTCCGTGAAGTTTTGAATTGTTAGTTTTAAGTTTTAAGTTTTCAAAGGTTTCAAACCAAACCACGTTTGGAAATTCCTGCAGTTTTTTCCGCTGCCATTGCTGGCGCGTGGCGGAGGGTTCGAGGAGGACGTATTCGAGTTCGGAAAATAATTTTGGCCGGTGGATTTGTAGCCAGTGCAAAATGTCGGCGGCGAGTTTGCCGTCATGCGCGCCCGCTTCGACAATTTTTAATTTTGAATTTTTAATTTTGAATTGCTCCAGCTCATCGAGCCACGCGGCGAACTGAAAAGCCAGCAGTTGCCCGAACATTTCGCCGCTGCTGACGCTGGTGATGAAATCGCCGCGCCGCCCAACGTTGTCCTGATTCCGTTCGTAATAGCCCGTTTCAGGACAATAAAGCGCGAGTTCCATGAAGCGGGCGAAGGTAATTGCGCCCGCTTTACGAATTTCTTCACGGATATGTTCGGCGGGCATTTTCATTGCTTGCAGGCAGACATGGCTTTGATTAGTGTCGCGTCCACGGAGAAAATTTATGGCTAAAATTGACGCGTTTTTCAACTTGATGTTCGAGCAAAAGGCTTCCGACCTCCACATGGCGTCGGGCAATCCGCCCATGATGCGCATCAACGGCGACCTGCAGCGCGTGGATTTCCCCCCGCTCGAGAGCGACAATCTCAAGGCGATGCTCTACGAAATCGCGCCGGATTACAAAATCAAACTCTTCGAGGAAACGGGTGACGTGGATTTCGGCTACGAGATTCCGAACATCTCGCGCTTCCGCGTGAATTTTTTCAACCAGAAGAACGGTGTCTCCGCCGTGTTCCGCCAGATTCCCAGCCGCGTATTGTCGTTTGAAGATTTTGAAAAGCTGGAATCACCGCTGCCGGCGGTGTTCAAAAAATTTGCGATGCTGCATCGCGGCCTCGTTGTCGTGACCGGGCCGACCGGCTCCGGCAAATCCACCACGCTCGCGGCCATCGTGGATTACGCGAACCGCAACCGCAAAGATCACATCATCACGGTGGAAGACCCGATTGAGTTCGTTCACGAAAGTAAAAGCTGCCTGGTAAACCATCGCGAGGTGGGCGTTCACACGAAGTCGTTTGCCGCCGCGCTGCGCGGGGCGTTGCGCGAAGACCCGGATATCATCATGGTCGGCGAGTTGCGCGATTTGGAAACCATCGAGCTGGCGATCACCGCTGCGGCGACGGGTCACTTGGTTTTCGGCACGCTGCATACGCAGAGCGCGTCGAAGACGGTGGACCGCATCATTGACGTGTTTCCCGCCGACCAGCAGAACAAGGTGCGGCAGACGCTGTCCGAGGCGTTGAAGGGCATCATCGCGCAGACGCTGTTCAAGCGCTGTGACAAAAAAGGCCGCGTGGCCGCGTTTGAAATTTTGGTGTTCACCACCGCCATCGCGAACCTCGTGCGCGAAGGCAAGACGCATCAGATTCAAGGCATGATTCAAGTTGGTAAAAAATTCGGCAACATGCAGATGGACGATCACATCATGGAACACGTCCGCATGAAACGCGTGACGCCGGAGGACGCCTACGACAAGGCGGCCGACAAGAAAAAATTCCGCCCGCTGCTGGCGCATCCGCCGGAAGACGACGAGGCGATGTGAAAACAAATTATGAAGGAAGAATTATGAATGATGAAATGACTCCAGCGCGCTGGGCGGCGGGAAACTGCTTCACTTCATCATTCATCATTCATACTTCTGCCTTCTAATTATGCGCCGCCCCGAGCTTGACCATATTTTGACGACAATGCTGTCATCGCAGCCGGAGGTTTCTGATTTGCTGTTCGTGACCGACCGTCCGCCGCAGGTTGAGGCTTACGGTGAACTCAAGCCGGTGCAACTCGACCCGCCGATTGCCAGGCTCACGCCGTTTCAGATTGAAATGATCGCCATGAACATCATCGGCGACAACGCGTGGCAGCTCGAAGACTTGCTCCGCCACGGTTCCTGCGATGCGTCGTATGCGCTCGGCGAGACGGCGCGCTTCCGCGTGAATGTGTTTTCGCAGCGCGGAAATTATTCCATCGTGATGCGGCAGTTGAACGCCACGATTCCCACGCTGGAAAAACTACAGCTTCCCGAAGTCCTGCGCCTGATTCCGCGCGAAAAAACCGGCCTCATCCTCGTCACCGGCGCGACCGGCTCCGGCAAGACCACGACGCTCGCCGCCATCCTCGACGAAATTAATCGCGAGAAGCCCGTTCACATCGTCACGCTGGAAGACCCGGTGGAATATTTGCACAAGCACCAGCGGGCGACCTTCAACCAGCGTGAACTCGGCGTGGATTTCGATTCCTATGCGAATGGTTTGCGCGCCGCGTTGCGGCAGGCGCCGAAGGTGATTCTCGTCGGCGAAATGCGCGACCGCGAGACGGTGAAGATCGCCTTGAGCGCGGCGGAAACCGGGCATCTCGTGTTGAGCACGCTGCACACGGTCAACGCCGGTGAAACCATCAATCGTATTCTCGGTATGTTTGAGCCGGACGAACAGGAGCAGGTGCGCATCCGGCTTTCGGACTCGTTGCGTTGGGTCGTCAGCCAGCGGCTCGCGCCCAAGCTCGGCGGTGCGCGGCAGGCGCTGTTTGAAATTTTGGGTTCCAGTTTGCGCACGCAGGAATCCATCCGTCTCGGCGAGAGCGAGGGCAAAACGTTTTACGAAATCATCGAGGCAAGCTACACGTTCGGCTGGCGCACATTTGACCACGCCTGTCTGGAGGCTTACGAGCAGGGGATTATTTCCGAGGATGTGGCGATGCTTTACTGCACCAAGCGCAGCGTCGTTTCGCGCGGCATTGACAACATCAAGAAAGCGCGCGGCGAAATGAACAACACCGCCGGCTCGTTGCGGATGCGCGCGGGAATGGCCGGCTCCAGTGCCGAAACCGCCACCGCCGGTGCACCACCTTTGTTG
>JANOBC010000116.1:0-9395 GCA_031411455.1 Limisphaerales bacterium
TCGCTTGACACGGTTGCGCGCAAACTTCATTTTCTTATGACAATTATTTAACGACATGAGCGCATCACACAACTTGTTCGGCACCCTGCAAGACTTTGAACTCGGCAACGGCACGTCGGCGAAATTTTATTCGCTGCCCGCGCTGGAAAAAGCTGGCGTCGGCCCTATCTCCAAACTACCCGTCTCCATCCGCCTCGTCCTCGAATCCGTCCTGCGCAACTGCGACGGCAAAAAAGTCAGCGAAGCGAACGTGAAGGAACTCGCCAACTGGAAAGCCACCGAGGAACGCACGGCGGAAATCCCGTTCGTGGTCGCGCGCATCGTGCTGCAAGATTTTACCGGCGTGCCGTTGCTCGTTGACTTGGCGGCGATGCGCACCGCCGTCGCCAAGCTCGGCAAGAATCCCAAGATCATCGAGCCGCTTGTGCCGGTGGATTTGGTGGTGGATCACTCGGTGCAAGTAGATTTTGCGGGCGCGGCCGATTCCATGACGCGCAACTTGGATTTGGAATTCACGCGCAACCGCGAGCGTTACCAGTTTTTGAAATGGGGAATGCAGGCGTTCGACACTTTCAAAGTTGTGCCGCCGGGTATCGGCATCGTTCACCAAGTTAATTTAGAATACTTGGCGAAAGGTGTGTTGAACTCGGGCGAGGTTTATTACCCGGATACTTTGGTGGGAACTGATTCCCACACGACGATGATCAACGGCCTCGGCATCGTCGGCTGGGGCGTCGGTGGCATCGAAGCCGAGGCGGGTATGCTTGGTCAGCCGGTTTATTTTCTCACGCCGGATGTCGTGGGTGTTCACATGACTGGCGCGATTCGTGAAGGCGTCACCGCGACGGACGTCGCGCTGACCGTCACGCAAATTCTCCGCAAGGCGAAGGTTGTCGGCAAGTTCGTGGAATTTTTCGGCCCCGGTGCCGCTGCGTTGCCGCTGGTGGATCGCGCGACCATCGCGAACATGGCCCCCGAATATGGCGCGACGATGGGCTTCTTCCCGATTGATGCCGAGTGCACTAATTATCTCCGCGCCACCGGCCGCACCGACGAATCCGTCAAGACCTACGAAAATTATTACAAGGCGCAAGGCTTGTGGGGCATTCCGAAGAAAGGTGACATCGCCTACTCGCAGGAAATTGAATTGGATCTCAGCAGCGTGTTGCCCAGTGTTGCCGGCCCGAAGCGTCCACAGGACCGCATCGAATTGCCGAAGTTGAAGAACGAATTCATCAGCGCGTTTTCAAAACCGCTCACCGAAAATGGTTTTGGCATGAAGCCGGAAGAATTGTCCCGCACCGTCCATATTTCCGGGGGCGGCGAAATTCATCCCGGGGGCGGCACGCAACAAAGCACCGGCGCCCCGCGCAATGAAAAAGAAATGGTGGATAATCGTCCGACGCCCGACCCGATCCACGCCCAAGCTCCGCGTATCACCGGCGACATCCGCAACGGCTCCGTGCTCATCGCGGCGATCACGAGCTGCACGAACACCAGCAATCCGTCCGTGATGCTCGCCGCCGGTTTGCTCGCAAAGAAGGCCGTTGAGAAAGGCCTGACGGTCAATGCCACCGTGAAATCTTCGCTCGCTCCCGGCAGCCGCGTGGTCACGGATTATCTGAACAAGACCGGCCTCACGCCTTACTTGGACAAGCTCGGTTTTCAGACCGTTGGTTATGGCTGCACGACGTGCATTGGCAATTCCGGCCCGCTGCATCCGGCCATCGAAGACGCCGTGGTTAAGAACAATTTGGTCGCCGCGTCCGTCTTGTCCGGCAATCGTAATTTCGAGGCGCGTGTTCACCAGAACATCAAGGCGAATTTCCTCATGTCGCCGCCGCTCGTCGTCGCGTTTGCGCTCGCGGGCCGCGTGGACATTGATCTCGCCAACGACGCGCTCGGCACCGGCAAGGACGGCAAGCCCGTTCATCTGCGCGACATCTGGCCGAGCCTGAAAGAAGTGCGCGACCTCATGCAGGCCGCGTTGCAACAGGAAATTTTCCGCAAGCTCTACAAAGATTTCGCCGCGCAAAATCCGAAGTGGAACGAAATCTCCTCCAGCACCGGCAATGTTTACGAGTGGGATCGCAAGTCCACCTACATCCAGGAGCCGCCGTTCTTCGAAAATTTCTCGATGACGCCCGGCAGCATCGCACCGATCACCGGCGCGCGTGCGCTCGGCATTTTCGGCGACAGCGTGACCACCGACCACATTTCGCCCGCCGGCTCGTTCAAGAAGACGACGCCTGCCGGAAAATATCTCGTCGAGAACGGCGTCGCCGTGGAAGATTTTAACAGCTACGGCTCGCGTCGCGGCAACGACCGCGTGATGACGCGCGGCACGTTCGCCAACGTCCGCATCAAGAACCTCATGGTTCCCGGCGTCGAAGGTGGCGTGACCAAGTTGCAGCCTTCCGGCGAACAGGTCAGCATCTACGACGCTTCGATGAAATATCAGGCCGAGAAAACGCCGCTCGTGATTCTTGCCGGTCAGGAATACGGCACCGGCTCGTCGCGCGATTGGGCTGCGAAGGGAACAAATCTTCTCGGCGTGAAAGCCGTCGTGGCGCAGAGCTTCGAGCGCATCCACCGCAGCAACCTCGTCGGCATGGGCGTGCTGCCGTTGCAATTCAAGGAAGGCACCACCGCGCAGACCTTGAAGCTCGACGGCACCGAGACCTACGACATCGTCGGCCTCGACGCGAACATCAAGCCGCAGCAAGACCTCACGCTGAAAATCACGCGCAAGGACGGCTCCGTGGAAAATGTCGCCGTCCGCTGCCGCATTGATACGCCCATCGAAATCGACTACTACCAGCACGGCGGCATCCTGCCGTATGTGTTACGCCAGTTGGTGGCGAAGGCGTAGCGGAACGCCGAGCACCGTCTCGGCTCGTTGATGTCGTGAGAAACTTGCCGGGACGGTGCCCGGCGTTCCAAATTCATGCACCCAAAACCGAAGCGCGAATATTTGCGTGAGTTGGTAGCGGAGAAAAATCGCTGGTCTGACCGGCAACTCACGGACGAGGAACGCGCCCTCGGTTTTCTCGGCTGGCACGAGCGCGGCTATCTGCCGCATTGCGATTTTCCCAATCTAGTCCAGTTCGTCACCTTTCGGCTCGGCGATTCCATGCCGGAATCGGGGCGTAGCGAATGGGAACATCTGCTGAAGATTGAAGACGACCGCGAGAAACGCACCAAGCTGGAGGAGTATTTGGACCGGGGAGTTGGCGAATGTCATTTGCGCGACCCGCGAATTGCCAAGATTGCCGAGGAAGCTTTGCTTCATTTCCACAACGAGCGCTACGAACTGCTCGCGTGGTGTGTGATGCCGAATCATGTGCATGTGCTGGTTCATGTTTGGGATTGGCCGTTGTGGAAGATGGTTCAGAACTGGAAAGTTCGCGTGGAAAATCAGCGGCGGAAGTTATTGCTGGCGGAACGCCGGGCACCGTCCCGGCCAGTTTCAAGCGGTGTTAGTAACGAGCCGAGACGGTGCTCGGCGCTCCAATGGCAGCGGGAATATTGGGACACCTTCATGCGCGATGAGGGGCAGGAAAAGACGGCCATTCGCTACATCGAAAATAATCCAGTTAAGGCAAAGCTTTGTGACGTGAAAGAACAGTGGCTTTTCAGCAGCGCGAGGTTTCGTGATAAATATGCGCGGCTGGTGATTCAAAGCGGAACGCCGGCCTCCTGCCCGGCAAGTTGATAAATAATCAGAAACACGCCGGGTCGGAGACTGGCACTCCATCCGCGTTGTATTGCCACCATCCAATCGCGTATGCTGCGGAACATGATTCATGATGTTCAAGCCGTCGCGGCGGAAGTGATCCGCAAAACCGGCAAGGATAAACCGGCGGACGCGGTTTTGCGTGAAGAATTCCGGGCCAACGCGACATGATGCCGTCGGACATCGCGGCGGTTTCGCAGACGGTCTTCAATTGATTTCGCCGGCGTAGTTTTGACGAGAGCCGGGCAGTGCCGTTTTTTCAAGGTGGTTTGCTCAACTGGCCGGTTTTCATTCGCGATATTGTGGGGCATCCTGTTTGCATCCAAATGAAAATCATTGCCGCCATTTTTTTATCCCTTGGTCTGCCGCTGTGCGCCGCCACGTTTAACGTCCGTGAACTCGGCGCGACCGGCGACGACAAAACGCTCGACACCGAGGCGATTCAAAAAGCATTCGACTCCGTGAAAAAATCCGGCGGCACGATTGTTTTTCCGGCGGGCAATTACGTCAGCGCCCCGCTCGTGTTGAAGGGCAGCCATGTCATCGTGCAACTGGACGAAGGTGCGACGCTGTCCGCGACGACGAACCATGCGTTGTTCCTCAAGACCGGCAGCGGCGACTGGCTCGCGGCCAAGAGTAGTGGTGACTTCAATCCGTTCTTCAGCATCAAAGACGGCGAGGATGTCACGCTGACCGGCAAAGGCACGATTGAAGGCAACGGCTCCGTGTGGTGGGAAGAAGCGGAGAAAGCGCGCCAGAAAGTTTCCGGCTTCACGCTGCCGCGCCCGAATCTCATCGTGCCCCAGCGCATCAAAAATCTTCGCATCAGCGGCATCACCATTCAGAATTCGCCGAAGTTCGCGCTCGTGCCGACCGAGTGCGAGGACGTGTGGATTGAAGGCATTAAAATTCTCGCACCCGAACGCGCCGCGAATACCGACGCGATTGATCCCAGCATTTGCCGCAACGTGACCGTGACGAACTGCTTCATTGACGTGGGCGACGACAACATCGCCATCAAGTCCGGCAAAAAAGTCGAGGGCCGCGAGTTCGCGTGCGAGAACATCACCATCGTGGATTGCGTTTTCAAACATGGTCACGGCATGAGCATCGGCAGCGAAACCGTCGGCGGCGTGCGGAATATTTTTGTGCGGAACACCAGCTTCGAGAACACGGAGAACGGCATCCGCATCAAGTCGGACACCAAGCGCGGCGGCATCGTGGAAAATCTCGTCTGCGAAAATATCACGATGAAGAACGTGAATCCCGCCATCACGCTGACGATGGTTTACCAAGGCACTTCAGCGGGCGATAAAAAGCCGGGTGACGCTGCGAGCGGCGGCGGGAACATCCCGGTGTTCCGCAACATCCGCATCAGCAATCTCACGGCGACGTGTCCGAAGGGGGCGGGATTGATTCTCGGCCTCTCGCAGAGCTGCATCTCGAACGTGGTTTTGGAGAATGTGAAGATTCAGGCGGCAAAACCGTTCAGCATTACGCACGCGAAGGGTGTAGAGTTGAAGAATGTTTCCGTCATCGTGCCAACTGGCGCGCCGTTCAAACTGGAGGACGCGGAAGTGTCCGGGCTGGCGAAATGAACGCCGGTTGAAACAAGCGCCGATGTTGCAAAACTTTTACTCATCACGTTGTAAAACCCCATGACCGTTCCGTCGTTTTTATTCCCGGTTGTTAAGACCATTTGCGCCAGTCGCAGTGTCGTCGTGGGGATGTTGATGTTGACGGCGGTTTGCTCCAGTCACGCTACTTTATTTTTCACGGATCAATTCAACTATACCGATGGCGCTAATCTCGGTGCGATCAGCGGCGGCGGCGGAACGACCTGGTCCGTTGCTTCCGGCGATGTCAGCCAGATTCAAATTTCCAGCGCCGCGACCCAGACATCGCCGAACAGTTACGCCACGGCTGCCGGTCGGGGCGTAGCCGTGACGCCCACCGGAACCCGGAAACAAACGGGTGTGCCATTAAACGGCGCGACGGGCATTCCAGTGGCGGATGGAAATATTGTTTACGCTTCTTTCCTGCTGAACATTCAAGTGTTGCCGAGTTCTGGGAATATGCGCGTGGCGTATTTACATAACGGGGCCGCCTCGTCCGCCGCGATTGAAGTGGTCGTCAGCAGCACCGGTCAGGTTGGCGTTCAGAAAAAAGGCAGCGGCACGACGTTTGTGAGCGGCACGCCGGTCGCCAGCACGAACACAACTCACTTGGTCGTCATGCGCTACACGTTTCAAAACGGAAATGATGAAGTCGCCGTTTGGGCGGATCCCGCCACCAATAGCTATGGCGTCAATCCCGCGCCTTCGCCCGGGGCTTCCACCGTTGGCGGCGGCTCGGACATGGCATCCGCCATCTTGCAATTTTTTATTGAAGCGCCGGCCTTGACCGGTCCCGTGTTTTGGATGGATGAAGTGCGCGTCGGCACAAATTGGGCGGAGACGGTTCCCGCCAGTGGTTCGGTTGCGCCGACATTTGTCCCGGTCATCACGCAGGCTTTATTGATTCCACAGGGCATGGTGTTGCGCGGCACGAACGGAACTCCGACCAGCGCCTATCAAGTGATCGCCACCACGAACCTTGCACTGGCGGCGTCCAACTGGCCCGCCGTGGCGACGCGCGCGTTTGATGGCAGCGGCAATTTTGATTCAACCAATCCAATTCTGGCCGGCAGCGGTCGGCAATTTTTTCGTCTGCTCGTTGGCGGCACTAATCCACCCGCCGCCACCGCTCCGAGCATCACGAACCCGCCGCAAAGTCTCACGGTGGCGGTCGGCGCGAACGCAAACTTTCTCGTGGGCGCGAGCGGCACGGCTCCGTTGAATTATTTCTGGTCGTTGAATACCAACACGCCCGTCGGCGTCAACAGCAGCACGCTCGCGCTCGTAAGCGTGACGACGAATGACGCCGGTGCGTATCGCGTCATCATCACCAACAGCGTCGGCAGCGCGACGAGCAGCGTTGCGACGCTCACGGTGCTGGTTCCGCCGACGATTACCGCCAGTCCGACCAATTTCTTCGTCGCTTCCGGCGGCAGCGCGACTTTCAATGTCACCGCCACTGGCTCGGCAACGCTGAGTTACCAGTGGTATTTCAACACCAACACGGCGGTGGCCAATGCGACCAATGCTTCGCTCACGCTGAATCCCGTCAACGCGACCAACGCGGGGACTTACGCTATCGTCGTGACCAATGCCGTTGGCTCGGCGACCAGTTCTGTTGCCGTGCTGACCGTGTTCAGCGCGCCGGTGATCACCGCTCAGCCGCAGAGCCAGTCCGTGACCGTGAGCAATGACGCCACGTTCACTGTGACCGCCGCCGGCACCGCGCCGCTGGCTTACAAATGGTTTTTCAACACCAACACCGTTCTGCCAAATGCGACAAACAGTTCCGTCACCGTCACCAACGCGCAGGCAACCAACGCCGGCACTTACTCCGTCATCATCACCAACAACTACGGCGCGGTGACCAGTTCCTTCGCCACGCTCACGGTCAGCACGGCGGCGGTAACTTTTGCACAGTTCAATCTCGCGGGCTTTGCGTGGACGACGACCGGCGGCGGCATCCTTGCTGAAAACAATTCTGCCTACCGGAAAGTCACCAACGCGCTCGACCTGGCCAACGCGATTAACACCGCCGCCGTCAAGGTGATCGAGATCACCACCAACCTCGACCTCGGCTGGCTGGAGATCGGTGCGGCGGCGCAAGCCGTCGGCCCGTTCCGCGCACACGCCACGCCTTCGCTGCATCCGCGCCTGATCCAGACCGGCGTCAGCCTGCTGGACATCCAGGGCAAGGATGGGCTGACGATTTTTTCCACGAACGGCGCGACGGTTCGCCATGCTTGTTTCAACATCAAGAACTCGCGGAACGTTATCGTGCGGAACCTCAAGTTCGACGAGATGTGGGAATGGGACGAGGCGACCAAGGGCAATTACGACAGCAAGGACTGGGACTTCATTGACCTCGGCAACGGCGGCGGCACGGGCACGACCACCAACATCTGGATTGATCATTGCACCTTCACCAAAACCTACGACGGTATCGTGGACATTAAGGGCGGTGCGAATCACGTCACCCTTTCTTGGAACAAATACGTCGGCGATGATGGCGCATCGAACACGAACAGTTTTGTCTGGCAACAGATCAACACGCTGGAATCGAACAAGACCGCCTATGCCATGTATAATTCGTTGCGCACGGCGAGCGGGTTCACGCCGGCGGAAATTGTCAGCATCATCCAAGGCCAAGACAAAACCCATCTGGCTGGCGCGAATGACGGCGTGGCCAACGCCGGCAACGCGGCCGAAAATGCGCTGATCTCAATCACCTTCCACCATCAGTGGTTTCAGAACTGTTGGGATCGTTGCGTGCCGCGTCTGCGCGGCGGCAACGTTCATGATTTCAATATTTACGCGGACGACTCGCTCGCGTTGGACGCCAAGCGCCTGCGCGACGCACATGGCGTGAACAGTTCCTACAGTTTTAATCCGGTTCTGAATGGCAGCATCGCCACCGAGAGCGGAGCCATCCTCGTCGAGAATTCCATCTACCAAGACTGCCTCACGCCGCTGCGCAACAACCAGACCGACGTGAGCAACCCGGCCTACACCGGAAAAATCATGGCGTTGAATTCCATCTATTCCTTCCGCACCACCGGCGGCACGACCAACACTTACACCGGCAGCAGCACGAACGCGCCCGGCGACACTTACTTCGGCCCGGTGCAGGCGCCGGTGATTGCGTTCTCGTGGAACCTGCCCGGCAACGTGCTGCCGTATGCGTATTCAAACGTCATGAGTGATCCCAACCAGCTCAAATCCATTTTGACCAACGCCACCACCGGCTGCGGCGCAGGCGTGCTCACCTGGGCCAAGACCAACTGGTTGAAGACCGCTTATTAAACAATTCCGCCAATGATTTACCGTCAGTCCCAACGCACCATGAAAAAATCCATTATCCTTGTCCTGTCCGCGCTGTCATTCGTCTCCAACAGCCGCGCCGAAGCGCCCGAGTGGAAGCAAGTGCCCGAAATTCTTTCGCGCATCGTTGCGCCGAAATTTCCCGCGCGTGATTTCGTCATCACCAAATTCGGCGCGGTGGCCGATGGCAAGACTGACGCCAGCCCGGCGATTACCAAGGCGATTGCCGCGTGTGTGAAAGCGGGCGGCGGACGTGTCGTGATTCCCGCCGGAGAATTTCTCACCGGGCCAATTCATTTGCAGAGCAACGTCGAGCTGCATCTGGTCGCGACGAATTCAGTTTTGAAATTCAGCACCGATCCCCAAAAGTATCTGCCCGTCGTGGCCACGCGGTTCGAGGGCATGGAGTGCTACAACTATTCGCCGCTGATTTACGCCTACGGCCAGCAGAATGTCGCAGTGACAGGGCAGGGGACGCTCGACGGACAGGCCGAGGAATCCAACTGGCTTGCTTGGAAGGGCGGCAAAACCGCCGGCGAAGGAACGCAAAAAGCGGCGCGGGCGCGGCTCGACAAAATGAACAACGACGGCGTGCCGGTGAGTCAGCGTGTTTTTGGCGAAGGTGATTTTCTGCGTCCGCCTTTTGTCGAATTCAACCTCTGCCAGAATGTTTTGATTGAAGGCATCAAGGTGCGCCGCTCGCCGATGTGGGAATTGCATCC
>JANOBC010000117.1:0-14173 GCA_031411455.1 Limisphaerales bacterium
CGCACTAGAAAATGCCGCTGATCTGGCCGACGAATTGGCCGGACTGGTCTCATCCGCAACCGTCATCCGGCGCGATGAGCCGATGGCGAAGCACACGACGCTGCGTGTCGGCGGCCCGGCGGACTTCTATGTTGAGCCGGCGACGGAAAACGATTTGGCGTCGGTGCTGAAATTTTGCGGCGAACACGGTTTTAGATTTTTCATTCTTGGCCGCGGCTCCAACCTCGTCGTGCGCGACGGCGGATTTCGCGGCGTAGTAATCTGCCTAGCGTCACCAGAATTTTCCAAGGTGGAGATTGATGGCACACGTATCCTCTGCGGTGCCGGCGCGAAGCAGAAGACCGTTGCCGTCGAGGCCAAGCGGAACGGCTTGAGCGGCGTGGAATTTCTGGAAGGCATTCCCGGCAGCATCGGCGGCGCGCTTCGCATGAACGCCGGCGCGATGGGCGGCGCGACGTTTCAGGCGGTGGAATCAGTGCGCGTGATGGACTTCACCGGCGCGGTGCATGAAATGAAACCGTCGCAGATGGTCGTGGAATATCGCTGCTGCGCGACGCTGAAAAGCCACATCGCGCTGGGCGCGGTTTTTCAGTGCGCGCCGCAGTCGCGGGAGCAAATCGAGACGCGGATGAAGGCCTACAGCGAAAAACGCTGGGCGTCGCAGCCCGCCGCGCCCAGTGCAGGATGCATGTTCAAGAATCCGGCGGGCATCCCGGCGGGCAAGCTAATTGAAGAACTTCACTTGAAGAACACCAAGATTGGTGGTGCGCGGATTTCGTTGGAGCATGGAAATTTTCTGGTGAACGATGGCGGCGCGACGGCGAAGGATGTCTTGGAACTGATCGGGCTTTTGAAAGCGACCGTGTTGGCGAAACGGGGGATTGAGCTACACACGGAAGTGGAAGTGATTGGGGAGAACATTTGAAACGCAACCAAAGTGGTTGCGTGTTGACAACCAAAGTGGTTGCGTTATGGTTTCGCCATGATCACGATCACCATCAAGGGATTGTCCAAGGAAGCGCATCAGGCGCTGAAAAAGCGGGCGGTCACGCACGGCCGCAGCCTGAACACGGAGGCCATCGCGGTGCTGGAGTCCAGCGTGCGGAGCGTGCCGGTGGATGCGCAGGCGTTGATTGCGCGGGCGCGGGCGGTGCGGGCGACGATGAAGTTCAAAGTATCGGCGGCGCAGATTGACCGGTGGAAACGCGAAGGCCGCGAATGATTGTCGCGGACACCAACCTCATCGCTTATTTCTCGATTCACACCGAACACTCGGCGCAGGCCGAGGCGGTGTGCGCGGTGGATTCAGTCTGGGTCGCGCCGTTGCTGTGGCGTTCGGAATATCGCGCGACGTTGTTGAAATACATTCGCCATGCGGGCATGGGCTACGAGGCTGCCATCAGTTCGTTGCGGTTGGCGGAGGAAGCGGTGGGCGGTCGCGAGTATTCAGTGGACGCGCGGAAAGTTTTGGAACTGGCGTATCGGTCGAACTGCTCGGGCTACGACTGTGAATTTGTGGCGCTGGCGCAGGATTTGGACGTGCCTTTGGTCACGACCGACAAGCAGGTTTTGAAAGCGTTTCCAGAAGTGGCGGTGGCGTTGGCAGACTTTGTGAAAAAGAAATGAGCCGGAAACTAAATATCACCGTGATGCTGGGCGGGCCAAGTGCCGAACGCGAAGTCTCGCTGCGCACGGGCGCGGCGGTGGCGTCGGCGCTGCGTTCCCTGGGTCATGACGTTCACGAACTGGATCCGCGCACGCCGGATTGGAATTTGCCGCCGCAGACGGACGCGGTTTTTCTTGCGCTTCACGGAACTTATGGCGAGGACGGCACGGTGCAGAAGCAGTTGGATGCGCTGGGCGTGCCTTACACGGGCTGCGACGCGGAGGCGAGCCGTATCGCGTTCGACAAAGTTTTGACGAAGCAAAGTTGTCTGGAGGCGTGTGTGCCGACGGCGAAATTTGCCGTGGTCAACTCCGCGCTTGCGGAATTTCCGACGGGATTGCAACTGCCGTTGGTGGTGAAACCGTCGCGGCAGGGTTCGAGCGTCGGGTTGCAGTTCGTGGAAACCATGGAGCAGTGGCCCGCCGCCATCGCCGAGTCGCTGAAGTTCGACACGGAAGTTTTGGTCGAGGAAAAAATCGTCGGGCGCGAGACGACGGTGGGAATTTTGGGCGACCAAGTTTTGCCGGTCGTCGAGGTGCGGCCCAAGACGGGGAGCTACGATTACCAGACGAAATACACGGCGGGCGCGACGGAATATTTTTGCCCCGCCGATTTTGATGCGGCGACGACGCGGCGGATTCAGGACGCCGCACTTGGTGCGTTCAAGGCCATTGGCGGTCGCGATTATTCGCGGGTGGACGTGATGGTGCGCGCGGACGGGGCGCCGGTGGTGCTGGAAGTGAACACGCTGCCCGGCATGACCGAGACGAGCCTGCTGCCAAAAGCGGCGGCGGCGGCGGGGATGAATTACGCGGAACTTTGCCAGCGTATGATTGACCTGGCGTTGCAAAGACAATGAAAAATTAAAAATGAAAAATTCAAAAACCAAACCCGGCCATGCGCGAGTTCACCGCGCTTCATTTTTAATTTTTAATTTTTAATTTTGAATTGCCATGTGGTTTAGACGCGAACATAAAAAAAGAAACCGTCGGATCGGACGCGAATTTGTCCTCGATGTGAAGCTGCGTTCCGATCAGGTGCGCGCGAGCCGGATGCGGCTGGGGACGATTTTGTTCTGCATCGCGTTCGGCACGTTCTTCGGGCTTTACCTAGTCTGGCGCACGGGCGAATTGCTGCTGGATCGTTTTGTTTATAGCAATCCCGAGTTCGCCATCAGCAGCATCGAGGTGCAGACGGACGGCGTGTTGTCGCCGGAGCAGGTGCGCCATCTCTCGAACGTGCGGCTCGGTGTGAACCTCATCAAGCTCGACCTCGCGGCGGTGAAGGCGAGCCTTGAGCTGGAGTCCGCCGTGGAAACGGCGTCGGTCGAACGCGTGCTGCCGCACACGTTGCGCCTCCGCGTGACCGAGCGCGAACCCATCGCGCAGGTGAACACGCCGTGTGTGGACGCGGTGGGAAATTTCGCCGTGGCCGTGACGCAACTCGACAAAAATGGCGTGGCCATGAAGCCGCGCGACCCGCGCGAATGTGTCGTGCCGCTCGCGCAATTGAATCCGCAGTTGCCCGTCATTTCAGGATTGAATGTCGTGAAGCTCAAGCTCGGGTTGCCGGTTCCGGCGTCGGATTCCGCCCGCGCGCAGGCGGCGCTGGATTTGCTCGCGGCGTTTGAACATTCGCCGATGGCCGGGCTGGTGGATTTGCGGCGCGTGGATATTTCTTCGCCCGGCGTGCTTGTCGTGACGACGGGGCAGGGCGGGGTGATTACTTTTGGGCTGAAAAATTTTGACCGGCAGTTGCAACGTTGGCGCGGAATTTACGATTACGGCAAACGGATGAACAAAGGCGATATCGCCGCAGTGGATCTGGCGGTGGAGAATAATTTGCCGGTGCATTGGACGCTGGCAAGCGCCGCGGATGTGAAGCCAAAACCGAAACCATTAAAAAATCGGAGGAACAATGTTTGAAGATGCCAACATCATCGTCGGGCTGGAAATCGGCACGTCAAAAATCTGCGCGGTCGTTGGCGAGCTGGGCGAGGACGGCGCGCTGAACATTGTCGGCCTCGGCCAGTCGCGCTCGCGCGGCGTGCGCAAGGGCGAGATCATCAATCAGGAACACACCGAGGAAGATTTGCGCGCGGCGCTCTTCGAGGCGGAGCAGATGGCGCAGGTGGAAATCCGCAGCGTCTATCTCGGCGTCAGCGGCAGCCATGTGCGCGGCTTCAATAATCGCGGCACACACGTCGTCGTTTCCGCCGAGCGCGAGATCACGCAGGACGACGTTGACGATGTCATCAAGAACGCCAAGGCCATCAATCTGCCCGCCGAGAACAGCATCATCCACGCGGTGCGCCAGCATTTTTTTGTGGACGGCCAGGACAACGTGACGAATCCGGTCGGGATGCTTGGGGCGCGGCTCGAAGTGGACATGCATGTCACACACGGCAATGCCAACCGCCTGCAAAACGCCATCCGCCTCGTGCGCGGCACGCAGCTTGAAGTGGATGAAATTGTTTTCAACGGCATCGCCGCCTCGCTCGCGCTGCTCACCAACGAGCAAAAGGAAATGGGCGCGCTCGTCATTGACATCGGCGGCGGCACGACGGAATACGTCGTCTATTCCGATGGCGCGATCCGGCACACCGGCGTCCTCGCGGTCGGCGGCGACCACATTTCCAATGACCTTGCCTACGGCCTGAAAGTTCCGCTGAGCCGCGCGGAGAAATTAAAAATGGAATACGGCTCTGCGCTCATCAGCGAGACGGTGAAAGGCTCGACCATCAGCATCACCAATGATCTCGGCCTCGAACTCAAACGCGTGAACCTGGAGCATCTGCACCGCATCATGTCCGCGCGGCTCGATGAAATTTTCCGGCTCATCGCGCTGGAACTGGAGGAGGCGGGGCTGGCGGACTATTTGCGCGCCGGGGTTTTCCTCTGCGGCGGCACGTCGCGCGTGCCGGGCATCGTGACGCTGGCGGAAAATGTTTTTCAGATGAACGTCACCGCCGCCCACGCCTGCGCCATCAACGGCCTGACCACCGCGCTCGACCAGCCGGAATTCGCCGCCGCCATCGGCCTCGTGAAATACGGTTCGCTCAAAAGCCGTCAGCGCAGTGCGCGCCCCTTTTTTTTGGCGACAAAAATAAAAAAAGCTTTTGGTCGTATGCTGCAACGCTCTTGAAAGGATGGCTATGGAAACTGAAACAACAAATCTCATCCCTGAAATACCCGCCGGGCCGGTCGTGAAAATGTTCGCCGTCGGCAACGCCGGTGGCGCGATGCTCGGCCTGCTCGCCACGCCGGAATTCGCCGCCGCGCAGACCGCCGCCATCAACACGGATGCCGTCGCGCTCAACGCGACGAATGCCACGCTGAAATTTCATCTCGAAAACAAATTGCTGCGCGGCCTCGGCTCCGGCGGCGATCCCGAACGCGCGCGTTCGCTCGCGGACGAGCAGTTCTCCAATCTCAAATCCGCCTGCGCCGGTGCGGATGTGGTTTTCATTCTCGCCGGACTTGGCGGGGGCGCGGGCAGCGGCATTTCGCCGGTGATTGCCCGCGCGGCGCGTGAAGCGGGCGCGCTGGTGCTGGCGTTTGTCACGCTGCCGTTCGAGGGTGAAGGCCCGCGCCGCGAAGCGCAGGCACAGGTGAGCCTCGAACAATTGCAGGCGGCGGCGGATGGCGTCATCTGCCTGCCGGGACGCAAAGTGCTCAAGCTCGTGGACGAAAATACGAGCATCGTGGAAATGTTCGAGCGCGTGGATTCTTTTCTGCACGAGGCCGTGCGCGGTGTGTGGCAGTTGATCACGCGCCCCGGATTGATTCAGGTTCACTTCGAGGATTTGTGCGGGCTGCTGAAAGATCGTCATGCAGAAAATTCTTTTGCATTCGTCGAGACTGCCGGCGCGGGACGGGCGCGCGAGGCGGTGGAAAAAATTCTCGCGCATCCGCTGCTGGATGAAGGGCGCGCGCTGGCCGAGTCCGAGGCCGTGCTGGTCAGCCTGACGGCCGGCAAAGATTTGACGATGGCCGAAATCAACCGCGTGCTGGAACAGGTGAAGCGCCAGTGCAACCATCAGCAGATTATCATGGGCGCGGCGCTCGACGCGGCGCTTACTGGCAAACTGTGCGTCACCGTCATCGTGGCCAAGAAAGGTTTGGCGTCGGCAGCAACGCCCTCACGCGTGGAGCCGCGTTCCGCCACGCCGACCGCCGCGCCGCGTGACGTGATTATCATGCGTCCATCGCGCCCGCGCCGTCCCGGCAGCAAAGCGGTGCAGACGCAATTGCCGCTCTCGATTGTTTCCAAAGGCCGCTTCGACAAGAGCGAGCCGACGCTGCATCGCGGCGAGGACCTCGACGTGCCGACCTACATCCGGCGAAACTACACGCTGAATTGATTTGAGGTTCACTAGAAAATTTTCAAAGCCGAAACGAAAAAACGTTCTGGCTTTTTTTATTTGGAACATTTCAAAAAACTGGTGCTGTCGGTGTGCCAACCCTGCTCGACTTTTGGCCGCCGTTTTCTAAACTTTTACCTACATGGACAATATCGGAATGCACCGGCCCCGCAATTTGGGCTGGGCGCGCGCGGCGGCGCTACTTTACGGCGACTGGGGCACGAGCAAGGCTTATGTCATCGGTCTCGCGTTTTTTTTGGTCGGGTTTTCGTCGTTTCCCATCATCCTCGCAGTGTGCGCGTTGACGGGGCTGGTCGCCTACAACTACATCATCGTCTGCAAAAATTTCCCGGAAGGCGGTGGCGTCTATTCGGCGGCGCGGGAGCAGAGCCGGGTGCTGGCGGTGCTGGGCTCGCTGCTGCTAGTGGCGAACTTCACGGTGACGGCGGCCTTGAGCGGCTGGTCGGCAATGAGCTATTTGCACATTCCGGAGTCGCATTTTAAGGCCGTAGCCATCGGGTGTATCTTGCTCATTGGCTTCATCAATTATTTTGGGCCGAAACATTCCGGCAGCATCGCCATTGCGCTGGCGCTGCCGATGGTGCTGGTGGTGGTGGCGATTATCGCGTTCAGCGTGCCGCATCTGACCATGAGTAGCTTGCAGCCCATGACCGGGGCGTTCAGCGACAATTGGGTTGCATTCGTTGGCGTGATCTTGGCGTTGAGCGGCGTGGAGGCGATTGCCAATTTAACGGGCGTGATGAAGCTGGATAAAGGAGCCACGCCGGAAAAACCCAGCGTGCTGTCCACGGCCCGGAAATCCATCTGGCCGGTCGCGGTGGAAGTCGTTATTGGGACGGTGCTGCTCGCGTGGGCCATGCTCTCGCTGCCGCATTCGCTCACGGATCAAATCAAGTTGCGGTATGAAGATATGCTGCGCTTTCTGGGCGAACATTATGGCGCGGCGGCGTTCGGTTCAAATTTCGGAAATATTTTTGGAATGTTCGTCGGCGTGGTTGTCGGGCTGCTGCTCTTGAGCGCGGTGAACACCGCCATCAGCGCGCTGATTGGCCTGATGTATATGCTGGCGCGTGACCGGGAAATGCCGACGCCGTTCACGAAATTAAATGCGCACGGCGTTCCCCGGCTGCCGCTGCTGGTGGCGACCATCTTGCCGGTGGTGCTGATCCTGCTGGCCAATTCGCTCAAGACGCTCGCCGATCTTTACGCCATTGGCGTCGTCGGTGCCATCGCGGTGAATCTCGGTTCGTGCGCGTTCAATCGGCGGTTGGAGTTGAAGCTGTGGGAACGCGGCATCATGCTGGTCACGTTTCTGATTTTATTTGCGGTCGAACTCACCATCGCCAAAACCATTCCTAACGCGCTGTTCTTCATCGCTTGCGTCCTCGGCGGCGGCTTTGCCCTGCGCTGGTGGGCGATGACCCACGCGGGTTTTGAAACGATCATGATCAAACGCGAATTTGCGGCGGCGGTCAGTCACGACACGACGCAGTTCCGTCCAAACCTAACGCCGGGTCAGTCTATTCTCGTCGCCGCGCGCGGGTTGACGCCGGTGCTGCGGTTCGCCGTCGAGGAAGCTAAGTTCCGGCAGGGCAATCTCTACGTCCTCTACATCAAGGAACTCGCCGTGAATCTTCCCGGCCCGCTCGCCAAAGCCGAACGCCCCCGCTGGCAGGACGACCATGATGCCGCCAAAATCATGTATGCGATGGTCAAGCTCGGCCAAGAAATCGGCGTGCCAGTCATCCCCGTTTTTGTCGTGAGCGAAAATCCAGCCGCGACCATCCTCGACATCTCCGCGACGATTGGCGCGGATGTTTTGATGCTGGGTTCCTCGCACCGCACCAAACTGGTTCATCTTCTCAAAGGCAACGTCATCACCGAAGTCGCCAAAAATCTGCCGGAGAATATCCAGCTTGTGATTCACAGCTAACGTGGTGGTGATTTTCGCGCTGCGAAAATCCCGTCGCCGAGCGCAGCGTCAGGCGACGGCAGGCGATGCTAGTTGCAACCGCGCCGCCAGTGCCTGCTTCGCAGGCAAAATTTGTCGCAGCGCGACAAACTCCACCAACTCGCGTAAAGATGCTCGCCCAAGCGACGTTTGCAAAAAAATCCGTTTGCCAAATTCCTTCCGCCAGCGTCTCATGTGGTGTCACATGAAAAGGAAAATCTTATTACTCGCGGTTACGTTGCTCGCCATCTTGCCCGGATGCGCGACGGAAAAAACTTTGACTGCCGCCGCCATCGTGCCGCCCGCACCTGCCCGCGAATTTCGCGCGGCGTGGATTGCGACCGTGGGCAATTCCTGCTGGCCGTCCAAGCCCGGCCTCACCACCGCGCAGCAGCAGGCGGAACTCATCGCCATCTTCGACCGCGCGTCGGCGCTGAAGTTGAACGCCGTCATCTTCCAAGTGCGCCCGGCGTGCGATGCGCTTTACGAATCCAAAATTGAACCGTGGTCCGAGTATTTGACCGGCGTGCAGGGCGTCGCGCCGAAGCCGTTTTATGATCCGCTCGCGTTCGCCATTACCGAGGCGCACAAGCGCGGGCTGGAACTGCACGCGTGGTTTAATCCATTTCGCGCGCACCACGCGCAGAGCAAAGCGCCGATTTGCGCGGGCCACATCGGCAAGACGCGTCCCGAACTCGTCCGCAGCTACGGCAAATATCTCTGGCTTGATCCCGGCGATCCAGCGGTGCGCGACTATTCCGTGCGGGTCGTGATGGATGTGTTGAAGCGCTACGATGTGGATGGGATTCACTTTGACGATTATTTTTATCCGTATCGCGAAAAAAATTCGGCGGGCGCGGAAATAGATTTTCCGGATGACGCGACGTGGAAAAAATCCGGCGCACCCAGCGGCCTCGCGCGCGACGACTGGCGGCGGCACAACGTGGACGTTTTCATGGAACAAGTTTATCACGCCATCAAGGCGGAGAAGCCGGCGGTTAAATTCGGCATCAGCCCCTTTGGCATCTGGCGTCCCGGCAATCCGCCGTCCATCAAGGGCTTCGATGCCTACGATGAAATTTATGCCGACTCGCTCAAGTGGCTGCGCGAAGGTTGGTGCGATTATCTCGCGCCGCAACTTTACTGGGGCATCGCGCCGCCGCAAACGAGCTTCACCACGCTGCTCGATTGGTGGAACGCACAGAACACCCGCCACCGCCACATCTGGCCGGGGATGGACTCGCTCAAAGTTGGCGAGAAATGGCAGCCGGCGGAAATCGTCAATCAAATCAACGTCACACGTCGCCATGCTAATGCAGGACACATCCACTGGAGCGTGATGGCGCTGATGAAAAATTCCGCGCTGGACGCTGCGCTCGCGAAAGAAATTTACCAGCAGCCCGCGCTCATTCCCGCGAGTCCGTGGCTGAATTCCACGGCGCCGCCGTCGCCAAAATTATCCGTGAACATCTGGAAGAAATCCGTGCACGCCGAATGGAAAAATTCCACCGGTGAACGGGCGGCTGGGTGGGTGTTGCAAAGCCGGACGGATGGAAACTGGACCACGCAAATTTTCTCAGCGAACCGACTGGATGCGTATCTCAACAACACCAACCCCGATGCCATTGTCATCCGTTCCGTGGGGCGCACCGGCAATTTGAGCGAGCCGGTGGTGTGGCGGGGAATGAAGAAGTCAGAATGAAGAATGAAGAAATCATCCGCGCCGGATTTTTACTTCTTCATTCTTCATTCATAATTCTTCCTTCGGGCATGGGGGCGGAAGTGGTTTTGGAAGGGCTGTAAGCCGAATTTTGTCTGCGCTCTTGCGAGCGGAGAGAATCATTTGTCTGAGCGACCTATACCCGAAACCTGTCTCGCTTTCGCGAAACGCGGAGCGGGCAGCTCCTCGGTTTCCAATTTGGCCTTGCACCCGATGGGGTTTTCCGTGCCGTGTCGCTTGCGCTTCACGCGGTGGTCTCTTACACCACCTTTTCACCCTTACCGCCGGACTCGCGTCCGGTTGGCGGTCTGATTTTCTGTGGCACTTTCCGTCGGCCAGTCTTCCAACTGACCGCCTGCGTGTATCTCAATCAAACAGACTTGAGTTACGCAGCATCGCGCCCTGTGGAGTTCGGACTTTCCTCCCCGGACTTGCGCCCGGAGCGATTCTCCGCCCTTCCAAAACCAGTCGTAGAATAACCGACCACGGGAAAATCTCAAGGAACCGTGCAACGATTCTATTGGTGCGTGATCTTGGTAACGGTGACGAAAATTCTCCGCCGTGGTTTCCGTTGTGTGCGCGCAGACCTTTGTGATAGGCTTTCGGACTCTGACTTTGTTTTGGACAAACAAAAATAAAATTAAATGACTGCTGAACAAATCACGAAAGCGAACGCCGAGTTGCGTTCCAAGTCGCCGTTGGAAATCATCCGCTGGGCCATCGCGCAGGCGAATGGCCGCGCGATTGTCTCCACCAATTTCCGGCCCTACGAAGCGGTGATCCTGCATCTCGTCACGCAGGTGCAGCCGGACATTCAGGTGTTGTGGGTGGATCACGGCTACAATCGCCCCGCTACTTACGTTCACGCCGAGCAGTTGAAGAAGCAGCTCAAGCTGAACATCAAGGCTTACATTCCCAAGATGACGGCCGCGCATTACGACGCGGCTTTTGGCGGAATGCCGGAGCCGACGCCGGAAAATGAAGAGCGCATCAAGGCTTTCAGCACCGCAATGAAGCTGGAGCCATTCCAGCGTGGCATGAAAGAACTCGCGCCGACGGTCTGGCTCACGGCGTTGCGCAAAGTGCAGAACCCAAATCGCGCAGAACTCGACATCGTGAGTGCGGATACAAATTTCAATTCGCTGAAAGTCAGCCCGGTATTTTATTGGAGCGATGCGGACATGGAAAAATATCTCGCCGAACACCACCTGCCGAACGAGTGGGATTATTTCGATCCTGCGAAGGCCGATGAAAAACGCGAGTGCGGACTGCACGCCGCGTGGGGCGGCAAAGCCGTCGAAGGCGGTTCAAAAACTTAATTCCGCCACAGATTTTCACAGATGAAACACAGGTAAAAACTGTTTTCAGAAATCTGTGTTTCATCTGTGAAAATCTGTGGCTAAAATGATTTTGAAATGAGCAGTTACCACCTAGACCATTTGCAGTATCTCGAAACCGAAGCGATTCACGTTATGCGCGAAGTCGCCGCCGAGTTTGAACGTCCCGCGCTGCTCTTTTCCGGCGGCAAGGACTCCATCTGCCTGCTGCGCCTCGCGGAAAAAGCGTTTCGACCGTCCGACATCCCGATGCCATTCCTGAACGTCGAGACCGGCCACGAATTTCCCGAACTCATCGAGTTCCGCGACCACCGCGCGAAGGAGCTGGGCGCGAAACTCATCGTCCGCACCGTGGAAGAGGCGTTCCAGAAAGGCATCGCCCATCCGACCCCCGGCGTGGTCAGTCGCAACCAGCTTCAAACGCCCGTGCTGCTCGGTGCGATTGAGGAATTTCAATTCGACTGCGCCATCGGCGGCGCCCGGCGCGACGAGGAGAAGGCGCGCGCCAAGGAACGTTTCTTCAGCTTCCGCGATTCGTTCGGCCAGTGGGATCCGAAAAATCAGCGCCCGGAAATCTGGAATCTTTACAACGCCCGCGTGAACCCCGGTGAAAATATGCGCGTGTTTCCGATTTCAAACTGGACGGAGATGGACGTTTGGGAATACATCAAAAAGGAACAGCTCGCCGTGCCAACAATTTATTTCAGCCACGAGCGCGAATGTTTCCGCCGTGGCGGCCAGTGGCTAGCCGTGCCGACGCCGCACACCGATGCGACCAAGCCCGATCCCTACGAAGGCGCGCGCCCGAAGCCGAACGAGCCAATCCAGAAAATGATCGTCCGCGTCCGCACGATTGCCGACATGATCAGCACCGGCATGATTGAATCAAAGGCTTACACGGTGGATGACATCATCGCCGAAGTCAGCGCCGCGCGCGTGACCGAACGCGGCACTCGCGCCGACGACAAAGCCAGCGAAGCCGCGATGGAAGATCGGAAAAAGGCTGGTTATTTTTGAGCTTGGAAAGTGCGTTGCCTGAAATCTCTGGGTGATTGAATTTAGGCCATGGCGACCAAGCGATCGCTGCGAACGGATTCGCGAAATAGGAGACCAACCCGTCGTGCCCATGCCGCTATTCTCCCCCGCGTCCAAGCAGGTTGTTGCCGCCGCGCCGCAGATACTTTTTCTCTCCCGTGATGTGGCGCACCAGCAGGACATCACTGCGAGCCGCGTGAACCTTTGGCGTAAACGGCTCGCGAGGATGCTCTCCCCACCAAATTAGGAAACTACTCTGAGCAAGTGTGGCTTCTTGGAAAATAAAAAAGCGAGATCGTGATGACCTCGCTTTGAAATGGTGTGGTGAAAGCTTACGCCTTCTTGGCCTTGGCTTCGTCGCCTTTTTTCCAAGTGCGCTTGGGCGCTTTGGTAACGAGGCCTTTCTTGATCGCGGCGGCGGAGACGCGGATGTAGCGGACTTCGCCGCTGGGCATGACGGCTTTCACGCGTTGCAGGTTCACATGGAACTTGCGCTTGGTGATGGCGGTGATGTGCGTGCCGATACCGCCGGATTTTTTGGACTTACCTGAGCGCCAAATGATGCTGCCCTTCATTGGGCGTTTTCCTGTCAGTTCACAAATGCGTGCCATAAATTTTAGTTCGTTAAAAGGCCGCAAAGACTAGCAGTGAGTGCATCGAAGGCAAGGATTTATTTCGGCTCACTACGGTTGTCTGTAGGCCAACACTCCGGCGCGCCCAAACCGTTTCGGAATTTCCGCATAATTGGGGTGGCGTGATGACCCATTGTTCAACCAACGTAAAATTTGTTCGTGCGTTGGCCGCATTTTGCCGTAAATTCTGCGCTCATTTTATGTCAACCCTCAAACCCTTCGCCGCCCTCCGACCCAAACCCGAACTCGCCGCGCAAATCTGCGAGCTGCCCTACGACGTGATGTCCTCCGACGAGGCGCGCGCGATGGCGGCGGGCAATGCGTTGAGCTTTCTGCACGTCAGCAAGCCGGAGATTGACCTGCCCGCCGGCACGGACATCTACTCGCCGGAAGTTTATGCGAAGGGCAAAGAAAATTTCCAGAAGCTCATCGCTCAAGGCGCGCTCAAACAGGATGACAAACCGGCCTTTTATCTTTATCGGCAAATCATGGGCAAGCACACGCAAGTCGGCCTCGTCGCCGCCGCGAGCTGCGAGGAATACCTGAACAACATCATCAAGAAGCACGAGTTCACGCGCCCGGACAAAGAAGACGACCGCGTGCGCCACATCGAAGCGCTCAACTCGCAGACCGGCCCGGTGTTCCTGACCTATCGCGCCGTCGCCGCGTTGGATGAATTTGTCGCGAAGATCATCACCGGCACGCCCGCTGTGGATTTCACCGGCAAAGACGGTGTGCGCCACACCTCGTGGACGATCACCGGCGTGGTGGACATCCTGTTTGTCGAAATGCAGTTCGCCGCGATTCCCGCGCTCTACATCGCGGACGGCCATCATCGCAGCGCGGCGGCGGGACGCGTTTTCAAATCGCGCAACGGCGCGGGTCACAGCGGACAATTTCTCACGGTGATTTTCCCGCACAATCAGATGCAGATTTTGCCCTACAACCGCGTGCTGAAAAATCTCAACGGCCTCACGCCGCCGGAATTGCTCAAGAAGCTGGAAGAAACTTTCAACATCGTCCGCATGGGCAGCGCCACACCCGCATGCAAACATGAACTCGGTTTGTTCATGAACAAACGCTGGCACACGCTCACCGTCAAACCGAAGCTGCTCGCCGCCATCAGCGACCCGATTGAAAAGCTCGATGTGACGTTGCTCCAGAAAAATGTCCTCGCGCCCATCTTCGGCATTGACGACCCGCGCACGAGCAAGCAGATCAATTTCGTCGGCGGCATTCGCGGCACCGCGGAGTTGGAAAAGCTCGTGAACAGCGGGGAATACGCCTGCGCGTTCTCCATGTTCCCGACGAGCATCGAAGACCTCATGCAGATTGCCGATGCCGGCGGCATCATGCCGCCCAAGAGCACCTGGTTCGAGCCGAAGCTCCGCGACGCGATGTTCTGCCACATGATTTGAATTCAATCCCGGTGGGGCGAGACTCCGTCG
>JANOBC010000118.1:0-12108 GCA_031411455.1 Limisphaerales bacterium
GTCAAAAACGAAGACCAGCGTTCGGAGGCTTACAACGAGATGAAGGATAAATTTCGTCCTTCGCACGCGGACTTCACTTACTTCGCTAAATACGGCATCCGCGCGTGGCAGGGTGGGGGACGCGCCAGCGCACGCGAAACCGTTGGCCGGGTGGCAGCGGGCGCGATTGCGAAAAAGATTTTGGCCGAGAAGTTTGGCGTGGAAGTTTTGGCTTACGTCAAGCAGGTGCAAAAAATTATCGGCGTGGTGAATCCCGAAAAGGTGAAGCTCAAAGATGTCGAGTCCAACATCGTCCGCTGTCCCGACGCCCAGGCCGCTGAAAAAATGATTCGTCTCATCGAGAAAATACGGCGCGAAGGCAATACCGTCGGCGGCGTCGTTGAAGGCATTGCGCGCGGCGTTCCGGCGGGTTGGGGTGAACCGGTGTTTGATAAATTGGAAGCTGACTTGGCGAAAGCGATGTTGAGCCTGCCCGCTTGCAAGGGGTTTGAAAGCGGTGATGGCTTTGATGGCATCAAGCTGACCGGCCGCGAGCACAACGACTTGATTCGCGCGAAGGCCGGGAAAGTTTTCACCACGACCAATCGTTCTGGCGGTATCCAAGGCGGCATCTCGAACGGCGAAATGATTTTCTTCCGCACCGCTTTTAAGGCCGTGGCCACCGTCATGCACGAACAGGACACCATCACGGAGCAGTTAGAAAATACCACGCTCAAAGGCCGTGGCCGCCACGATCCCTGCGTGTTGCCCCGCGCTGTGCCGATGGTCGAGGCAATGACGGCACTGGTGCTGGTGGATCATGCGTTGCGCCAGCGGGCGCAGTGCGGTTGAATATTTGGGAGAATGGAGCCAGCTGTCGGGATTGAACCGACGACCGACGGTTTACAAAACCGTTGCTCTACCGCTGAGCTAAGCTGGCCCGAGAGGGGCGAAACCCTGCCAGCGCACCATCCATTCGTCAAGCCAGGTTTTGCATCAGCCTTTCGTGCCGTTGGTGGAAAGCGCCCGCTAATTATGTGACTTTTCCCGCCGCCGCATTAGAATCTTTTTCGCCGAATGAAAAATATTTTCCACAGCATCGAGTCCGTCATCGCTGACATCCGCAAAGGTAAAATGGTCATTGTCGTGGACGACGCCGACCGCGAGAACGAGGGCGACCTCATTATGGCTGCGCAGTTCATCACGCCTGCCGCCATCAATTTCATGGCCAAGCACGGGCGCGGCCTCATCTGCGTGCCGACCACCGGCGAACGTCTTCAGCAGCTCGGCATCGAACGCATGGTGAAACAAAACCGCGAAGTCTTCCGCACCGATTTTCAAGTCAGCGTGGATGCCGCGCAGGGCATCAGCAGCGGCATCAGCGCCGCCGACCGCGCAACGACGATTGAGATCATGGCCTCACCCACGGCCGTGCCGGATGAGCTTGTCCAGCCCGGCCACGTTTTTCCGCTGCGCGCCAAATCCGGCGGCGTCCTCCAGCGCGCTGGTCACACGGAAGCGGCGGTTGACCTCGTGCATCTCGCCGGCTGCCGTTCCATCGGCGTCATCTGCGAAATCATGAATGACGACGGCACGATGGCGCGTTTACCTGCCTTGTTGAAATTTGCCAAGAAGCACAAACTGAAACTCTGCACCATCGCCGACCTCATCGAGTTTCGTCGCACGCGCGAGAAACTCGTGGAAAAAATTGAAGTCGTGAAGATGCCCACGGACTACGGCGATTTCGATTTGCACCTCTACCGCTCCAAGCTGGACGGCCAGCATCACCTCGCGCTCGTGCGCGGCGACGTGGCCAAAAAAGAAAAAGTTCTCGTGCGCGTTCACAGCGAATGTCTCACCGGCGATGTCTTCGGTTCGCGCCGTTGCGACTGCGGCCCGCAACTCCATCAAGCGATGAAGCAAGTCGCCGACGCGGGCAGCGGCGTGATTCTCTACATGAGGCAGGAAGGTCGCGGCATCGGCCTTGCGCCGAAGATTCAGGCTTACAAATTGCAGGAGCAGGGACTCGATACCGTCGAGGCGAACGAGAAACTTGGCTACGGCATGGATCTGCGCGAATACGGTCTCGGCGCGCAAATCCTCTGCGACCTCGGCCTGAAAACCATCCGGCTGCTGACGAACAATCCGAAAAAAGTAGTGGGCTTGAAAGGCTACGGCTTGAAAATCGTCGAGCAACTACCGATCAAGGTGAAGCCGAACCCGCACAACGAAAAGTATCTCAAGACCAAGCGCGAGAAGCTCGGGCATTTGCTGTGAAATGGAGTGCGGTCAGGGATCTGGATCAAGGTTGTGGTAGTTGTTGTGGGAACTTCATTGCCCCGTGTTTTTTAATGCGGAGAATTTCAAGACGCTCCCCAGCGTGGCGGTAAAAAATTAGATAATTTTCAAAGTCGTCCACCCGCCATGATCAGATGTCCCGCAAATCTTTGCCGCGAAATTTCCGCAGACGGCCTTTGAGCGGCTGTAGGGACAAGCCTTTGATGGTCTGGTCAACCGCCGCGAGGAAGCGGCGCGCGGCTTCGGGGTTATGATCATTGAGGTATTGGAAGTAACCAAACGCGTCCAGCTCGGCGGCGTGGCGAACGAAAATTCCGGGGCGGTTCAAGTGACGAGGGCGGCGAAATGAACGCGCTGGTATTTTTTAAGCGGACTGCGCAGCGCGGCTTCAAGCTGCGGGTCGTTATCCTCCTGCTCGACCAGCTCATACACGCGTAAGGCTTCGCGGATGACTTCGTCCTCGGAAAAATAGCCGCCGCCCTTCATTTTTTTGCCGACAAATTTTTGCTGGTGCGGTGTGAGCAAAACTTTCATGGCGCGAAATTAAATGACAAAAGTGCTGGCGTCAAAAATTTTGCGGCGAATTTACTCCGCGTTTTTCGCGTGGCTGGCGGCCTTGTGACCGGCGGCGCGATGGCTGCCCGCCTTGTGGCGCGAGTATTTTTGGCGGCGACGGTTCTGGTAGGAGTCCGCGACTTTCTGCGGCTGGCCGGCCTTGGCGCGGAATTTCCGCACCGGCTCGATGGTTTTCGGACGCGCCTTCGGCACGAGGACGAGCGGGCAGCCTTCGTAACCAAACGCGGTGCGCATCTCGCCGCCGAGATATTTTTTGTAGGCGTCGGAAAATAATTCATCGCGGTTCACGAACAGCAGGAAGGTTGGTGGCGCCTGCCGCACTTGCGTGGCATAGAAAAATTTCAAGCGCGAACCAGACGCGCTGATGGGCTGGCGTTTGTCCACGGCGTCGCGCAGGGTGCGGTTCAGAATCGCGGTGGGAACTTTCTGCTGCAACTGCGCGGCGACAAAGCGGATGGCTTCGAGCAATCGTTCCAGATGAAAACCGGATTTGGCGGACGTGAAAATCACGGGCGCGTAATCGAGGAAAAATAATTTCTTCTGCACCCACCCGGCGAATTCCGCGAGCGTGGTCAGCGATTTTGCCTGGCCTTCCGTGCGTTTCTTGGCGTTGCGCTTGGCGATTTCTTCTTGGCGCAGCTCGCGCACATCCTTGTCGAACAAATCCCATTTGTTGATGACCACGATGCACGCGCGGCGGTTTTCGACGATGGTGTCGGCGATTTTTTTATCCTGCTCGGTGACGCCCGCTTCGGCGTCAATCACGAGAATAGTGATGTCGCTGCGGATGATGGACTCGGACGAGCGCTGCACACTGAAAAATTCCACGGTGTCGTCCACGCGCCGCAGTTTCCGCATCCCAGCGGTATCAATTAAAATATATTTCTGCCGCACGCCTTCCGTCTCTACCTCGAACGGCACGTCAATGGAATCGCGCGTCGTGCCAGGAATCGGCGAGACGATCACGCGCGTGGATTGCGTGAGGGCATTGATGATCGAGGACTTGCCGACGTTCGGACGCCCGACGATGGCGAGCTTGAGCGGTCCTTGAACTCTCGGCTTCACTTCCACTTCTTCGCCTTCATATGGCTCCTCGGCGACTTCATTCGCGACTTGTTCTTCGTCAGTCAGCGCTGGTAGAAACGCCGTTGCCGCATCCATCAACGCCGCACGCCGTCGCCGTGAATCGCGGTGACGGGAAAAATTTTCTCAAAGCCGAGCGAAACAAATTCATTCGCGCCACCTTCCAACCGATGATTGTCCACCTTGTTGACGGCGACGAGCACGGGCTTACCGCTCTGGCGCAAACGCTGTGCGACTTCGCGATCCAGCGGGGCGACGCCGTCAATGACGTTCACGACGAGGATGATGGCGTTGGCGGATTCGATGGCGATTTCCACCTGCTCGACGGCGGCTTTGATGATGACGTCGTCGGATTTTTCGCGCTTCAACAGGCCGATGCCGCCGGTGTCCACGAGCGTGAAGGTGCGTCCGTGCCATTCGGCCTCGGCGGTCACGCGGTCGCGCGTCACGCCCGGCATATCGTGCACGATGGCGATGCGCTTCTTGATGATGCGATTGAACAGCGCGGATTTTCCGACGTTGGGGCGACCGACGATAGCGATGAGTCCTGACATGATGACAGTTTGCGAAAGATTGAGCGGGCGAGAAAGATAAAACCAGCGGGAGTTGGACTAGCGAACAAGGTTTCGTGGAGAAATGGCCTGGGTTGTCACATAACGAATTTAATCAAACTTGTCCCGGTGCCAGACTAAGCGATCCAATTCAATCAGCGGCCAAAAGATTAATCCGCCGGTATTGTAATTGTTTCGCTTCAACATTAAGTATTTCGGCTGCCAGATTTAAGAGTCGAGAGCGCTCCATCCCCAATCAAACAGCTTTGTTTTTCCAGAGGCAACCGGCTCTCTGTATTCTCCATTTATTGTCAAAACGAAATAGCACAGGCAGTAGAGAATCATAATTGCTACACTGATTCTATTCAGAATCTTTTCAACACGTTTGGAAAATATCTTGCGCAATCAGTGCTCCTTGCTTGTTTGGATAAAATGAGGCGGTGTTTATTTCGGCAGACTGCCCAACAGCGTCTTCGCCCGCCGCACCCACACGCGGTCGCGGCGGCGTTGGAAAGCTGGTGCGTGAGCATCGTCGGTGACGACATCCTTGAGTTGCGCGCGGGCGAGGTCGGTTTGTTTTTTGGCGAGGTAAAGTTCCGCGAGCTGCACCTTCGCGCGCGGGTAGGAATGATTTTGCACGACGTGTTCCCAGATGTTCAGCGCCGCATCGGTTTCGTTTAACGCCATCAACGTCTCCGCGTAAGCCATGAGCGAGTGGCCGAAGTCGTGTTTGTAATTTTCCCGGCACACCGCATCGAGCAACGGACGCGCTTCCGCCGGTCGCTTCAAGCGCAGCAGGCATTGGCCGAGATGGGCGCGCGCATCAATGTCGTTGGCGTCACGTTCCAGCGCGGCGCGGTAGCATTTCTCCGCTTCCGTGAAATTCCCTTTCCGAAAATAAATGTCGCCGAGTTGGAAGTGATGATAGGCGTTATCGAGGTGATGAATCTGCGCCTGAAGCTGCTTGATGCGCGCGCGCCCGGCGGCACCGGGCAACTCGAAGCCCGTGGTCGTCGTGCTGCCTTGATACTCCGTGAAGAAATACCACAGCGCGCCAAAGCCCCAGCCGATGAAGATGAAGAGCGCCCAAATCCACGAACGGTTCCGCACGGCGTGGATGAGCATGAAAATCTGGAACAACGTCAGCACCAGCACGACGGGATTGGTGAGCAGAGTCTTCCAGGCATCGGAGCCGTTGAAGAGCGAGGTGAGCATGGCGCGGAGATTAAACCTAGCGGAACGGCGAGGCAATTCTGCAATGCCGATGGGTCGCGCCGCTTGTTCCGAGTGCTTTGGGTTAGGATCAACTGCTGCGGCTCACAGAGCGCGCTCCGTTTTCTATCAAAGGACGACTTCCGTTCCCACGCCATCGTCGGTGAAAATTTCCATCAGCACCGAGTGCGGCACACGGCCGTCCACGAAGGAAACTTTTTCCACGCCGGATTTGATCGCGGCGACGGCGCTGTCCACTTTGGGAATCATGCCTTTGTCCACGATGCCGGCGGCCTTGAGCGCGGGAACTTCGCCGGTGTGCAAATGCGCGATGACGGTGGAAACATCTTTCGGATCGCGCATCAAGCCCGGCACGTCGCTCATAAACACGAGCCGTTTGGCGTTGAGCGCGATGGCGACCATCGCGGCGGCGACGTCGGCGTTGCAGTTGTAAATCTTGCCATCTTCGCCACGCGCGGTCGGGCTGATGACGGGCGTGTGGCCGCACCAAATACATTCCTTCAAGGGCGTGACGTTGACCTCGGTAACTTCGCCGACGTAACCAATGTCAATCTTTTGGCCGGGATTTTCCTTGTCGTCGAGGAAAAGTTTTTTGCATTTGAAAATGTCCGGCCCGGCAAAGCCGACGGCTTGACCGCCAAGAGAATTAATGGTGGCGACGACTTCGGGATTTATTTCGCGCGATAAAACATCGTCCACGATTTTCGCCGTCGCCTCGTCGGTGACGCGCTGGCCTTGGATGAAATTGGCTTTGAGTCCAGCTTTCTCCATCGCCCGCGTGATGGCCTTGCCGCCGCCGTGGACGACGACAGGATTGATTTCCACCGCCTCGAGAAAAACGATGTCCCGCGCGACGCCGGTGCGGATGGTGGCGTCCGGCGAGTCCATGAAACTGCCGCCGTATTTTACGACGAACGTTTCGCCGCTGAATTTCTGGATGTAGGGCAACGCTTCGAGCAGCGTGGCAGCTTTGGCGATCAAGTCTTGCATTGTTCTGCCGACGATTTAGCCACAGATGAAACACAGATGAAACACAGATTTTCAAAAATTGAAGAAAGATTTGTTTCGTAACCCCTTTTGACGATAATTCGTCCAACTCACAATCAAATGAAAGCATCTAAACTCTTTTTACTCCTTTCCACCGTATTATTAATTGCCACCGCCGTCACGGCTTCGGCCGCGCCCAAGAAAATTTTATTCTTCACCAAGTCCAGCGGCTTTGAGCATGAAGTCATCTCGTGGAAAAAAGGCCAGCCCAGCTACGCCGAAAAAATTCTGCTGGAACTCGGCCAGAAGAACGGCTGGGAATTCACCTTCTCCAAGGATGGCTCGAAGTTCAGCCCGGAATACCTCGGTGGATTTGACGCGGTGTTCTTCTATACCACCGGCGACCTGTGCAGCGAAGGCACGGACAAGAATCCCCCGATGTCGGCGGCGGGCAAGCAGGCGTTGTTTGATTACGTCCGCAGCGGCAAAGGCTTCATCGGCACCCACGCCGCGACGGATACGTTTCACACGGCCAATGAATCGAAGAAGGGACCGGATCGTTATGCGAACCACGGCGAGCAGGCCGATTCGTATGCACGTTTCATCGGCGGTGAATTCATCATCCACGGCGCCCAGCAGGTCGCGACGAATGTGGTGATTGATTCAAAATTTCCGGGCTTTGAAAATGTCGGTGCGAATTTTGCCTTCACGGAAGAATGGTATTCGCTCAAAGATTTTTCGCCGGACATTCATGTGCTGACGGTGATGGACGCGCCGCACATGAAAGGCCCGATGTATGAACGCCCCGCGTATCCGAACACTTGGGCGCGCAAGGAGGGCAATGGCCGCGTGTTCTACACGGCGATGGGTCATCGCGAAGACGTTTGGACCAGTCCGACCTTCCAGCAAATCCTCGTGGGCGGCATCAAGTGGGCGCTGGGCGAAGTCGCAGCGGACGTGACGCCGAATATCAAAACTTCTGCCCCCGGCGCTTACCAAAATCCAAAATATGCCGAACCTAAACCCACTGCCGCTGCGCTGAACACGTTGACCGCGCAGGAAAAAAATGACGGTTGGAAATTATTGTGGGACGGCAAAACTGACAAAGGCTGGCGCAGCGCGAAGTCAGAAAAATTTCCTGAACATGGCTGGACGATTCAAGACGGTGTGTTGACAGTTCACGACAACAAGGGCGAAGAATCCGCTGGCGGTGGCGACATCATCACGGAGCAGCGTTACGCGAATTTTGAACTCACCGCCGACTTCAAACTCACACCCGGCGCGAACAGCGGCATCAAAATTTTTGTGCAGCCGAATTTGACGCCGATTGACAAAGTCACCGGCAAGCCCGCTGCCGTCGGCTCGGCCATCGGCACAGAGTTTCAGATATTGGACGACGCGCTGCATCCCGACGCCAAGCTCGGTAAGGATGGCAACCGCAAGCTCGGTTCGCTCTACGACCTGATTCCCGCGCCGACGAACAAGGTCGTGCGCCCCATCGGCGAATGGAACACCGCGCGGATTTTGTCGCGCGGGAAACACGTTGAATTCTGGCTGAACGGTTCCAAGACGGTGGCGTTTGAGCGCGGCTCGGCAAATTTCCGTCAGCACGTTGCCGTGAGCAAATACAAGGACATCCCCAACTTTGGCGAATGGGCGGATGGCCATATCTTGTTGCAGGAACACGGCAACGAAGTTTCGTTTCGCAACGTGAAAATCCGCGAGCTTTACGAAAAATAATTGCACCTTCTTTTAACTCATCACCACCATGAAAACACAAAATCGTCGTTCCTTTCTTAAAACGTCGCTCGTCATCGGCGCGGCCACCACGTTCGCACCGCGCCTGCTGTTCGGCGCGGAGTCGGGCAAAAAAATCCGCCTTGCCTGCGTCGGCATTGGCAATCGCGCGGCGGAAGACATTGCCAAGTTCCACGAGACGGGCATGGTCAACTTCGTGGCGTTTTGTGACACGGACATGGGCGCGCCGCACACGCAGAAAATTCTCAAGCAATTCCCGGACGTGCCGCGCTTTCAGGATTTCCGCAAGATGTTCGACAAGATGGGCAAGGAAATTGACGCGGTGTGCATCGCCATTCCCGACTTCGCTCATTTCGCCGTGGCCATGCACGCGATGTCGCTCGGCAAACACATCTACTGCGAAAAGCCGATGGGCCACAGCTTCCGGCAGATCGAACTGATGATGGCGGCGGAAAAGAAATACAAAGTCGCCGCGCAGATGGGCAACCAAGGACATTCCGAGGCGAATTATTTTCAATTCAAGGCGTGGACCGAGGCGGGCATCATCAAGAACGTTACCAAAATTACCGCCTACATGAACAACTCGCGCCGCTGGCATGGCATGAAGGTGGATGGCCTGCTCCCCGAACAACCCATTCCGGAATCGCTCGACTGGGATGTCTGGCTCACGACCGCGCAACAGCACGTCTACAACAAGGGCTACCAAAATGGCGACTGGCGCTCGTGGTTCGATTTCGGCAACGGCGCGCTTGGCGATTGGGGCGCGCACATCTTCGACACCGCGCACGAATTTTTATCGCTCGGCCTGCCAACGGAAGTCGAGGCGGTGAAGCTGGAAGGCTACAGCCCGTTCATTTTTCCGCAGGCTTCCACACTCGCGTTCCGCTTCCCCGCGCGCGGCACGCAGCCGCCGGTGGAACTGACGTGGTATGACGGCCAGGAAAATCTGCCGCCGCTGCCCGATAACATCGGCGAGTCCGTCGTGGATGCGAACATTCCCCCGCCATCCAAGGGCGCGCTCGATACAAAAAAACGTCCGCCCGGAAAAATTATTTACGGCGAAGGCCTGACGTTCAAAGGTGGTTCGCACGGGACGCCGCTGCAAATTCTTCCGTCCGAAAAAAGGAAGGACATTCAGTCGAAACTGCCGCCCGTGCCGAAAACGCCATCAGATCACTACGTCAATTTTCTTCGCGCGTGCAAGGGCGAGGAGAAGTGCCGCTCCAACTTCGCCGTGGCCGGCCCGTTGTGCCAGGCGATGGCCCTCGGCATCATCGCGCAGCGCGTGAATGCCAAGTTTGCCTTCGACCCCGCGACAAAACAGATCACGAACCACAAGCTTGCCAACGAATTGCTCGCCGGTGTGCCGCCGCGCAAGGAGTGGGAGCAGTATTACAAACTGTAAGGCTTTCAGCTTTTTATTAGCCAACACCGCCCGCAACCGGGCGGTGTTTTTTTTGCCATCAGCCAAGTTGTTCTTTGAGTATTTCCGCATCCTCCGTTGGCGGCTGGCAGGCCGTGCCGGTGCAGACGAAGGCGGTGGCAGAATTTTTTGCGACCAGCGTTTTCGCGAACGGCTCAACCGCACCGATGTTGCCGAGCAGGATTTTGTTCGGCTGATAAACCGAGTGCGCCGCGCGGAGCAATTCGTGAAATGACTTTGCCTTCGCCTCGCCTGCAATCACCACGCGGCGTGGTTCATCCAGCCAGAAATCCAGCGCCTGCAACATGACCGCGTGGGCGGCGGGCTGCTGCTGCAAACGCGGCGCGGCGAGTTGCAGCGTGGCTTCGGCGGGCGTGCGAAAATTTTCACGACCGGTGATGGCGGCGAGTTTCAGCAGCGCCAGCGTGGCGACGGAATTTCCGCTCGGCTCGGCTCCATCGTAATCATCCTTCACGCGGAGAATCAGGTCGGTGCGGTCAGCGGGACTTTGCCAGAAGCCGCCATTCGCGGCGTCGTAAAATTTCCCGATCATCGCCGTGGCGAGTTCGCCGGCGAAATCCAGATGCGCGGGATTCAGCGTGGCTTCGTAAAGATGAATCACGCCATCCAACAAGAACGCGTAGCCTTCAAGCAGTTGGACGGAGTCGCGTTCACCGTCGCGCCAGCGGTGGAAAAGTGTTTTAGTTTTTTCGTCCCAAAGTTTTTCGCGGAGGAAGCGCAGATTATTTTCCGCCGCTATGAAATATTTTTCTTCGCCCAGCACCGCCGCCGCCCGGGCAAACGCACCCAGCATCAGCCCGTTCCACGAGGCGAGAATCTTGTCATCGAGATGTGGGCGGACGCGCGTGGCGCGGATGGCGAGCATTTTAGTTTTGGCCGAGGCGATCAATGTTTGGTCAGCCGCCGCTACGTTTGGGCTCACGAGGCTTAACACATTCAGCCCCGGCAGTGGATTTGGATGGCTATGATCCACGAAGTTGCCTTGCTTCGTGATACCGAAGTGCTGCGCGGTGACAATGAATTCCTCCGGTGAAAGCAATTTGGAAAGTTCGTCATGCGTCCAGCAATAGAATTTTCCCTCCTGTCCTTCGCTATCCGCATCTTCGGCGGAAA
Organism: Limisphaerales bacterium; assembly: GCA_031411455.1. Classification (GTDB taxonomy): domain Bacteria; phylum Verrucomicrobiota; class Verrucomicrobiia; order Limisphaerales; family UBA11358; genus UBA11358. Next base: position 11,023 of record JANOBC010000118.1, read on the forward strand.
AAAATCCGCCGCCAAGGTGCGTCATGTCGTGGCGGACGTAGTCCAAAATGTTCCGTGCCGTATTCTTAAAAGCTTCCACTTTTGAAACCAGATGCGCGTCGAGGTAGAGGTGAACCAACTGCGCGTTGTCGTAGAGCATTTTTTCAAAATGCGGCACGAGCCATTCCGTGTCCACCGCGTAACGCGCGAAGCCGCCGCCAAGCTGGTCGTGGATGCCGCCGGCCGCCATCTTCTCGCAGGTGTGCAACACCATTTGCTTCGCCGCGTCGTCGCCGAAGCGTTGCGCGGTGCGCAGCAGCAGCGCGGGAATGGCTGGTTGTGGAAATTTTGGAGCACCGCCAAAACCGCCATTGGTGGCGTCATAGGAGGCTTTGAAATTTTCCGCCGCGTGGCGCAAAGTTTCGGGTGTGAGCGGAAGATTTTCCTTTGCGTCGCGCGCGGTGATGAGTTCCAGCCGCGCGTGCAGTTCGTCCGCGCTGGTGGCGATTTCCATTTTGCGCTCCGCCCAGAGCTGTGAAATTTGTTGCAGCAGTTGCAGAAAACTCGGACGTCCATAACGCGCGTCCGGCGGAAAATAAGTGCCGCCGAAAAATGGTTTCAAATCTGGTGTGAGAAAAACATTCAACGGCCAGCCGCCGCTGCCGGTCGTGGATTGCACGAAGGTCATGTAAATCTTGTCCACGTCGGGACGCTCCTCGCGGTCCACCTTGATGCTGACAAAATGTTCGCGCAGATACGCGCCGATCTTTTCATCCTCGAAGGATTCGCGTTCCATGACGTGACACCAGTGACAGGTTGAGTAGCCGATGCTCAAGAGGATGGGTTTGTTTTCCGCGCGGGCTTGGGCGAACGCGGCGTCGTTCCACGCGCACCAGTCTACGGGATTGTGAGCGTGCTGGAGCAGGTAGGGGGATTTTTCGGCGGCGAGCGAGTTTGTATGTTTGGGCGTGGCGGACATGACGAAGTAAAACATCTTCATTCCCAAGGCCAAGCTCCAGAGAAATTTCAACCCTCGCGTGGAGAAATTTTCCCGCCTTGCAGTTTCGCCGTGATTTGCTTTCATCGCGCCATGCCGAAAGTTCCGCT
>JANOBC010000119.1:0-3161 GCA_031411455.1 Limisphaerales bacterium
CGAACTCGAAAAGGACGATGCGTGTTACGTCCTGGTCGGGTGCAAGGATCTCGTGAAGGTGGTCAACGAGGAGCTGGGGCTGAATCTTTCGATCAAGCGCTTTGCTCCCGGTGTGGACAACGGGCGGGTGCAAATCGAGGATCCACAGTCCATTTCGCTTTCGCATGTCGCGCTGCGCAAGCCGCATTCCGGCGGTGCCGCCATAGCGGCGATGGGTTGGCTGAAGCGCGGCGCGAAGCTTTGCCTTCAAGGCAACGCCGCCGCGCTCGTCACCGCGCCGGTGAACAAGGAAGTCATCATCCGCGCCGGACATAAGTTTATCGGCCAGACAGAATTTCTCTCCGAACTTGCCGACGCCAAGCGCACCGTGATGATGCTGCTCGGCACGGACGAACGCGGACGTTGGCTGCGCGTGGCGCTGGCCACGGTTCATATCTCTATCAAGTCCGTCCCCGAAAAATTGACGGCAGAAAAGATCACGCTCGCCATCGAACTCGCCGCGCAATCCTGCCGCGACCTCGGATTAACGCGCGCGAAAATTGCCGTGTGCGGTTTGAATCCGCACGCGGGCGAAGGCGGAGAATTCGGCGATGAAGAAATTAAAACCATCGCGCCCACGGTTCAGGCGATGCAGAAACGCGGCTTTGATGTCGTCGGCCCATTGAGCGGCGACACGGTTTTTCATTACGCGCTGAAGGGGGATTTCGATGTTGTCGTCGCGATGTATCACGACCAAGGACTTGCGCCTTTGAAAGTCGTCGCCTTTGACAGCGGCATCAACTGGACGCTTGGCCTGCCGTTCATCCGCACCTCGCCCGACCACGGCACGGCCTACGACATCGCGGGAAAAGGAATTGCAAATCCGGGAAGCATGATTGCGGCAATCCGGCTGGCAAAGCAGTTGGCGAGAAATCGCTTTGGGTAGCACCCGCGTCTCGCGGGTCGTTTCGGGCGTCCCGCCCGAAACTGTTGTGGCGTGGATTGAAATCAGCGCGTGAGATTTCAGAAGGGCGACACGTCTCGCCGCAATTCGGCGGGACGCCGAATTGCACCCGCGAGACGCGGGTGCTACCCCAGCAGCTCACGGACTTTCGCTCCGATGTCGCCTTGCTTGACCAGCGATTCGCCGACGAGGATTGCACCTGCGCCACACTTTTGCACCCGTTCCACGTCGGCGCGCGTGTGGATGCCGCTCTCGGCGACGAGCAGAGGCGAGAATGGAGAATTGAGGATGGAAGATGGCGCGGCAGTCTTTGCCATTTTCAATCTTCCATCCTCCATCTTCGCTGCCAAACGCTCCGTCGTCGCCAAGTCCACCTTGAAAGTTTTCAAATTGCGATTGTTCACGCCGATGAGCGACGGGGAAATTTTCAGCGCGCGTTCCAGTTCTTCCTCGTCGTGGATTTCGACCAAGACGGCGAGGCCAGCTTCGATGGCGAGCGTGTGAAATTTTGCCAGTTGCGCATCCGTCAGAATGGCGACGATTAGCAAAATGGCGTCCGCGCCCCATTCGATGGCTTCGAGAATCTGGCGCTCATCAATGATAAAATCCTTACGCAGCAAAGGGATTTTCACGGCGGCGCGAATCTGGCGGAGATAATCCAGCGAGCCTTGGAAAAATTTCTCGTCAGTCAGAACGGACAGGCAGCTTGCGCCCGCTGCTTCGTATTCCTTCGCGATGCGGACAGGATCAAAGTCTTTGCAAATGACGCCCATGGATGGCGACGCTTTTTTAACTTCGGCAATCAAACCAATGTTGCCGACGCGTGGCTTTCTCAACGCGGCAATGAAGTCGCGACGTTCACCGTGTTCCAGCATCGCATCGCGCAAATCCCCGGCGGCGATGAGGCGCGCGGGCAGTTGCGCGACTTCGCGTTTCTTTTGTTCAACAATTTCGTCGAGGATGTTCACGGATTTATTTTATCGCAGAGACGCGGAGACGCAGAGAAAATAAAATGAGACCGGAAAATTTTATTCCCGAAAGTTAAACAAAACGCCAAGTTTCCCGGCCACTTCTTGTTCAAGCGCCGGCGACAACCGGCCAAGTTCACGTTGAATGATTTTTGTCGAAAGCGTCATCAAGCGGTGCAATCGCAATACCGAATTGACGCGCAAACCGGTAACGCGAAAGTCTGGATGATTTGCCGGCAACGCAATGTCGGTTGGAAGCAAATCCAAAACTTCGCGGCTGGTGATGAAGGCGACGATTATGTGGCGATTTGCACCGATGGGTTCGGTCAGGCAGACAGTTGGACGAAGTTTTGTAGCGGAGAGATCGTCAAACGGAAACGGAACGAGAAAGATTTTACCGCGCGTCAAAAGGTTTGCCATCGGTGGAGCGATAAATTTCGGGTTCTTCCTTTAGAAAATCAAAAGCGGGATTTTTTGACGCGGCGCGCAACCAGACGCCTTCGTTCATGTCATCGTCTTCGGCGTTCGCGTCCAATTCAGAAACAGAAATTTTCAGCGGCTGGTTCAGCGGCAGTTTTACCGGCGAATCAGGCACAATCACCTTCCCGTCAAAATGCGCCAGCAGCGTTGTCATCGGCGTTAAATTAGCGGATTTCAGCCCAAAAGCGAACCTTAATTTCCCCGCGCAAATCACCGGCGGCGATGAGGCGCGCGGGCAGTTGCGCCACTTCGCGTTTCTTTCGTTCAATGATGGTTTCTAAAATATTTGCCACAGAGTCACAGAGTTAAAGCACCATTCGCTTGATGCCATCTTTGAGCAGACGTGAGTTGAAGTTCAACAGCAATCCGCGTTTCAGCCCAGTAATTTTCAAATACGTCAGCAACTGCGCTTCAAAAATTGGGTCGAATCGCTCAACGCTTTTGATTTCCGCGATAACGGAATCTTCAATCACCAAATCCAAACGATAATCACCGATCGGCTGGTGTTTATAGGTGACTGGAACCACAAGCTGCCGCTGAAATTTTAGCCCGGCCAGTTGCAGCTCGATACAAAGCGCAGCCTCGTAAGTTTGTTCCAGCAATCCCGGCCCAAGCGTCCGATGCACTTCAATTGCGCAGCCAATAATTTTCTCAGTCAGCGGATCTTTTTGTTCTGGATATTCCAACATGATTTTATTCTAGCCACAGAGACACAGAGCGCACAGAGGGAAAATGAATTCAAAAACTCTGTGTTCTCTGTGCCTCTGTGG
>JANOBC010000120.1:0-2960 GCA_031411455.1 Limisphaerales bacterium
CTTGCCGCTCTGGACGGTGAATTCGATGTCCTGCACATCTTTGAAATGGCTTTCCAGCGTCTTGCGGACAGCCATGAGTTCCGCGTAGCTCTTCGGCATCTGCGCCTTGAGTTTCGACACGGGTTCGGGGGTGCGAACGCCAGCAACGACGTCTTCGCCTTGAGCGTTGATGAGGAATTCGCCGTAGAATTCATTCGTGCCGTTCGCCGGATTGCGCGTGAATGCCACGCCGGAACCGGAATCTTCGCCGGTGTTGCCGAACACCATCGCCTGCACGTTGACGGCCGTTCCCCATTCCGTCGGGATGTTGTATTTGCGACGATAGACGCACGCGCGATCGTTCATCCACGAGCTGAACACCGCACCTGCTGCGCCGCGCAACTGATCCCACGGATCATTCGGAAACGCTTTGCCGGTGCGCTCTTTGACAAGCGCCTTGAAGCGTTTGACGAGTTCCTGCTGGTCAGCGGCGGTGAGGTCGGAATCAACGATGTCGCGATGATACTTCTCGTGCTTGAACGTGTGGATGGTGTGCTCGAACGGATCGTGGTCTTCGCCTTCGCGCTTCTGCACGCCCATGACGACGTCGCCATACATTTGAATAAAACGGCGGTAGCAATCCCACGCGAAACGTTCGTTGCCCGTAGCTTTGACGAGCGCGACGACGGCCTGATCGTTCAAGCCAAGATTCAAAATCGTATCCATCATGCCCGGCATCGAATCGCGCGCACCGGAGCGCACGGCGACGAGCAGCGGCATTCCCGTAGTCGAACCGAACTTCGTGCCCATGATCTTCTCCATGTTGACGACGCCCGCTTCCATCTGCGCCTGCAGCACGGCGGGGTAAGTTTTCTTGTGCGCGTAGAAATACGTGCAGACTTCCGTGGTGATCGTGAAGCCGGGAGGCACCGGCAGGCCGATGCGGGTCATCTCGGCGAGGTTCGCGCCCTTGCCGCCGAGGAGGGCTTTCATGCTGCCGTCGCCGTCAGCTTTTTTGTTGCCCCAGGTGTAGACGTATTTGGTGGATTTGGATTTGGCCATAAATTGAATTTTATCGGTTAAATTTTCTTGTGAAAAACGAGCGCAGAAAATAACAGACGAGTAACGGGAGTCAATGAATCATGCGTTGAAAAACGCCTTGTCCGCCGCTGGCGGCAGGAAACTAAAATAGCGCGAGCCGAAAATAAAACTGATCGCCCCAACTGAAGTCCGCATACGTCCAAAAATCCGTGCCGTGGCCGTATTGCCACGGATACCAGTTCTCGAGGTCGGTGGAATAATCCAGTTCCCAATCCGTCGGGGAATTCCATGAGCCGGAAACCCCCATCCCATACGCCCCACCCTCGCCATCGTAGTAGACCTCCGTGTGCAACGGCACCGGCTGCGGCACGGGAATGGTGAAAGAAATTTCCGCCGAGAGCGGGCTGCTGCGCCCGTCTATGTCCACCGCCTTCACGGCAAAAAAATAATTCGTCCCCGTATCCAGTCCGTAAATCAAATCACCCGGATAATAATACGCGACATCTTCGTTCGTGTAGCTGCCGTGGATGCCGTAAAAAACGTGATACTCCATGACGTTCAGCTCCGGCGCTGGCTCATCCCAATACAGCCAGACCTGTTGTGTGCCGGCCCAAGCCGCGCCGAAACTCGCGGCGAAATAAATTAAAAACGCCCGCAGCAACATTGCCTTGCGGACGCGAGCGAACAAACTGTTCGAGCAGGGGACGGGAAACACGGGCGTAGTATTCCACGCTGGCCGTATTTTCTCAAGCGGACAGTTTTATTTTTAGGATTCATTGCCGCCAGCCGTTAGTTGGTTGGACGCCCGCGCAACCCGCTTTCACGGAACCGGCTGCCAGCGGACGGGTGGATAAATAATTCATATCATCAAATCAAGATGCGTTGATTTTTGATTTTGATTTTTCGCCGCCGCCCATTATCTTGCCGCCATGTCGAAGATGGAATCATTCAGTCCCCACGCGCAACTGCTGGTCAAAGCTCTCCGCGAACGCATCGTCATCATTGACGGCGCGATGGGCACAACCATCCGCACCTACGGGCTGGGCGAAACGGAGATTCGCGGCGAACGATTTGCAGACTCCAAGAAGGATTTGAAGAACAACGGCGACCTTTACTCGCTCACGCAAGCGGCGACCATCTGCGACATTCACCGCCGCTTTCTCGAAGCGGGCGCGGACATCATCGAGACAAATACTTTTTCCGCCACCAGCATCGGCCAGAGCGAATTCTTCGTGGACGACCCGCGCGAACACGGCGGACGCAAAAACCCGGCCTTCTACCAAGGCGTCATCGAGAACAAATTTCTCAACGACCTCGCGTGGGAAATCAACGAGCAATCCGCCAAACAATGTCGCGAGTGGTGCGACCGCATCGCCAACAAGACCGGCCGGCCCCGCTTCGTCGCAGGTGCGGTCGGACCATTGACGGTTTCACTCTCGAACTCACCCGATGCGGATGATGCCGGTTTTCGCGTCTGCACTTTCGATCAGGTGAAGACCGCTTACACGCACCAGATTCGCGGACTCATCGCGGGCGGCTCGGACATTTTGTTGGTTGAAACGATTTTCGATTCGCTCAACGCCAAAGCCGCACTCGTCGCGATTCAGGAAGTCTTCGAGCAAGACGGCAAGATTCTGCCAATCATGATTTCCGCCGCCGTTGGTCGCGGGGGTGAGACTATGATTTCCGCCCAGACCATCGAAGCGTATTGGAACGCGATGAAGCATGTGAAGCCCATCGCCATCGGCCTCAACTGCTCGCTCGGACCAGACTTGATGAGGCCGTTCCTCGCGGAACTCGCGGAGAAATCAAACACTGCGATTTCGTGTTATCCAAACGCGGGTTTGCCGAATCCACTCTCGCCGACAGGCTTTGATTTGAAGCCGGAAGACATGGGCAATTTCCTCGGCGAGTTCGCGCAGAGCGGTTTGATCAACATC
>JANOBC010000121.1:0-19316 GCA_031411455.1 Limisphaerales bacterium
GAGTGCGGTCGCTTTAGCGCCGCTTTTTCCAAAAGCCCACCATGTCCGCATCGTTCCGCGTTCGAGCCTCGTTTTCCCCAGCCATGAACACCTTGAAACCCATGAAAACTAAACGTCCCCAATCCACCGCCCCGGCGACTCGCTTGCCCAAGTGCCCCACGGGCATCCAGGGTCTCGACGAAATCACCGGCGGCGGGCTGCCGCGCGGGCGGCCCACGCTGATCTGCGGCGGCGCGGGCTGCGGCAAGACGCTGTTCGGCGCGGAATTTCTGGTGCGCGGCGCGGTGCAGTTTGACGAACCGGGCGTGTTGATGGCGTTTGAAGAAACGGAAAAAGAACTGACCGCCAACGTCGCGTCGCTCGGATTTGATCTCGCGGGTTTGGTGCGGCGCAAAAAAATCGTGGTGGACTACGTCCACGTCGAGCGCAGCGAAGTGCAGGAGAGCGGCGAGTATGATCTGGAAGGATTGTTCGTCCGGCTCGGTCACGCGATTGATTCCATCGGCGCGAAGCGCGTGGTGCTGGACACGCTGGAAGTGCTGTTCGCCAGTCTGCCGAACGAAGCCATTTTGCGGAGCGAACTGCGCCGACTTTTTCGCTGGCTGAAAGACAAAGGCGTCACTGCCGTCATCACCGCCGAGCGCGGGCGCGAATCACTGACGCGCCACGGACTCGAAGAATATGTTTCCGACTGCGTCATCCTGCTCGACCATCGCGTGAATGACCAGATCGCCACGCGGCATTTGCGGGTGGTGAAATATCGCGGCGCGCTGCACGGCACGAATGAGTTTCCGTTTCTCATCGGCGAAGACGGCCTCAGCGTGCTGCCCATCACCTCGCTGGCGCTGAACCATCAGGTGTCCACCGAGCGGATTGTCACCGGCATCCCCCGGCTCGACGCGATGCTGGGCGGTCGCGGCTTTTTTCGCGGCAGCAGCATCTTGCTCACCGGCACGTCCGGCACGGGCAAAACCATCATCTCTTCCAACTTTGCCAACGCCGCCGGCAAACGCGGCGAGCGCGTGCTCTTCTTCTCGTTCGAGGAATCGCCCAACCAGATCATCCGCAACATGCACTCCATCGGCCTGCGCCTGGAGCCGCTGGTCAAGCGCGGCCTCCTGCGGATTCACTCGGCGCGGCCCTCGCTCTACGGACTGGAGATGCATCTGGCCACGATGTTCAAGGAGATCGCCTCGTATAAACCTCACGTCGTCATCATTGATCCCATCACCAGCCTCATGGATCTGGGCACCGAATCGGAAGGCAAAGGCATGGTGACGCGGCTGATTGATTATCTGAAGGCCAGCCAGGTCACCTCGTTCTTCACCAGCCTGACGCAGGGCGGCAAAGCGCCGCAGGAAAGCGAAGCCGCCATGTCCTCGCTCATGGATGCGTGGATTTTGTTGCAAGACTACGAAGGCAACGGCGAACGCAACCGCGTGCTTTACGTGCTCAAGGCGCGCGGCATGAAACACTCGAATCAAATTCGCGAGTTCCTGATTTCGGATCACGGCATTGATGTCGTGGACGCCTACATCGGGGCCAGCGGCGTGCTGACCGGCTCCGCCCGCGTGGCGCAAGGCGACCTCGAAAAAGCGGCCGCGCTCGCCGACCAGCAGGAGGCCGCCCAGCTCAAGCGCGAAGTGGAACGCAAACGCAAGGCGCTCGAACGGCAGATCAACGATCTGCGCTCCGATTACGAAGGCGAAGCCCTGGAACTGCGGCGCATCGCCGAACAGGTCGGCACGCGCACGCTGTTGCTCGGCACCGAGCGCACCGCCTCGGGCATCTTGCGCCAGGCGGATGCCAAGGTGGGGGCCAACGCGACGGGCAAAACCAAGAACGGGAGGAAAGCCTGATGAAAACCAAAACGGTGAAATATCCAGCCACCGACGCCTCGTGTCTGAAATCCAAACTCTGGCAACTGCGGCTTTACGTCACCGGGCAAACAGACAAATCGCTGACTGCGTTCGCAAACCTGAAGCGGATATGCGAGACGCATCTCAAAGGCCGTTATCGCATCACGGTGATTGATTTGTTGAAACACCCGCAGCTCGCCAAGGGCGATCAGATTCTCGCCATCCCCACGGTGGTGCGGAAATTGCCGAAGCCCGTGCGAACCATCATCGGCAATCTTTCCGACACCGAGCGCGTGCTGGTCGGGCTGGATTTGCGCGCAGCGAAGAATTGACGGAGACGTATCCCATGAAAATAAAAGAAATCCGCCGCGCGACCAAGACCGCCACAAAGTCGCCGACCACCCCGCCCAAATATAAATACATCCTGCGACTTTTTGTGGCCGGGGCAACAGTGCGCTCGCGTCAAGCCGTCCTCCGACTCCGGGAATTGTGCGAGACGGAACTGAAAGACGTTTGCGATCTGAAAGTCATAGACATTTATCAGCAGCCCGAACTGGCGCGAGCGAACCAGATTGTCGCGACCCCGACGCTCATCGTGGAATTTCCCAAGCCGTTCCGCCGGTTCATCGGCAACCTCGCGACCATCTCCGGCCTGTTTGTCGAATTGAACCTGTGTACCAAAGTTAAAATCGCCCAGTGAAAACTCCGCATCAAAAAAAATCCCTCCGGCCCGCGCCATCCGATACGCTCACCGGACTCCGCGCCCGGCTGGCCGAGGCCGAGGAGACCCTCCGCGCCATCCGCAACGGCGAAGTGGACACGATGGTCGGCACCGGCAAAAATAACCGGCAGGTGTTCACGCTGGAAGGTGCCAGTGATGCCTATCGTTTCCTCATCGAGTCCATGAATGAAGGCGCGCTGACGCTGACGACCGACAAGCTGATTCTCTACGCCAACGACTGTTTCGCCAAAATGGTCAAGCTCCCGCTGGAGCAGGTGATTGGTTCGTCCTTCAAAATTTTTCTCGCCCTCGAAGACCGAGCACCGTTGCGGGCGCTGCTGAAACGCGCGGGCAAATCCGGGGCGAAAGTGCATCGGAATTTGCATCTGGGCGACGGCACCATCATCCCGGTGCTCATCTCCGTCCGCCCGCTGGCGAAATCAGGCTCCAAAACTTTGACCGTCGGCATGGTGGTGACGGACCTGACGGAAACGCGGCGCACCGAGGAATTGCTGCGCGGCCTGTCCCATCGCCTCGTGCAAGTTCAGGAAGCCGAGCGCGCCCGCGTGGCGGAGGAATTGCACGGCAACATCACCCAATTGATCTGCGCCATTCTCGTCCGCAGCCAGACGCTGGCCAAAAAACTTTCGCCACGCGACCGCGCCGCGCAGCGGGAGGCGATTAAACTTCGCGGCTTGCTCGGCGCGGCGGCGCAAGAAGTGGAACGCATCTCGCGCAATCTGCGGCCCAGCGTCCTGAAGGAACTGGGACTCGTCGCCGTCCTGCACAGTGACCGCGCGGAATTCACGAAACGCACCGGCGTGCCGATCAAATTAACCTGCGGGGAACTGACCGCGCCACTTTCCGCCGAGGCCGAGCTGGCGTGCTATCGAATTTTTCAAGAAGCCCTGAAAAACATTGAGTTGCACGCCCGCGCCAAGCACGTCACCGTGCGACTGGCGCCCGTCGGCGACGGCGTGGAGCTGACGATTCAGGACGATGGTCAGGGCTTCGATCCCGCGCCACGTCCGGGCAAAAAAAAATCACCCGGCGGCTTTGGTCTCATTAGCCTGCGCGAGCGGGCGACGGCGGTCGGCGGCACGTTGACCGTGGAATCGGCGCGGGGCCAAGGCACCACCATCCGCGCGCAAATTTCGTTCAACCCCGGCAGCGGGACCAATCATTTATTAGAAAGAAAACCCTGAATCATTATGAAAAAAATCGCCATTCTACTCGCCGATGACCACACCATTGTGCGCGAAGGTTTCCGCAAGATGCTCGAAATGGAAGATGACCTCGCCGTCCTCGGCGAAGCCCAGGACGGACGGGAGGCCGTGGCGCTCGCCAAAAAACTTCATCCCGACGTGGTGCTCATGGACATTGCCATGCCGCTGCTCAACGGCATGGAAGCCACGCGTCAGTTACTCAAGGAACGTCCGCTCACCAAGGTGCTCATACTCTCCGCGCACAACGATGACGCGTATGTGCAGACCGCCATGGATTTCGGCGCGGTGGGGTTTCTGCTCAAGCAGACTTCCGCGCACGAAGTCTGCCGCGCCATCCGCGAAGTTCACGCGGGCAAAATGTTTTTCACCGCGTCCATCGCCAAGCGGCAGGGGAAGCTTCAGGTCGAAGCCATTGACCGCGACGGCGTGGTTAAGAAAAAAAATGCCGCCCTGACTTCGCGCGAGATGGAAGTCCTGCAACTCATCGCCGAAGGCAAGGCCAACAAACAGACCGCCGACCTCCTCAACATTGGCGTCAAGACCGTGGAGAAACACCGCGAGCATCTCATGAGCAAGCTGGACATCCACGACACCGCCGGCCTGACACGCTACGCCATCAGCACGGGCATCATCGAGAGCCGGGTCCAGTTGACGATTGTTTGACGACTTCGGCCTTCAACGCCCCGCCGCAAGTTTGAAAAAAGGCGGGTCGCGCGAAGGTGGCGAAGGAGCCAATTAGGACACTTCCAAAAAACCGGCGACCTTGACGGTCGCCGGTTTGGTTTTGATAGGCGTTTAGAACGACCAGTTCACGAAGGGAAAGATGGGCGCGAGTTTGTCGGGCATGGCTGTGAACACCGGATTGTTGAGCGCCACGTTCAGGAAGCCGAGCTGCACGCCCCGGAGATTTTCCGAGTAGTTAAAGATGCCGAGCTGCAGGCCTTCCATTTTTTGGGTGACATTGACCGCGCCCATTTGCAGGCCGGCGAACGAGCCGCTGGAAAAATTAATCGCGCCGTTCTGCCAGCCGTAAAAATTTTCCCGGCTGTAGTTGAACCAGCCGAGAGCAACGCCTTCGTAGGAATCGGCATAGTTGACAATGCCGATGGTCACGCCCTGACTGTCGCCGGTGCTGCCGTTGATGAGGCTGATGGCGAGCGCGTGCTGCGGGTTTTCTCCCCAGATGCCCAAGCTCAGGCCATTGATATGGCTGGCGCGGGTGTAGATGGCGATATCGGGGGTGAGCGAGGCCTGAAAGACAGCTTCACGGGCGGTGAGACTGGCGGCACTGGCCGCGAGGGTGGTAATGAGTAGTAGTTTTTTCATAATTGTATTTTCGTTGTTACCATGGTGGTTATATCGCGGTTTAACAATAGGGTGAAGACCCCTGCCGCTTTGGTGGTGACGCCAGATTGATACGCCGTGCGGAAAGTTTTCATCAATGAACGTGGATGCCCAGCGGACGCACGACGACGACGGGAACGACGATGACCGGCGGGCGGACGATCACTTCGGAGTGGCAGTCACAACGCCGGTGATGGTGATGGTAATAGTGGTCGTGGCCGCGTCCTTCAGGGACGATGCAGCCGGTGTTCGTCAGTAAGGCGATGGCGCTGGTCGTCAGCAGAATTTTTTTCATAAGCGGCAACGGATTTTTCAAAGCGGCAGCTGTGCAGCCGGCGGCTGGTTGGTGAAGACTTGTGCACGATTGGTGAGCACGGGGGCGCGGTTCGTGAAAACCGGCGCACGGTTGGTGAAGACCGGCGCACGGTTCGTGAAAACCGGCGCGCGGTTGGTGAAGACTGAGGGGCGGTTGGTGAAGGCGGTGGGGCGCAGAACCGGCGGGCGATTCGTCATGGTAGGCGGCGGGAGGAACGGGCGGTTGATCGGCGGATTGGGCGGGGGCGCAATGCCAGCGAAGTTGGTGGCGGGGGTGTAACTTCCGTTGCCGGGGGTGATGTCGAGAGACTTGGATGCGGGCGCGTTGGCTGGCGGTGATACCGGTTGCTGCTGACCATAATTCGGATTATTAGGCGGCATTTGGTTCAAGCCGGGGGGAATGGAAGGTGTCGGACGCGACGGTGCCGGTTGATTGTTGTTGCCGGAAGTGCCTCCGGCCGGACTGCCGCCGGGCGGCACGGCGGTAGCCGCCAGCGTGATGAAGAGCGAGAGGGTAATAAGATAATGTTTCATAAAAATAATTACCTGGACGGCCGAGAAACGACCGTCCAGGAGTTGTTAGTTGGTTCGGGTTAAACTTTAGAGTTCGTTTTGGTTTGGGCTGATTTTTGCGGCCCGTCAGTATTACTTTGGCAGAAATCCCAGCCTTGCCGAATGGCGGCGCGGTCTTCGGTCCAGTTTCGCACGCGCGACGGATTTGTGGCGCTCCAGTCAGCTTCTAACTGGTCTTCCAAGTCTTGGTCCCATTGCTGGAAGTTGGGGGAATACTTGTCATATGCGCCGTGGCCAAAACGGTAGGCGGGTTCCAGTTCCTCGTAGTTCGGCACACCGCGCGGCGGAATAACTTCGGAGCCTACGGCTTGATTGATGGTGCGGGTAACGTTCTGGTGCGTGTCCGGCTGGTTCGCGCCGACATCGTGCTTGGTCTGATCCCAGTCACGTTTGAAAGCGGCCCGGGTGCGTTCCCACGCGGTTTCGTTTGCGGTGGTCCACCAAGCTGGGTTTTTTTGTTGGTTCATAATTTTTTTTGGTTGTTACTTCGTTATGGACACAATGGGCTGAATGTCGGTCGGATGCTATAGGGTGTTACCCGATGCGGGTGGAATCGCTTTTAACCCATATTTTCCAAATAAACTTCACAAGCCAGAGTTAGCTACATACAATAAAGCCGCATAAACAAAGGCTTCCCTCTATGTCCAACCCGCAAAAAACTGCGAATCCAACGGGTGTAGGCAAAAAACCGGGTTTGCGGATGGTTTTCGATAGTCGGTTGAAGCTGGAGTTTCACGGTTCCAAGATCACGTCTGATGCCGGGTTGCTGGCCTATCGGGAACTGGATGCGGCACTGGGTCTGACCGATCTGGGTGATAATCTGTTGAGTGATGGGCGGACGGGTAAGAACACGCAACATTCGCTGGTGGCGCAGATGCGGCAGTCCATCTTCAGTCGGCTGGCAGGTTACGAAGACACCAATGATGCCGAACGGCTCTCCGTTGATCCTACCATGCGGCAGGTAGTTGGTGGGCGAGCCTCAGAACACACGGCAGCTTCGACCAGCCAGATGGGACGCTTCGAGACCGAGGTGTTAACCCAGCCGAGCAACCTGAAGGCGTTGACGAATCTATCAGGAAAATGGATTGACCGGCTGCGGGAACGCCAGCCGCTGCGGGAACTGATCTTGGACATGGACAGTTCCGTGAGCGAGACCTATGGCGAGCAGGAAGGAACGGCGTTCAACGGACATTTCGGCTGCACCTGCTACCATCCGCTGTTTTGCTTCAATCAGTTTGGCGATGTGGAGCAGTCCCTACTGCGCGATGGCAATGTGCATAGCGCCAAGGATTGGCAGGCGGTGCTGGAACCGGTGTTAGCGCGGTATCAAGGTCGAAACATTTCGCGTAAATTTCGTGCCGATGCGGCCTTTGCTAACCCGGAACTCTATGAATATCTGGAAGCCGAGGGATTCGAGGATGCCATCCGTCTGCCGGCCAATGATGCGTTGCAACGGGACATCGAACCACTGCTGCCCCGACCGGTGGGACGTCCTTCAAACACGCCGGTGGTGTGGTATGCGGGTTTTCTGTATCAGGCCAAGAGTTGGGATCGCGCCCGGCGTGTAGTAGCCAAAGTGGAGTGGCACAATGGCGAACTGTTCCCTCGTGTCGGATTTATCGTGACCAATCTAACCCGACCCGCCAAACGTGTGGTGCGATTTTATAATCAGCGGGGCACGGCGGAACAGTGGATCAAGGAAGGCAAGAACGCCGTCAAATGGACAAGGCTGTCCTGTCACGACTTTGTGGATAATCAGGTGCGGCTGCAACTGTTCGTGCTGGCCTACAATCTGGGCAACTTTCTGCGTCAGGCGGTGCTGCCACCAGCGGTGCGTCACTGGACGTTGACGACGTTGCGGGACAAGTTGATCAAGATTGGGGCGAAGGTTGTGCGCCATTCCCGGAAGATCGTCTTTCAGATGGCGGAGGTGGCCGTGCCGCGAGAGTTGTTTCAGACGATTTTGGAACAGATTGGACGGCTGAGATCACCAGCACCAGCAACCGGGTGATGAAAGTAGAAGGAATCACATGAAAACCGCGGCAACTACGGAGGCGGTGTCTTCACCGCCGGAAGAAAATGAGCATTGGAACACAAAATGGCGTCGAAACGCCTCCTACGCCGAACAGAAACTGGTGGTGGACTGGAAAAAGGACTTGTAAAACTATGAAGCAGGACGAAAATGACCAAAATCACAAAATGAGTCCACGCCGGTCGTGGCGCAAGAAACCACATAGGAAATCCCGACTAAAATCAAACCTATTAAATCAATAGTCACAAATTGTCTCATCGCAGTCATGGCCGGTTGTATAGTTTTAGCTTCCAGCGCTTTTGCTGGTCAGGAATCAGCCGCTGAAAAACTGGGCTGGAAGCTGGGAGTTCAGGCCTACACGTTCAAGGCCATAACATTTTTTGAAACGCTCAATAAAGCTCATGAACTGGGTTTGAAATACATCGAAATGTATCCCGGTCAAAAACTCAAGCCGGGCAGCGAGGTCAAATCCGGAACGTCCATGAGCGAGGCGGATGTGACCGAGATGCAAGCCAGGTTAAAAGCGACGGGCATCAAGCTGGTCAGTTTTGGGGTCGCGCCCATCCCGACGAACGAGCCGGCCGCGCGGCGGCATTTTGAATGGTCGAAAAAGCTGGGCATCGAAGTGCTCGTGACCGAAACCATTCCCAACGAAACGCTGGACAAATTGAGCGCCGAATACGGCATCAAGATCGCCATTCATAATCATCCCAAGACCTGGCCACCGGAACAGGTTTTGGCGGCAACTAAAGATTTTGGCCCGCAGATTGGATCGTGTGCGGATGTCGGGCATTGGAAGCGTGCGGGTTTGGATCCGGTGGCCGCGCTCAAACAAGTTGGCAGCCGCGTGATCCATGCGCACTTCAAGGATCTCGCGACCAACAAGAATGCGAAGCCAGCCGATGATCCCTATGTCAGGATGCAGGATTTCCCCTGGGGCACGGGCGAATGTGACATGCCGGGCATGATGGCTCAATTGAAGCGCCAGGGCTTCAAAGGCTATTTGATGATTGAATACGAGCGCGGCACCTTGGACGAGTTGATGCAGAACCTGCCCAAGTGCGTCCAATTCTTCAATCAAACCGCCGCCGAGTTGGCAAAATGACCACCCGCACATCTGCATAAGGAAAAGTCAAAACAGGGGGCGTCACTAAACCGCCTGAAACAAACCATGAAATGTTTCCATACATTCCGTTTGTGGTCATGTTGGTTGAGCGCCTTGCTGGCCGCGCCTTTCTGTGGCGGAGCGGTTGAAACCGACGGGCTGCGTTACGACCGCGACATTCGACCGATTCTTTCCGACAACTGTTTTCGCTGTCACGGGCCGGAATTAAAAAGCCGCAAGGCCAAGCTGCGACTGGATGTGCGCGAAGTGGCGGTGGAAAAAGAGGCGATTCTTCCCGGTCAGCCGGAGGAAAGTGAAATGATCCGCCGCCTCGTAACCACCAATGCCGACGATCACATGCCGCCGGCGGAAATGCACAAAGTGGTGACGCCCGCGCAAATTGACACGTTGCGCCGGTGGATTGCGGCGGGCGCAAAATATGAGCCGCACTGGTCTTACGCGCCGCTGAAGCGTCCGGCCTTGCCGCCAGTTGCTGACGCGAAATGGTCGCACGGCGCGATTGACACTTTTATTCTCGCCCGGCTGGAAGAATCCAAGATCAAGCCGTCGCCCGCAGCCGATCGGCGCACGTTGCTGCGGCGGCTCGCGCTGGATTTGACGGGCTTGCCGCCGACGCCCGCAGAAGTTGAGCGCTTCGTAAAAGATAATTCCACCGAAGCCTACGCGAAACAGGTCGAGCGGTTGCTCGCCTCGCCGCACTACGGCGAACGCATGGCCGTGTCGTGGCTGGATGCGGTGCGTTTCGCGGACACGGTCGGTTATCATGGCGATCAGGACATAAATATTTTTCCGTATCGCGATTACGTCATCGAATCATTCAACAAAAACAAACCGTTCGACCAGTTCACGCTTGAGCAGATCGCTGGCGACCTGTTGCCGCATTCCACGGTGGAGCAAAAAGTCGCGACGGGTTTCAACCGGCTCAACATGGTGACGCGCGAAGGTGGCGCCCAGCCGAAGGAATACCTCGCGAAATATGCGGCCGACCGCGTGCGCACGGTTTCGACGGCGTGGCTCGGCTCGACGATGGCGTGCTGCCAGTGTCACGATCACAAATACGATCCGTTCTCCGCAAAAGATTTTTATTCACTCGGGGCATTTTTTGACGATGTCAAGCAGTGGGGTCTTTACCAAAGCTATCCTTACTCGCCCAATCCGGATCTGCCTGGCTGGAGCAATAATCATCCGTTCCCGCCGGAGATTGTCGTCACGAATCAGGTTCTATTGCGCCGGGAAGCGGCTCTGCGGGCGGCGCTGAAATCAGTGGTTCCGGAGGCGACCGCGAAACTTCAAGGCCAGGCGAAAGAGCAATTTCTCGATTGGAAACAAAGCCTGCTCACGACTTTGAAAAATTCCCCCGACGGCTGGAGCATCGCCCGCGAGCCGAAGGTGCGGATGACCAAAGCCAAGTCGAATACGCATTTCACCATTCAACCGGACGGCATCGTTATTGCCACGGGCAGGCCGGTGAATGAAGAGCAGTTTGAAGTTCAAATCACCCCACCCGCTGGCTGGCTGGCGGCCATTCGTCTCGATTTGCCACCGACGCCTACGAACCATTTTTCATCACTTCGCACGAAAGACAAAGCCGGGGATGTCACCCTTTCTGCCGAAATCCAGCCGACGAATAGCAAGCTCTCCCGCGTCGTGTTTCTGAAATCTGCCGCCACGAAAAATCTGCCTTCCTATTTCAACGGCCATGAAATTTTCAATGTGCATCCGACTTGGCAATTAAGCGCGAGTCAGGCGACCAACTTGCAGAGTGCTATTTATCTGCTCGATCCACCCGTCTTCCTCGCTGCCGGCCAGTCGCTCAAGCTGACGATTGGATCGGAACAACTCGGCAGTTTCCGGCTGGCGACCACCGCCCTCGCGTCGGCTGATCCGTTGCAAGCCGGCGTGAACGAGGAATTGCGGCAGGCAGCCACCAAGTCCTCCACCAAGGCGCGCAAAGAACTGCTCGTCTCCACTTGGATTCGCAGCACGACGAACGATCTGGCCACGTTAGCGCGATTAAAAGTCTTGGAAGCGCAAATTCTAAAGTGCAACCACGGTCTGACCCCGACACTCGTGACAGTGGCGACGACCAACCGGCTCGTCTCCCGCGTGCTGCCGCGCGGCGACTGGCAGAATGAGAGCGGCGAAATTGTGTCGCCCGCCGTGCCGCATTTCTTACCGCAACCAAAAGCTGACGGCACAAATATGCTGACGCGTCTCGATCTTGCGCGCTGGCTGGTGTCGCCGGAAAATCCGCTGACGTCGCGCGCGTTCGTGAACCGGCTGTGGAAACAATTTTTCGGCATCGGCTTGTCCAATCAGCCAGAAGAACTCGGCACGCAGGGTGAATACCCGACGCATCCCGAATTGCTCGACTGGCTCGCCATGGAATTTCGCGACAGCGGCTGGGACGTGAAACACCTCGTGCGGCTCATCGTGATGTCCGCCGCGTATCAGCAGGACGCGAAGATTCGCCCGGAGTTACATGACGTTGACCCGAACAACCGTCTGCTCGCGCGGCAGAATCCGCGCCGGCTCGACGCGGAATTCGTGCGCGACAACGCGCTCGCCATCGCGGGCTTGCTCAATCCTGAAATCGGCGGGCCGAGCGTGTATCCGTATCAGCCGGAGGGCTACTATGCGAACCTGCAGTTTCCCAGCCGCGATTATTTTGCGAGCGCGCAGGAAGATCAGTATCGGCGGGGGATTTATACGCACTGGCAGCGGACATTCATGCACCCGATGCTCGCGAATTTCGACGCGCCCGCGCGCGACGAATGCACGGTGGACCGCCCGCTCTCGACCACGCCGCAGCAGGCGCTGACGCTGCTGAACGATCCGTCGTTCGTGGAAGCGGCGCGCGGGTTCGCGGAAAAAATTCTCACGGCGCCGAAAATGAAAGACGATGCCGCGCGGGTGAACTTCGCGGTGGAAACGGCGTTGCTCCGTCCGGCGAAACCGGCGGAGTCGGCATCGCTGCTGAAGTTTCTCGATGAGCAGCGCAGTTATTACGCGGCGAATCCCGGTGACGCGGGAAAATTATTGCGCGTTGGTCAGCATCGTTCGGCTGGTAACTTGAAACCAGACGAGCTGGCCGCGTGGACGAGCCTCGCGCGCGTCGTCCTGAACCTGCACGAAACCATCACGCGTTATTGAGCCGCATCATGCAAAAAAATTTTAACGCCAAGGCGCAAAGGTGCAAAGGTGCCACTACGACGCTGGCCTCGCGTATCTTTGCGTCTTCGCACCTTTGCGCCTTGGCGTTAAATTTCCCCCGCTAAAACCATGAGCCACAATTTTCCCCTCAACGAAGAAGCCTTCCGCCGGAGCATCAATCGCCGGACGTTTCTCACGCGCTCGGCTTACGGACTCGGCGGGCTGGCGCTGGCGAGCTTGTTCAATCCCAAATTGCTCGCGGGCGAAACCAATGCGGTCACGGATAAAATCGTTGCCGACGCCGTGCGGCGCGGAATTCCCGGCGCGATCTCGCCGCTGCATTTTCCGCCGAAGGCGAAGCGCGTGATTCATCTGTGCATGGCGGGCGGGCCGTCGCACATGGAATCGTTTGACCACAAGCCGAAGTTGAAGGCGCTGGATGGCCAGCCGTTTCCGAGTTCGCTGACGCAGGGCCAGCAGCTCGCGCAGTTGCAGAACACGCCGCTCAAGGCGCGCGGCCCGTTCGTGGACTTCGCCAAATACGGCAAGTCTGGTCAGGAAATTTCCAGTTTGTTTCCGCATATCGCGAAGATTGCCGATGACATCTGCATCGTGCGCTCGATGCACACCGAGCAGATCAACCACGATCCGGCGCACGCGTTCATGAACAGCGGTTCGATCATCAAAGGCCGGCCCAGCATGGGTTCGTGGCTGTATTACGGCCTCGGCTCGGAGTCGGAAAATCTGCCGGGCTTCGTCGTGTTCACCACGCAGGGCAAGGGCGGCGCGCAGCCGGTTTCCTCGCGGCAATGGTCGGCAGGTTTTCTGCCGAGCCGCTATCAGGGGATACAATTTCAGTCGCGCGGTGATGCGGTTCATTACGTAGGCAATCCCGAAGGTGTTTGCCAAAGCACGCAGCGGCAGGTGATCGAGGAGGTCAACCGCATGAATGGAATTCTCGCGGATGAAAAGCTCGATCCCGAAATCCAGACGCGCATTGCCCAATACGAACTGGCGTTTCGGATGCAGAGTTCCGTGCCGGAGCTGACGGATTTTGCGAGCGAGCCGCAAGGTGTTTTGGATATGTATGGCATCAAGCACGCGGGCGAAGGGACGTTTGCATCAAACTGTCTGATGGCGCGGCGGCTGGCCGAACGTGGCGTGCGTTTCATCCAGTTGTATCATCGCGCGTGGGATCATCACGGCAACATCGAGACCGATATGCCTGTCGCCGCGAAGGATGTGGATCAGGCCAGCTCCGCGCTCGTGCAAGACCTGAAGCAGCGCGGAATGCTGGATGACACGCTCGTGATTTGGGGCGGCGAATTTGGCCGCACGCCGATGGGGCAAGGCACGGGGCGCGACCATCACATCAAGGCGTTTTCCATTTGGATGGCCGGCGGCGGCGTGAAGCCCGGTGTCACTTACGGCAACACGGACGAACTCGGCTACAGCTATCTCGAAGACGGACAGGAAGTGGACGTTCACGATCTGCACGCGACGATGCTGCGGCTCTGCGGCATTGATCACACGCGCCTGACGGTGCGTTATCAGGGCCGCGATTTTCGGCTGACGGATGTTCACGGGCGTTTCATTCCAGGAATTTGCGCGTGAATAACCATAAAACTAATTTTTACCATCGTGCTTCGCTCAGTCTAGTCTCACGATCCGGTCGTTAGCACAGGTTCTGGTTGCAATTGGGGAGCAGTAGAGTTCGCACGATATTTTCAAACCAACTGGTGCCACAATGGAAACCGCCCGACAAAAATGTGTCGCGTCGCGTCACTAGTCCACTCCAATAATTTTGATTCTCCGATTTTGCCAGCCACTGCTTCTGGCTCACAATCTTGCTGGCTTTGCGGCATTGGTCGCGCTTGCAATACCGCTGGTGAAATCTGGTTTAAACGTTTTTAAGCCGGTTCCATTAGGTAGTAATCTATTTTGAAAAAAGTCGCGCTCACCGCCGTCATGCGCAAACTCATCGTCCTCATGAACCACCTCCTGAAAAATCCCAGCTTTGCACTCCAAAATTAAATACCGTTGCTCCCTGCGGGAGCAACGACAGCGGCTATGGCGGGTGAGGGAGAACGCTTTCGCCAAGGGACAGCTATTTCATTTCTGAAAACGCTCTAATTCACCGAACCGCAATGCCGGAACTCCCGCAAAGTTTGCAAAACAATTTGCACTTTTGACGCTGGGCGTCTTGGTTCAACCTCGCGGCCTTGTTCCCGTAAAAGACATGGGGAAAAGACCCCATGGCAAAGCGGGAAACGCATCGCGTAAGGTTTTAATGTTGTCAAAAACACCAGCCATACACCCAAACAAAAATATGAAAACTAAAATCTTGCTCCTTACCACCCTCGCCGCCCTTTCCCTATTTTCCAGCGCCGCGCTGGCGCAGGAAAAAGGTGCTACCAAACTCATGAGGCTCCAGACACCGCAAGACCTCCAGCAGGTCGAAATGGGCGACACGATCATCATGACCTGCCCCAAGTGCAAAGACACCTACACTTCCGTCGTGACCAAGCCGATGAAGGGCGTGGAATCCGAAGGTATGAAGACCATGATGGCCCATATGTGTTCGAGCTGTTCCACCAGCATCAAGACCGAGGGGATGGGCAAGAATGCCAAGGATATACTGGTTCACACCTGCAGTATGTGCGGCAGCGCGGATGTCTCCTGCTGCTTGATGAAGAAAGATGGTGGCCCGACCACCGGCATGGAAGAGAAGAAATGATTTAAGACGACTAAAGAGTCGCGGGGGAGCGGATGGCTGTGAGGGTCATCCGCTCCTTTTTTTACCGACCATTCCCAGTCTGGGGATTTCACCCCATAGAACATCATCACCTGAGAGACTAGGCTTAAGATATGACTGCTAATAATTCCACGGTAGCCGAATGGCCCGCCGCTGAACGCCCCAGTTCGGATCGTGTGCGCGAACGTATCCTCGTGGTGGATGATAACGAAACGATTCGCCGCCTGAATGCTGAAGTGCTGCGTTGTTCCGGTTACGAGGTGGACACCGCCATTGATGGTGCCGAGGCCTGGGCGGAATTAAACGACCGAGAATATGATTTGCTGGTCACGGACAACGAGATGCCCGGGTTCACCGGCATTGATCTCATTTCGGAAGTGCACGCCGCTCACATGACGCTGCCAATCATCATGGCAACAGGGAATTTTCCGGCGGAAAAATTTGCGAACGCGCCGTGGTTGCGCCCAAACGCGATCTTGCTCAAACCTTATACCGTAACGAACTTGGTGGAGGTGGTGCAGGAGGTGTTGCGCACGGCGAGACGAAGCCGGCCGGAAAGCCCGCCGAACTGGTTGAGCGCTGCGCTGCCGGATGAACGACGAACCTACACTGCCTGAAGGTAAAAGTTTTCAGAGACAGCCAGTGCAAACTGCGCGCCGGCGCTTCGCCTGCCACCCCGCGTGAGAAACCGCCCCCACAGTTTTCGTTTACAACACCTACCCCACACAGAGAATTCCGCCAGCATGATCACCTGCACGTTATTTTGTAATGGGCAACGAGCGTGCTGGAAGTTAGTTTAGGGATTGGATCAAGATGGCGCGGTTTTTCTTGAGGTATTCATCCATCGAAGATTTGCTTTGAACTTGGCTGCGTTTGCGCACGGAACCGGCTTTGGTAACAAAGTAACTTACCATTGACGGCCCCACATGGCGGATATGCAGGCGCAGTTCGCCCACCGTCCAAATCTGGCCGATGGCCAGCGGTTGCCAGCGTAAAGAACTCACGGTCGGACTCATAGTCGTTGCCATCATTAAAGCGTAATCACGCCACCGCGCCGCTGCCATGGGGTCAAACCCTAACAGAAAAAAAGCGGGTTTTGCCCCATAACCAAACTCACCTGCGTTCCTGAATCATGCCACCCAAATGATGAATTGGACTCCGCTGAACTTCATCACCCGCGTTGGCTTGCAATCTCGCCTCCAGAAAAAACTTTCCTTAAGCACCCGCCGTTCCGCTTGTGAATTTTTTAAGATTTGCACGGCAACATCACTTAGGGTTTTACCCCATGGTGTCCCCGCAAGGCATCCGGTTATTTTGGTGATTAATTTCCGGCGCAGCGTTGGTCGGCAAACATTCAATGCCGCAAAAAGTCCGACTGTTTCGGATAATTGACCTGCGCCGGATGCTCTCGTCTTAAAAATAAATTGCCCGGGAGCGACCCCAACGGCTGACTTCCGCACCGGGGACATTCAGCCAGTCTGAGTAGGGTTAGACCCCATGGTATAGGCACGGTTCTTCGGGTTATCTTGGGTGATTGAAAACAGAGACATTCAGCGCATCCAAATGGGCAAAGTATTTACCCGTATTTATCACCACCCTGATTGCCGTGACGGAGTTCGGGTCACTATGACCGCCTTCAGTTGGTCGTGCGAGCGCAGAGGCCTTCAGGTTTCATCAAAATAAAACAACGCCATTTAGCTATTTCATTATGACCGTCAGTCCACCCCAACGCATCCTCCTAGTTGATGACGAAAAAATTATCCGCCAGCTTTTTTCCGAAGTGTTGGCCGATGCCGGCTATCAAGTGGACACCGCCGAGGACGGCGCGGCGGGCTGGGAGAAACTTCAAGCCGTGAATTATGACCTGCTGATCACCGATAACAATATGCCCAAGGTTTCGGGGGTTCAATTGATCAGGAAATTGCATTTTACAAACAAGTCCCTGCCGATCGTCATGGCGACGGCCACCCCGCCCGAAAACCTCGAAGAACTTAAGCTCGCCGGGCTTTTGGCGAAACCTTTTGGGATGGACGAGTTGCTGCAAGCGGTGGAAGAAGCCCTGCATCAGAAGGCGCAAAACCAAACGGCCGTCAAAATGAAAAAATTTGCCAAGCGGATGCTGGTCTTGGAGAACGCCAAGGACGATCCCGCCGAAGCCGATGGCTCGGCCGCGCTCCGCGTCTGCAAAAAACTGCGCGGGCCACTCAGCCAGCTCATGGGCATCACCGGCTTCCGCTCGCTCATGGCGCGCGCGCTGGCGCTGGCCAACACGGAAGTTCTCTGGCTCCAAGGGCTGCAGGTCAAGGAGGACGGCTGCCTAGATGGCCTCGACCAACTGGAGGCGAAACTTGATCCGCGCACGGTGGCCGAGGGCGAAGCCGTGCTCGTATCACAGCTGCTCGTTCTACTGGTGACTTTCATCGGCGCGGCCCTGACGCAGCAGTTGTTGCAAGACATCTGGCCGGAGATGGACAACTTCAATTTTTGAACCGGAGAAAATCCATGACGCGCCCACTCAAAAAAATAATCACGGCCCGCAAGCCGCGAAAGAAAGCCCTCCCGCCCACGCCCGTCAAAGTCAAAATCCGCCAGTTGCGGACTGGGGTGCGCGGCCTCGATGCCATCATGGGCGGCGGGCTGCCGGAATACTCCTTCAACATCATCGCGGGCTCACCGGGCTGCGGCAAGACCACGCTGGCGCACCAGATCATGTTCGCCAATGCCACGCCGCAAAAGCCCGCAATCTATTTCACCATCCTGGGCGAACCGGCGCTGAAAATCCTGCGCCATCAGCAGCAGTATTCCTTCTTCGATTCGGCCAAGTTAAACAAGTCCATCCACTTTATCAATTTGAGCCAGGTGGTGCAGGAGCATGACTTGAGCGCCGTGCTGGATAAAATCACGAAGGAAGTGGAGGCGTTAAGCCCCAGCATGGTGGTGGTGGATTCCTACCGCAACGTGTCGCGCAAAGTCGTCGGCGAAGGCAGCGAGGCGGAACTTCAGGCCTTCGCCCAGCGCCTGGTTTTGCTCCTATCCAGCTGGCAGGCCACCACGTTTTTGGTCGGCGAATACGCCGATTCGGAGATGCGCGATAACCCGGTGTTCACCGTGGCCGACGGCATCCTCTGGCTCTCCCAAAATGTGGAGCGCAATTCGGTGGTGCGAAAACTGCAAATCATCAAGTCGCGCGGGCAAGGCTCGGTGCCAGGCCTGCACACGATCCGCATCACCGGCGACGGGGTGCAGGCCTACTCGCGCACGATGGGGTTGCTCCAAGAAAACGAGTGCCCGACCAACCGGCGACG
Source organism: Limisphaerales bacterium (assembly GCA_031411455.1). GTDB lineage: Bacteria > Verrucomicrobiota > Verrucomicrobiia > Limisphaerales > UBA11358 > UBA11358. Next base: position 18,410 of record JANOBC010000121.1, read on the forward strand.
GCTGTCCATCGGCATTCCCGAACTGGACACGATGATGGGCGGCGGCATTTTCGTGGGCGACAGTATACTGGTGGCTGGACCTTCGGGCGCGGGCAAATCGGCGCTGGCCTCGCAGTTTCTCGCCGCCGGCGTGCGTCAGGGCGAGGGGTGCATCGCGGCAATCTTTGAAGAGCGCCCGAAAAGTTACACCGCCCGGGCCGCCGATCTGGGGCTGGATCTGGCGACGCCCCAGAAAACCGGCAAGCTCGAACTGCTTTACCTGCGGTCGCTCGATCTTTCCGTGGATGAAACGATGCAGGAAATCCAAGATGCGGTGAAAAGGATGAACGCCAAGCGGCTGGTGATTGATTCGCTCGCGGGTTTTGAAATGGCACTCGCGCCCGGTTTCCGAGAGGATTTCCGAGAATCTCTCTACCGGATGATTGCGGCGTTAACCGGGGAGGGCGTAACCATCTTCACCACGGTCGAAACCAAGGACACGTTTGAGGCGATGGCCTTCAGTGACTACACGATTTCATTCCTCACCGATAACATCATCCGGCTGCGCTACGTGGAAATCGAAGGGCAGCTCCGCAAAATCCTGGCGGTGATCAAAATGCGCGGCGGCAACCACAGCAAAGACATCCGCGAATACATCATCAACGAGCAAGGCATGGCCATCCTCAGCCCGCGCCAGACGGAGTATGCGCGTTTGACCACCGGGCTGCCCGAACGCATCGGCCAGATCAAAGAGAACGCGCCCGAACCAAAGTCCAAGCCATAGGAGGAAGTGGGGTAGTGGTCTGTCGCGCGAAGCTAGCGAGCTTCGCGCGACCCCTCATTTGAAATTAGACCACGACCCTAATTTTGGGGAACATTACACAATAAATCCAAAAATATTAATGACAAAACAAACCCGCCGCCCACG
>JANOBC010000122.1:0-3514 GCA_031411455.1 Limisphaerales bacterium
CCATGAGTCCCTGATTTTTTGAGGCATGGATTTTGGGGACTCGTGGAACTCGTCCCTCCGAAATTTATTTCGACAGCGACTTGTGCCGGTAATGCAGGATGCTGAACTGCGGATCGTCGCGCAGCGTGGCGACCAGCGAAAACTTGTCCTCGAACGGTGGGAAGAATGCGTCGCCCCCTTCCACCTCGCGCTTCACCAGCGTGAGATATAAATCCGAGCAGCGCGGCAACGCCTGCTCATAAATCTGCGCGCCGCCACAGATGAAAATGTCATTCGGAAACTCCTTCGGGTCGAGCTTGTCCAGCGTCTTGAAAATAAAAATCTCCGTCTCAATCTTTTCACCGAGCTTGGCAAAATGAAATTGATACGCGCGCTTCAGATGCTGCCCGCCACGCCACTCGTGATACTGGCCGAAAATTTCCGGATGCTTTTTGATGAGACTCTGCGGATGCCGCGTAAGAATGAGATTCTTCCGGTTCGGCAACGGCTTGCCGATGCTCTCGAAAGTTTTTCTTCCCATCACCACCACGTTGCCCATCGTCACCAGCTTGAACCACTTGAAATCCTCCGGCAGATGCCAGGGAATCTGATTCCCCGCACCGATCACGCGGTTCAGCGACATCGCGGCGATGGCTTTGAAATGTTTCATTTGATTTCCGGCTCCTGCCGCGCGCCGTGCCAGACCTTCAAAATTCTCACGCTGTGTTCAGTGTCTTTAATGTGGTAGATGATACGATAAGGCGAAACCGGAATTTCCCGGACATCATCACGGTTCAACTTTGAAAATATTTTTCCCATGCGTGGAAACGAACCCAAGATTCCAGCTTTCCGTAAAATTGTTTCACCAGTTTTTTTGGCGGCAGTCGGATTGTCGGCGGCAATGTAGCGGATCGCTTCCGCCAGTTCCGCCAGTGCCTCGTCGTCCCAGATTACTTTACAATCCATGAGTCGAGCATTTTGACGGCTTCTTCGTGGGGAATACCGCGCTCACCGCGCTCACTTTTCGCCAGCCGTTTTTTTACTTCGTCCAGCAAAAGCAGTTCATCCACGATTTGCTGAAACGAAGAGGTCTCGGGCATTTCTTGAACCGCGTCCAAAATGAGTTGTCGGTCGCTCATAACGGCAAAACTATGCGCCGCGAAAATGGTGAACGCAAATGGAAATACTCATCGCGAACTCCCCCCGGACAGAACTTTCTTCAGCACCTCGACCAGTCGCTCGTATTGCGGCAGCGAATTGTAAAGTTGCGCCGACACGCGCAGCAACCGGCGCGGCGGCACTGGCCACGCGACCACCGGCACCTCGATGTTGTGCTCGCGCGACAACGTCAAACGCAGCGCATCCTGATCGCCGGCCATCCGCCGGATGTCCGGCGCTGTCATGTTCGGCAACGGCACGGCGGCCAGCGAGCCGATCATTTCATCCGGGCAGGGCGGTGAAATTTCCAGCGCGTCACACAGAAATTTTCTCGCCACCAGCGCCAGCGCGCGATTGCGCTGCATCACCGCCGGCCAGCCGCCGGGCAGCACAGCGCCAATGACACGAAGCGATTCCGGCACGCTCAACCACGCGGAAAAATCGCCCGTGCCAGTCCAGCCGAATTCCAGCAGGAAGCGCGAACGATGCTTGCGCGTGGAATTCGCGCCGTGGCTGATGACCAGCGGATGAATGTCCGCGCGCCGGTCTTCGCGGACGTGCAACAATGCCGCGCCCTTCGGCGTGCAGAGCCATTTATGACAGTTGCCCGTGTAATACGTCGCGCCCAGCTTGCGCAGATTCAGCGGAATCATTCCCGGCGCGTGCGCGCCGTCCACCAGCGAATCCACGCCGCGCCGATTTAGTTCGGGAATTATTTTTTCCAGCGGCAGCACGAGACCCGTCGGACTCGTCACATGGTCAATCAAAACCAGTCGCGTGCGTTTGGAAATTTTTGAAAGCACCGCGTCCACTGCCTGCTGCGGCGAGGAAATTGGAAACGGAATTTTTGCCGCGACCACCTTTGCGCCAGTGCGGCCCGCGATGAAATCCAGCGCGCAACGGCACGCGTTGTATTCGCGATCCGTGACGAGCAGTTCGTCGCCGCGCTTGAAAGTCAGTGAACGCAAAACCGTATTCACGCCGCCCGTCGCGTTGCCGACGAACACCAATCCATCCGCATCCGCGCCGATGAATTTCGCCAGCGTCCGCCGCGATTCATCCCAGAGCGATTCAAATTCATCCACCAGAAAACGCACCGGCTGCCGCTCCAGCCGGTCTTGCAATGCGCGCTGAAATTTCAACACTGGATGCGGGCAACTGCCGAACGAACCGTGATTCAGAAACGTCACCGCCGGATCCAGCGGCCAAAACTCGCGTCCGCCGATGGGACGATTCAGCAACCGATGGGGAGTCGCGATGACTTTGACGCGTTTCATTTAGTTTCGACAGAATAAACAAAAATTTCAGAATTAAAATTTAGCACCTTCAATTTTGTTAATCCTGTTAATTCTGTCTAAAAAACTAAACCGCAATCGGCGCTTTGATTCCCGGATGCGGGTCGTAATTCACCAATTCAAAATCTTCAAATTTGAAATCGTGAATATTTTTCACCGCCGGATTGAGCTTCATCTGCGGCAGCGGACGCGGCTCGCGCGAGAGCTGGAGCTTCGCCTGCTCCAGATGATTCGCGTAGAGATGCAAATCGCCGAACGTGTGGACGAAATCGCCCGGCTTCAAATCGCACACCTGCGCCACCATGCGCGTGAGCAGCGCGTAGCTGGCGAGGTTGAACGGCACGCCGAGAAATAAATCCGCGCTGCGCTGGTAAAGCTGGCAGCTCAACTCGCCGTCCTGCACAAAGAATTGAAACATCGTGTGGCACGGCGGCAACGCCATCGTCTCAATCTCGCCGGGATTCCACGCGCTGACGATAAGCCGGCGCGAATCAGGATTCTTTTTAATCTGCGCGATGACGCCATCAATCTGGTTGAGGCTGCGGCCATCCGCCGTTTTCCAATCGCACCACTGCGCCCCGTAAACCCGGCCGAGACTGCCATCTTCCTTGGCCCACTCGTTCCAGATCGAGACGCCAACCTCCTGCAACGATTTCACGTTCGTATCACCCCGCAGGAACCAGAGCAGCTCATGGATGATCGAGCGCAGATGCAGCTTCTTCGTCGTGAGCACGGGAAAGCCGGCCCGCAGATCGTAGCGGACCTGCGCGCCGAAAATCGAAAAGGTGCCCGTGCCCGTCCGGTCGGACTTGGCCTTGCCGTGGTCGAGGACGTGGCGGAGCAGATCGAGGTAGGGGCGCATGGTGCGGCGGAGATTGGCGGATGCCAGTTGCGCGCGCCAGCCTGCATCCTGCATCTTGCGCTCCTCATGGACCCGCAGCCCATCCAGCACCTCAAAGACACGCAGAACGAGCCCGACACGCGCGGCATCGCCATCGACCGCGTCGGGGTGAAGGGGCTGCGCTATCCCATGAGCCTCCGCGACCAGGCGCGGCAGACTGCCAGCTCGACATCGAGCCAGC
>JANOBC010000123.1:0-13278 GCA_031411455.1 Limisphaerales bacterium
CGCCGAGCGCAGCGTCAGGCGACGGCTCCGGCCTCCTTCTCCCGTCCGAGGGGAGAGGGAGAAGACTGCCAGCTCCGCTGGCAAAGTTTGTCGCGGCGCGACAAACTCCACCACTGACATTTTTCAACCCGCCGTCAATGCGGCGCGTTCGTTGTCGAGCGCGTTGGTCTTTTCCAAAAAGTATTCGTAGCCGCCAGTGTAAGGCGTGATGGTTCCGGTGTTGACGTGCAAAACCTTCGTCGCGAGGTGACGGATGAAATGCACATCATGCGAAATGAAAACCAACGTGCCTTCGTAACGCTCCAGCGCGAGCGTGAGCGACTCGACGGTGTGAATATCCAAGTGCGTCGTCGGCTCATCCATCAGCAACAGGTTCGGCGGATCTACGAGAAATTTGATGAGGTTCAAACGACTCTTTTCGCCGCCGCTCAACACGGCGGTCTTCTTGTAGATGTCGTCCTTGCGGAACATGAACGAGCCGAGAACGCCACGGATTTCGTCCTCACGCATCAGCGGCGCGCAGGCCTGCACTTCTTCAAGCACGGATTTCTCCGGGTCGAGCGTTGCGCTGCGGTGCTGGCTGAAGTAGCCGATCTTCGCGTTATGGCCGAGGTCGCGTTTGCCTTTCTGAAATTCCACCACGCCCGCAAGAATTTTCAGCAACGTAGATTTGCCCGCGCCATTCGGACCAACGAGGACGGTGCGTTCGCCACGTTCCACCGTGAGGTCGAGGCCGGAATAAACCTTGTTCGCGCCGTAAGCCATGTGAATTCCCTCCAACGAAATCGCGCGCTGACCACCGCGCGGCGGCGGCGGAATCTGGAAGCGAAATGGCTTGCGCGGTGCCATCGGCTTCTCGATGAGTTCGAGGCGCTCGATCTGCTTGAGCTTGCTCTGCGCCTGCGAGGCTTTCGACGGGATGGAGCGGAAGCGATCCGCGAACGCTTGCAAGTCGGCGATTTCCTTCTGCTGATTTTTGTAGGCGGCAAGCTGCTGGTCGTAACGTTGCTCGCGCTGTTCGAGATAGCTCGAATAGTTGCCGGTGTAAGGGATGAGTTTCTTTTCCGAAATTTCATGAACCTGCGTGATGACTTCATCCATGAACACGCGGTCATGGGAAATCAACAGCAACGCGCCGGAATAATTCTTGAGATAATTTTGCAGCCAGAGCAGCGAGAGCAGGTCGAGATGATTCGTCGGTTCATCGAGCAACAACAAATCTGGTTCCATCACGAGCAAGCGAGCGAGCCGCGCGCGCATGACCCAGCCGCCGGACATTTCTTTTGCGAGCCGGGTAAAATCGGAATCTTTGTAGCCGAGGCCGCGCAACATCTTCTTCGCCTTCGTCTCGACTTCGGGATCGTTCAGCTTGTCGTGCTTCGCGTGCAGTTCCAGGTATTCAGGACTGGAAACGTCGCCCGCTTTTTCCAGTTCGTGCAGGCGCTTTTCAATCTGCGGCAGTTCATCCACGCGCCCTGTCGCCACGTCCAGCACCGTCTCGTCGCCGAGCGCTTCGCCTTCCTGCGGCAAGTGGCCGACCATCGTCCACTCATCGCGTTCAATCGTGCCGGCATCCGGCTCGCGTTCTTTGAGGATGATGGAGAACAGCGTGGTCTTGCCCGTGCCATTCGCGCCGACGAGCGCGACGCGTTCGCCGTAGTTCACCTGGAACGACGCATTTTCAAAAAGCGTCCGCCCGCCAAAAGTCATTTTTAAGTCGCGAATGATTAACATGGAAAAAATCTTTCTCCGAACACCGGTGGAAGACGAGGAATGGAATGTTCGTCCGCAACCGAGCGGACGGAAGTTTAGGCGGAATGGGATTCGCGTCAATTGTCCATTTAGCGCATCTGTGAAATAGTTTGGTGAGGCACTCCCTTTGGCGCGGCAGTGGTATATTTTGAAAAATGTCGCGCGAAGACCGCGAAGGTTGCGAAGAAGCGAACACATCTCTGGTTTTTCCTTCGCCAACTTGCGGCGGGCGGGCGACTCACCTTTTGAAATGATACCAAGACCTTTGGCGCGGCTCATTTGCCTTTTCAAAAGCCTTGGAGTATAAAATATGCCGCATGAAAAAATTACTGATGCTTTGCGCGGTGTCCTTTGCCGCTGGCCGCCTGATTGCTGATGAAGCCGCGTTCCAAGCCTCGCTGACACCCAACATCGCGATTCAGTCGCGCTCTACGCAAATCAATGGTTTTGCCATCAACATCTGGGGCGAAAACGAGCAGCACAGCCTCAACCTCGGTTTTGTAAACGGCAGCGTCGGCGACAGCGCGGGCTTCACTTTTGGACTGGTCAACTATGCCGAGTCTTACACCGGCATCCAGTGGGGCTTTGCCAATTACACCGGCAAAAATTTTGTCGGCTTGCAGATCGGCGACCTCAACGTTTCCCAAGGCAGCTTCCAAGGTGTGCAATACGGCTACGTCAATTACGCGGAAGAATTTCAAGGGCTGCAACTCGGCGCGGTGAACTATGCGAAAAACCTTCGCGGCGTCCAGCTCGGCTTGATCAACGTCGCAATGAACAATCCGTGGTTCAAGGAATTCCCGAACAAGCTGGCAACCGGCTTTCCGTTCTTCAATTGGTCGTTTTAATAACCCTGTTTCAACAGCCACCACGTCGCGAACATCGCGACGATGCAAGCCACCGACATCCACAGCACGCTGGACATGAAACACGCCAGCGTCATGGCGAAACCGCCGAGCCAAGGGATGATGGACTTCTGTTTCCAGCCATAAACACAGTAGCCGCCCGCAATCGCGCCCCAAAGGCACGAAGCCCACAGCACGTTTTGGTCAATGCTGCTGAGCGCGGTGATCAAACCGTCTGGTTGGGTGGTCTGCTCCATTCGCGTTCAATATGCACCTGCGCTCCAGCCCAAGGCAACCATTGGCTTTTGCAAATCGCCGTGGTAGGCTACGCGCGTGAGCAATTTCTTCCGGCCCAATATCAAGCGCCAAGGACGCATCGCGCGCGGCGTCATCGGTGCGCTTACGCTCATCGCCGGCATCATCCTCGTGGATTTTATTTTGTGGCTCGGATTGATTTTTGTCGTCGCCGGATTGTTTGCCATCTACGAAGCGTTGAGCGGCTGGTGCCTTGCGCGGGCGTGTGGAATTAAGACGAAGATTTGAGGGAAGCCGTCAGAGTGGTGAACGACGCAACGTGCTAATTTAATTTCTCCTAGCTTTTCACAGATTCTCTTTCAGCCTTCAAGATCCAATCCAATAAGCTCAGTTTGCGCTGACTCACGTCAGCGGCTACAAAAGCTTTATCGGCCCGAAAATTTCCAGCGGAAAGAATTTTTTTGGAGGCGATTATTTCACAGCGGCTTGTGATGAATGTGCTGGTGCGCGGCCGCGATGAAGCCCTTAAACAGCGGATGCGGCTGGTGCGGCTTGCTCATAAATTCAGGATGAAACTGGCTTGCGAGGTAGAACGGATGATCTTTCAGTTCGATGACTTCCACGAGCTTGCCGTCGGGGGACGTGCCACTGAAAACAAAGCCAGCCTTCTCGAATTTCTCGCGGTAGTTATTGTTGAATTCGTAGCGATGGCGGTGACGTTCGTGGATGACGAAGGAGCCGTAGAGCTGCCCCGCCTTTGAGCCAACCTGCAACTGGCAGGGCATCGCACCGAGACGCATCGTGCCGCCGACTTTGGTAACTTTTTTCTGCGCGTCGAGCAGGGTGATGACGGGGTGCGGTGATTTCTCGTCGAACTCCGTGGAATGCGCCTTCTCAAGTTTCAAAATGCTGCGGGCGAATTCAATCGTGGCAATCTGCATACCGAGGCAGAGGCCGAGATAGGGAATTTTATTTTCGCGTGCATATTTCGCCGCAAGAATTTTTCCCTCGATGCCGCGTTCGCCAAAACCGCCCGGCACACAAACGCCGCCAAGTCCGTGCAACATTTTTTCCGCGCCAAACTTTTCAATCTCCTCCGCGTCCACTTGCACGATTTCCACGCCGCAGTCATGACCGATGCCACCGTGGATGAGCGATTCATAAACCGATTTATAAGCGTCCTGCAAACCGATGTATTTGCCGACGACACCGACGCGCACGCGATGCTGCGGTGCGATGAGCTTGCGAATGATCTCCTGCCAGTGGCTCATATTCGCCGACGGCGTGGTGAGATGCAGGACGCGGCAGACCAGTTCATCCATGCGCTCGCGCTGAAGCATGAGCGGCATTTCGTAAATGGAATGATCCACGTCCTTGGCCTCGATGACGGCTTCGAGCGGGACGTTGCAGAACATGGAAATCTTCTGGCGCAATTCCTTGTCGAGCGGCTTCTCGCAACGCGCGACGATGACGTTCGGCGTAATGCCGATTTCGCGCAGCTTGGCGACGGATTGCTGCGTGGGCTTGGTTTTTAATTCACCCGCCGCCTTGATGAACGGAACGTAGGTGACGTGGATGAAACAGGTATTGCCGATGCCGGCTTCGAGCGCAAACTCGCGGATGGCTTCGAGGAATGGCAACCCTTCAATGTCGCCGGTGGTGCCGCCAATTTCGGTGATGATAACATCGGCCTTGCTCGTCTCCGCGAGCAGATGGATGCGACGTTTGATTTCGTCCGTGACGTGCGGAATCACTTGCACGGTCTTGCCGAGATAAACGCCTTCGCGCTCGTTGTTGAGAACTTTTTGATACACCTGGCCGCTCGTCAGGTTGTTCATCCGCGAAAGTTTGGTGCTGGTGAAACGCTCGTAATGGCCGAGGTCCAAATCCGTTTCCGCGCCGTCGTCGAGCACATAAACTTCGCCGTGTTGATACGGCGACATCGTGCCGGGATCCACGTTGAGATAAGGATCAAACTTTTGCAGCGCGATCTTAAGGCCGCGATTTTCGAGCAGCGTGCCGAGCGCGGCGGCGGTCAAACCTTTGCCGAGCGAGCTCACCACACCGCCAGTTACGAATATGAATTTCATTTCAAATTAAATTATTTTTTGCCGCGGATGGAACACGGATGGACACAGAAAAATTATTTTGGAGCAGCATTGGTAATTACAAGGTTCGTGGTCAAACCTGCGCTCGCAAGTCGCAAATCATCCAAGCGGCATAAAGCGCTCCTACATGTGCTTTTTGAATCTCTACCGTGAATCTGGGAAAGAAAATCATTCACCATACTAACCACATTGGTGTCATCGTCTCTGAACGGATAGCTTTCATAATAGACTTTTGCCGCAGTCAGGCAACGGTTACGGGTGGAGCGGACTTTCTCTTCAGGTTGGAATACGATGTATTTATCCCAAGCTGCAATGGCCGAAACCCCGCTGCCTAGGCGTAATTCCAAGGATTCAATCGCCGCTGTAGTGTCGTTTAATCTGAGCATAGCCAGAGTATTGGCATCCATAGCGGCATTTGATGCGACTTCTACTTCCTTGGCAATTTGCATTTGTGAAAAAGCGCGACTAGCCCACAAAAAGCCACCAAATGCACCCACGCCAAAACTAACTACAACCAAAACGATAATGACGGCATATTTTTTCATGTCTTGCTTTTGAATCCCTGCTTATTTGCGCCCATCCGTTTCTAAAATAGATTCCACCCGCGCTACATCTTCCGGCAAATCCACGCCGATGCGGTCGTAATTCACTGGCACGACGGCGATGCCGCTTTCAGTCCGCGTGGTCGAAGAAAAGCTGGTTGCGCCCGTCCTTCAATGAGAGGCGCAGGCCGTCGGTGGTCGTGCCACTGAGGAATTTATCCTGGCCGTTGAACGTGAGGTGCAGCGTGTAATTTTCACCCTCGCGGCTCCAGTCGCCATTCCAGTTCTCGGCGGAAAATGGCGGCGTCTGGCCGGGCTGAAAATGTGGATAGTTCCGCATGAAGACTTGGTTGTCGGCAGTGACCAGCAGTTTGGTTTGCGCGTAGGCGTCGGACCAGAGGCGGCGCACCGCGGCCATTTCCTTGGGCTGGATTTTCGGCTGGCTCTGGCGAAACCACGCGAGCGTCACAGCGGCGTTGAAATCCCAGCGACCCAAAACTTTTTCGCTCGCGTATTTGGTGGACTTGCCGGTCTGTAGGTATTGCGTCAAATCGTCAATGTTGCTTTCAACAATGCCACCCACGCGCTTGGTCAATTCCTTGTTCTTCAAAAATTCCTTCACGGATGATTCGCCCATGATCTCGCCCAGCGACGCGCCAGAAGCGAGCGCGTTCGTCAGGGCGCTGTCCTGCACGAGAAACTGCATGTCCTCGCGTTCCCACATCGAAGTGAACGCAGGATACTCCGCGAAGCGCGGCGCGGCCTGCGGATTTTGCATCAGAAACCCGGAGAGGTCGGCGAATTTGTAAAAATTTGGCGGCAACGTGCCGACCGCCGTCGCGGTGCGCGCAAAGCCCGTGGACTGCATTCCTTCACCTAGGCCGTTCACGAAGCGCACGATGAACGACGGCTGCTTGACGCCCGCCGAAGCTTGCGTGGTCCAGTAAGTCAGATTGAAAATGAAGAAGCTGATGAGGATGAAATACACAACGCCATTCAACAGACCCACGCAGATGCCGAGGCGGGAATTCAGCCGTTCCCACAGCGCCAGTCGCAGGTCGCCGGCTTGGTAGCGGTAATAGACATCAATTTTTTTATGCACATGGAACGCGACAACCGAGAAGACAATCGAGACGACGATGAACCCGCCGATGGGCGAGAGCGCCCAGACCAGCACCGGGTTCGCGACACCCAAAAAGGGCAGCAGCAGGTGAAACAATTTTCCCACCGGAACTGCCAAGAGCGCGGCGAAGAAAATACCGGCGAAACCAATCGCGGCACGGATGCCGCCCTGACGCCAGCCAGCGAGCGCGGTGGCGGCCAAAATAAAAATTGCAAGAATCCAAATGGACATGGCTCCATTAGAAATCATCCGTCGGAAAATGCACGACGAAAATTGCATCCCAGCGAATCGCGGCTATCTTGGCCGCGTGAAAATCTCCGTCGTCGTCCCCGCTTTCAACGAGGAAAAACTCCTCGGCGCCTCGCTCGCTGAAATCCAAGGCGCGGCCAAATCCTTCACCACGCGCGGCTGGGAATTTGAACTCGTCGTCTGCGACAACAATTCCACCGACCGAACCGGCGACATCGCCCGCGCGGCGGGCGCCAAGGTCGTGTTCGAGCCGTTCAACCAGATCGGGCGCGCGCGCAACTCCGGCGCGGCGGCGGCCACCGGCGACTGGATCATCTTCGTGGACGCCGACTCGCATCCGAGCGCGGGTTTGTTTGCGGATGTCGCGGACGCCATCGCCTCCGGCAAATTTCTCGCGGGCGGTTCCACGATGGTGCTGGATGAAAAAATGTTCGCCGCCAATCTCATCACGCGCGCTTGGAACCTCACGAGCCGATTCAAGAAATGGCTGGCCGGTTCCTTCATCTTCATCGAGGCGACGGCGTTCCGCGAACTTGGTGGATTCAACCCGGAAATTTTTGCGGCGGAAGAACTGGAGTTGAGCGAGCGCATCAAAAAAATCGCGGCGGCGCGTGGCAAAAAAATGACCGTGCTGCACCGGCATCCGCTCAAGACCTCCGCGCGGAAGGTGCGGTTGTATTCCGGGGGCGAGATGTTGCGTTTTTTTCTGCGTTCCGTTTTCAACCATCGCCGCACTGTGCGCAGCCGCGAGGCGGCGTATCTTTGGTATGACGGGCGGCGTTAAGGCCATTGAACCGCGAATGGGGAAACCCGCTTAGGGGCGTTCTGAATTTGCCGTGGTTAAGAAATCCGCCTGTCCATGTCCGGGGCAAAAGTGTCATGCACACATTTGAGGTTCGGCGGTTGCCGGCTGAAAACATTGGGATTGATTCACTGCCCGCCGAAAGCCATCGGCGGATTCTGCGACTTTCAAGCGTTGAAATTATTTTCGCGTCCGCGTTTGCCTTGGCCTGACGTTTGCTAATTCAACGGCCATGACAACGCTCGAATCAATTTACGAGAAGCTAACCCCCGGCAGAATTCCCCCGCCGTCGGCCCCGGCGGCCACGACGCCGACGGACGCCGACCGGAATATCAGCCGCGACGTCGCGCATGAGTTGAACAACGTCATGACTATCATTCGCGGCTACGCCGACCGGCTTATCATGAAGCACGGTGACAATCCCGCATTGCGCCCCGAACTCCAGTTGATTTCCGATAACGCCCGCCGCGCCGCCAACGTCGTCCGCGCCGCTTCCCAGCCCAGCAAAACTCCTACATCTTGAGGCGGTGAAAGGGCGGCGCTCCGGCGGTTCGTTGAAACGTGGGCCGCGTTTTGGGAATGTGATGCGTCGGGATTGATTCGTGCGAATTCAATGCCCCAAACAGATCTCTGATTTCTGCGATTCCGCCATCGTTGGCGCCTTCGCACCATTGGCAAATTATTTACTTATCCCGCTTCAACAGAAATTCCGCCAGCGCTTCGAGGGCGACGGCGCGGCCCTTGAAAATCTTCAGCGCGGCAAACGCCTTGTCCGTCAGTTGCGTCGCAATCTTCCGCGATTTCTCCAAGCCCACGATGGACGGGTAGGTCGCCTTTTGCACGGCCACGTCTTTGCCCGCCGTCTTGCCCAGCTGCTCGCTGGTCTGCGTCACGTCGAGAATGTCGTCAATCACCTGGAACGCGAGGCCGACGTGGTAGCCGAAGTCCGTCAGCGCGCCGAGTTGCGCGGGCGTGCAGTTGGCGCTCATGCCGCCAAGGCGAACGGAGCAGCAGAGCAGCGCGGAGGTCTTGCGTTCGTGGATGTATTTTAATTGGGCGGCGGAAGTTTTTTTTCCCTCGCCTTCAATGTCGGCGACTTGTCCGGCGATGAGTTGCAACGAGCCACTGGCCTTGGCGATTTCCAAAATTAAATCGCGATGCGAGTAGCGCGGCCAGGCGTTGGCTTGTGCGGTGATCTCAAATGCCTGCGTCAACAGCGCGTCGCCTGCGAGCACGGCGATGCCTTCGCCGAAAACTTTGTGGTTGGTCAACTTGCCCCGGCGGTAATCGTCGTTGTCCATCGCCGGCAAATCGTCGTGGATGAGCGAGTAGGTGTGGATGCACTCGACGGCGCAGGCGAGGGGCATGGCCTCGGATTCCTTGCCGCCGCACGCGGTCGCAGCGGCGAGCAATACGGCGGGGCGCATCCGCTTGCCACCGGCGAAGAGCGAGTAGCGCATGGCCTTGTGGATGGTCGCGGGCTTGGTTTTTTCACTGGGCAGAAATTTATCGAGCGCGTCGTTGACGGCGTCGGTGCGGGTGGCGAGAAAGGAATTGAGGTCGAAAGATTTTGGTGCGGCCATAAAATGTTTTTTAGAAAATGCCGGAAAGGAAGACAACTTTGAAGGGAATTTTTGGCGGCAGCCTTGGTCGCGCTGCGACCAAGCCGTCGCCGAGCGCAGCGTCAGGCGACGGCAGTGGCACGGGCCTCTGGCCTGTGAGTTCGCAAACTGAACACACCGGCGAGACGCCTGTGCCACTATCTCCCACCTCCGCTGGTAAAATTTGTTGCCGCGCGACCAACACCACCATTCCTTCTCGCCTTACTTCCCAAGACAGAATGTGCTGAAGATGGAGTCGAGCAAATCTTCCGTGGTGGTCTTGCCCACGATCTCGCCGACGGCGTTCGCGGCGATCCGCAAATCAAACGCGATCAATTCCAGCGTCATCTCCCCACGCAACGCGTCCGCCGCCGTCTGCGCGGCGACGCGCGCGCGATTGAGCGCGTCCTGATGCCGCGAGTTGATGGCCACCTGCAACATCTCGGCTTTGATCTCGCCCGACCACACGAGTTCTTTGATGGCGTCTTTCAACGCTTCAATCCCCTGCCCGCTTAAGGAACAAACGTTGCTGGTGGCTGGTGGCTGGTGACTGGTTGACGGCGGCAAAACCAGTTTCGTCGGCAGGTCAGTCTTGTTCAGAACGAGAATCCGCTTCTTGCCGGCGAACTCGGCGAAATAATTTTTATCCGCTTCCGTCAATGGTTCGCTGGCATCAAGGACGTGCAAGATGAATTCCGCTTTCGCCAGTGATTCGCGGCTGCGGCGGATGCCTTCGATTTCAATTTCATCCTGTCCTTCGCGCAGGCCGGCGGTGTCAATGAAGATGACGGGCAGGCCGCGAATGTTTGCCGTCTCCTCAATCGTATCGCGCGTGGTGCCGGCAATGGGCGAGACGATGGCGCGGTCATGGCCGAGGAGTTGGTTGAGCAAACTAGATTTGCCCGCGTTCGGCCGACCGATGATCGCCGCACGAATGCCCCGACGCAAAATTTGCCCCTCGTTCGCGGAGCGCAACAATTCATCCATGAACTTCACGCCGTCATCAAGGCGCTGAAGTAATTTATCCTTGGTCTCCGGCGAAATGTCTTCTTCGGGAAAATCAATGTGCGCCTCGACGTGCGTCATCGTGAGCATCAAGTCATCGCGCAGTTTGTTGATGCGCTGCGAAAGTTTGCCGGCGAGCTGCTCATTGGCGGCAGCCAGCGCGAGTTCCGTGCGCGAGTGAATCAAGTCCGCGACGGCCTCCGCCTGCGCGAGGTCAATGCGGCCATTGAGAAAGGCGCGTTTGGTGAACTCGCCCGGCTCGGCCATGCGCGCGCCAGCGGCAAGCAACGTGTCGAGCACGAGCTTGGCGGGCAACAAGCCGCCGTGGCAGGAAATCTCCACCGTGTCCTCCCGCGTGAACGTGCGCGGGGCGCGCAGGACGGCGAGGAGAACTTCATCAATGACTTCGAGTTCCCCCTCACCCCGGCCCTCTCCCCCAAGAGGGGCGCGGGAGGAGAAAGTTTTTTTTGCGCGAACAATTTTCCCGTATTGAATCGTGTGCGTCAGCGCGGCGGAGGGTCTTAACGAAGTTTTACCGACGGGCGAAAAGCATTTGTCCGCGATGACGAACGCCTGCGCACCAGACAAACGCACGACCGCGAGACCGCCTTCTCCGAGCGGCGTGGCGATGGCGGCGATGGTGTCGTCTAAAAACATTTATGATTTACGATTCATGATTCAATTGACGTGTAGCGTTCGGTGACTTTAATTATAAATCATCAATCAAAAATCATAAATTCAGACATGGCGGCAGTTACCAAGCTGGTTCTCCGCATCGCGGCCTTGCAAATAGAGCCGCGCCTTCTCGTAGCTTTTCTTGTGCAGGTAGTGCAGCAGCGTTGGGTCAGTGCTGCGTGGAAGCTGCGCGGTCAGTGCGTCGAGCTGCGCGAACATGGCCAGCAGGTTGGGTTTGGGATTCGCCGTGGGCATGGATTTCACGGCGGCGTCCAGTTGGATGAGCGCGGTGAGGATTTCTTTTTCGACAGCAGTATTCATGGCGGAAAATTATTGGCCGAGCCATTGCCCCAGCGCGCGGGTGAAGGCGGAGCGTTGAAAATTAAATTGCCCCAGCAGGAACATTCCCGTCAGCAGGCGCACGATGGCGGACATCAACGCGACGATGAACAGCGCGGAGAGATAGACGCCGAACGCGTGCGTCGGGTCCTTGGAGAGGACGCGCGGGACGCCCTGATACAGCACCCACATCGTCATCACGATGCCGAGCGCCCACGAAATGCCGGGATGCATGGCGGACCAGGCGTTGAGCGTGTGCAGGTAAAATAGCGGGCTGAAGCCGTAGGCGATGACGGTGAACGACTGCAAGCGGGTGCGTTTGCCGTGGAAATTCTGGCAGGCGATGTGCAGCAAAATCGAGCAGATAAAGACCATCAGCAAAAACAGGACGGCCTGAAGAATTTCATAATTCCAGACCGTCGGCTCGGAGAAGACGCGGGTTTTATTGTAATGCGGCTGCCATTTGCCCCAACGCTGCAAGCCCCAGCCCTCCACCACCGTCGCCAGCAGGATGACCGGCAGCAGATACGTTCCCAGAATGAACAGGTAGCCGCGCTTCGCGTTGGCAATTTTATCCCACGCGACCGCCGGTTCAAAAATGAGGAAGAAAACCTTTAACATTCCAGCGCACAGGATAAAAAATTTCCACGCGGAAACAATCAAACTCTCGCCCGCAGTGGTATCCTCATTTCAAAAAAGCGGGTGGGGCGAGCGTCCCCGCGAGCCGCGAAGGCTTTTGGTTTAAGACCGTGCCTGAAAATGGCGACGCATAAAATCATCCTCATCCTCACTCCCATCCTCAAATTCTTTGGGAATATTGGATGCGGATGAGGATGATTCGTTGACCACTACTTTTGCAGCGGTCTCAAAATATTCTTCCACCGCCACGCGGCGCGTGATTAACTGGCCACGTGAAGGAAAAAGTGGATCTTGGCATCTGGAGCTGGCTCACGCAGGCGGTCGTCGCGCTGATTGCGATTGCCGCGCTGCTGCTCATCGGCATGGCTTACCTGCCGCAGATCCAGAAGAACGAGCGGATGCGCCGCGAAGTGGACCGCCTTGACACCGAAGTAACCAAGCAGAAACAAATCTCCGAACGGCTCCAGCAGGAATTAAACGCGCTCCGCAACGACCCAAAAACCGTCGAACGCCTCGCCCGCCAAAACCTCGGCTACGCCAAGCCAGATGAAACCGTCTTCCGGTTTGAGACGAATACGGCGGCGCGGTGACGTAAAGGTAAAGCTTGAGCAACGCGGTGGGGTCGTAAGGCGGACGCCCCGTAGGCGCGCACCGCGCCTTGGCAAATCCCAGCGCGTGGAGATCCAGCGAACCCACAAAGGCATCCAGAAAACGCACGGGATTTTCGGCGGCCACTTAATCCTCCAGCCGTTCCGGAAACAACAGCGTCTCCGCACGATCCAAACCAGTCCGATGATTCATGCTTGGCAAAGACGCCGCCCCAGCGTAGAAGTTTCACCAGTGATTCACTTTTCACACAGCCTCTCGCCGGAGCCAACGTGGTTGGGCGCATCAGCTTTGCGCTTGAGCGTGCGGGTTCACCACGTCGCAGTTCCCACGTGGCTCAGCTTTTTTCGTTAGGCCACACTACGCACCATGAAACTTAAAAGCCTAGCCGCACTTATTATCCGCTTTCTTGGAGCTTTGATTATGCTCGGCGGTATTCAGGCACTGGTGGTTATGGTTGACACGCACAGCATCATTCCCGCGATTATTGAAGGCGTCATTTCTTTCATCATTGGCTACGGTTTGATTTATTACAGTAAGAAGCTGGCAGCACTGTTTTGCAAAGGACTAGATGATGACGATGTGGCCTAACCAGTCGCGAGCCCGTGTGAAAACTATTTAAATTAGTGGCTTAGTAAGTGGGTTTCTTAGTTAGTAAATTGGCAGGCGGTAGATTTGCTAACTTTCTTTGGTTGGAACTTATCCGGTGACAGAGTCAGCCAGGGAAGATAATAGGA
>JANOBC010000124.1:0-10920 GCA_031411455.1 Limisphaerales bacterium
AAATCAATCGGGGCGTCGGAGTGCGCGCCGCCGTTGATGACGTTCGCCATCGGGACGGGAAGAACTTTGGCGTTTGTGCCGCCGATGTAGCGGTAGAGCGGCATATTGCGGGACTGCGCGGCGGCTTTCGCGGCGGCGAGCGAGACGGCGAGGATGGCGTTCGCGCCAAGCTTGGCTTTCGTTTCCGTGCCGTCGAGCTTGAGCATCGCGGCATCAATGCCGACCTGGTCGCAGATGCAATGGCCGACGAGGGCTTTCTTGATCGCGCCATTCACGTTGGCGACGGCCTTGGTCACGCCTTTGCCGAGATAAACATTTTTGACGCCGTCGCGGAGTTCGATGGCTTCGTGTTCGCCGGTGCTCGCGCCGGAGGGAACCGCCGCGCGGCCAATCGTGCCGCAGCACAATTTCACATCGGCTTCGACAGTGGGGTTGCCGCGCGAGTCGAGGACTTGGCGCGCGATGATATCAACGATTTTGCTCATAATTTGGTTATTAAATTTTCAGAATAAAACGAATGCGCATGATAAATTTTGGGGGCAATGAGTCAAGAAATGCCTGCTAGCCGAAACGTTTTGGGGCGGGTTTGGACTCGGTGAAGTTTGTGCAAGCTGTCCACAGTTAGCCAGCGACAGGGCCGATGGCGGTTTGGCACCACTCAAATTCTTTTGGTTATTGGATGAATTTTAAACCAATCTCAATTGGCACGAGGTCAGCTAAAGATTGTTAGAAGGAGAAATTTTTTCATGAACCAAACCATCAGTCCGGCCGAAGATTTGTCGGCCAGCACCGCGTCGTCGGCCAATGCCGAGGCGCCCATCAATATCTGGCTGGTGGACGATAACAAGAGCATCCGCAGCGTGGTGATGGATATGCTGGGCACTTGCGAGGGCTTCCGCTGCAGCGGTTCTTACTCGTCGCCGAACGCGGTTTTGAGTGCGCTCGCCAGCAAGACCGGGCCAGATGTCATTCTGCTCGACATTCAGATGGGTGAAGCAAACGGCCTCGACGCCATCCGCCCCATCAAGGCCCTCTCGCGTTCCACCCAAGTTTTGATGTTCACCACTTGTTTTGACAGCGAATCCAAAAAACGCGCTTTCACCAATGGCGCTTCAGATTTCCTGCTCAAAACTTCATCCCTTGAAAGCATTCTGGATTCCATTCAACGTGCTTCCAAAAATCCCGCGCCGCATCTCAAGCGTTCCCGCTCCAATCCCTCATCTTCGGCCAGTGCGCTCAAGCCCAGTTCAACCTGCCGTCCGCACCCACACGCTTCCTGGATTGAACAATGCCTCAACCGCATGCTGCACCGCACGACCTTGACGCCGAAATAACCAACGTTGAAATGCTTTCATCGGCAGCCGCCAAACTTTTCATGCCGCCGGCCGGGTTTGAAAATAACGAGGGTTGAAATCGGTAGCCGTTTGCGCCAAGGTTGCGGCCATGAACATTCTGCACTCACCCGCGCCTGCTGCCGGTGGCAACGGCACTCATAAAAACCTCGACGTCTGCACGATTGTCATCTTCGGCGCGAGTGGCGACCTCACGGCACGCAAGCTCATCCCCGCGCTCTACCACCTGTTCAAGGAAAAACAAATGCCGGCGGATTTCCGCGTCGTCGGCTTCGCGCGGCGTGACAAGACGGACGCCTCGTGGCGCGCGGAATTGCGCACAGCGCTCGACCAGTTTTCCCGCACCAAGCCGGTGGACGACCAGGTGTGGACAGCGTTCTCGGAAAAAGTTTTCTACTGCATTGGCGACCTGACGGACAGTGCGGCCTACGCGCGGCTGGACAAACAACTCGCCGGGTTCGGCAATCTGGCACTGCACGACAACCTGCTGTTTTACCTCGCGATTTCGCCCAGCCAGTTCGGCGAAGTGGTGGAGCAAGTTCACAAGTCCGGCCTGCTCAAAAAAGACGGCCCCGGCTGGCAACGCCTCGTCGTCGAGAAACCGTTTGGCCACGACCTCGCGTCGGCGCAGAAATTGAATCACGAGCTGACCCGCTACGCGCACGAATCACAGGTTTTCCGCATTGATCATTATCTTGGCAAGGAAACGGTGCAGAACATTTTAATGTTCCGCTTTTCCAATTCCATTTTCGAGCGCCTCTGGAACCGCGAATCCGTGGACCACGTTCAGATCACCGTTTCCGAAAAAATCGGCGTCGGCGACCGCGGCGGTTATTACGAGGAAGCCGGCGCGCTGCGCGACATGGTGCAGAACCACATGCTGCAAGTGCTCTCGCTCATCGCGATGGAGCCGCCCGTGTCGCTCGAAGCCGAAGCGGTGCGCGATGAAAAAGTAAAATTATTAAAATCCATCCGTGCGCTCACGTCCGAAGCCGTCGCCAAGCAAATCGTGCGCGGTCAATACTTCGCCGGGGCGGTCGGCGGCGAGATGCGTCCCGGCTACCGGCAGGAAACGAAAGTGAAACCCGACTCGAACGTCGAGACGTTCGTCGCGTTGAAACTCTTCATTGATAACTGGCGCTGGAGCGATGTGCCGTTCTACCTCCGCACCGGAAAAAATCTGCCCATGAGCGCGAGCGAAGTGCGGATCCAATTCCGTCCCACGCCCAACGTCCTCTTCGCCGCCAAATGCGGCGACCAGCTGGGTGCGAACGCGCTCACGCTGCGGCTCCAGCCAAACGAAGGAATTTCCCTGCGCTTCAACGGCAAGGTTCCCGGCACCACGCTCGGCGCACGGCCCGTGCGGATGCACTTCAGCTACGATTCCGAATTCGGCGCCTACACGCCCGAAGCCTACGAACGCCTGCTGCTCGAAGCCGTTGCCGGCGACGCCACGCTGTTCATCCGCCGCGACGAAGTGGAGACCGCGTGGAAGATTGCCGACGACATCCGCGCTGGTTGGGAAGGCAAGTCGCTGACGAACCGCGAATTTTACGCCGCCGGCACGTGGGGGCCGATTGCCGCCGACGACCTGCTCGCGCAACTCAGTCATGTGTGGCACGAACCGCAGGTGATCAAGTAAATCAGATTGACAATTTCTACTGGTGATACAATTGTATCACCATGAAAACAGCGACCATCCGCGACCTGCGGAACGAGTTCGCCCGGCTCTCCAAATGGCTGGAGCGCGGCGAGACCGTGCAACTGCTTAAGCGCGGCAAACCCTTCGCCCGCGTCGTGCCGGAGCCGAAGCAAAAAAGTTTCCTCGGTTCCGGCAAGGGCACGGTTATCATTCACGGCGACATTGACGAGCCGATGAATCTGGAATGGGACGCAATGAAATGACCTACCTGCTGGACACTAACGCCTGGCTTTTCGGCTATGTAAATGAAGGCGCGTTGCCGAACGAAATCCAGGAACTGCTCGCCGCGCGGAACGCACAGTTTGGCCTCTCCGCCATCAGCCTTTGGGAGGTCGGTAAGAAAAACCAGATTGGCAAACTCCAATTGCATCAGGCGCTCGGCGCGTGGCTGAAAGGCGCGACGGCGGCCAACATTCAAGTATTGCCCATCACACCCGAAGTTGTCGCGGATGCGATGCACCTTCCTGATTTTCCCGTCAACGATCCCGCGGATGAACTCATCGTCGCCACCGCGCGCGTCCACCGGCTGACGTTGCTGACCTGCGACACCAAACTCAAAGGCTACCGCCACGCCCGCATTCATTATTTTACGCCCATCGTTGAGAAACACCGAAATGAAAAACGTTGACCTCCTTGCCTTCGCCACCGCCGACGAACTCGCCCGCGCCGCCGCGAGCGCGTGGCTGCAAGCGGTTGAATCGGCCAACCGCGCCGGCAAAACACATTGCGTCGCGCTCTCCGGCGGACGCATCACCCAAAAGTTTTTTACTTCGGCGGTCGAGCAAGCCAAAGCCCGCGCTGTTTCGTTCGCCAACGTCCACTTTTTCTGGGCGGATGAACGCTGCGTCCCGCCGACTCATCCGAACAGCAATTTCAAGATGGCGAACGAACTTCTGTTCACACCGCTGAAAATCGCCGCCGAAAAAATCCACCGCCTGCGCGGTGAAGATTTGCCCGCCGCTGCCGTCCAAAGCGCCGAAGTCGAATTGCGAGGAGTGACCCCTTCATCCAAAAACCACCTGCCGGTGCTGGATTTGATTTTGCTCGGCATGGGCGAGGACGGACACGTTGCCTCGCTGTTTCCGGGCGCGGGCGCAGAAATTTTAGACTGCACGACGCCGTTTTTGGTGATTGAAAATTCACCCAAGCCGCCGCCCACGCGGATTTCATTGAGCTACGCCGCCATTGCGGCAGCTGGCGAAACATGGGTTCTCGCCTCAGGCATTGGCAAGGAGGCGGCGTTAAGAGAATCCCTTAAACCGGATGGGCGAACACCCCTCGCCCGCGTCATCCGTTCGCGTTCGGTGAAAATATTTTCTGATTTGGCTGGAATCTGAATCAGAATCAAGGGCAAATGCAGACGATTTCTCCATCAATGAGAGCAAAGCGGCATGAGCTTCGATGGTTGAAATTTTCATTAACTTTTTTTGAACCTTTTTGTTTCTAATTGCGTCTGAATTGAAGTGATTGGTTTTAATTGAAAATTTCACTGTCCGTTTAGGGTTGGCATAGGGGATTTGCTCGCGGCGCGGCTCGGACAGCGCCCAAGTTGGTCGCGTCGCCCTTCTGAGCGCCTTGGTGAAGGCGTATAATCCTTTTCACCACGAAGGCCGGACGCAAGTCCGGCCTTCTGTTTTTGTTAGGAATCATCCTCATCTTCATCATTCTGGCCTGGCCTGAACTCGATTTGGTGGACAGCGTTGGGATGGCGCATGGTTTAGTTGGTTTGGTTTTCGATGTTCATGAGGCGGGTTTCGTTTAGCTCACACCAGCACCCAACGCTTGTCCACCAAATCGAGACTAGCCGCCCGAACACGTCGACTGGAAGCCAGCGATTCCAATGTGGCTGGCGCCGTGTCCCGCCCTACTTTTTCGCCTGCCGCAATAATTCCGCCACTCTCTGCCGCTCGCTCAAAAACGCGGGCGACGCGGCCAGCGCAGCCTCAAGCGCCAGCGCGGCCTCGGATTTTTTTCCGAGAGCCAGCAACGCGCGACCTTCTAAAATAAAATTCTCGTAGAAGCCGGGGTTCAACGTCTCCGCCTTTTTTGCCAAATCCAGCGCGGCGTTTGCGTCATTGTTCTCTAGCGAGTGTAAGCCGTCGTCCAAAAGTTTTCGCGACTGCTTCATGCGGTCAAATTCGCCGGTGGCCAAAACCTCGTCCGCCGGAATCGTCAACTCCGGCAGTTCGTGGGAAAAGTCATTCACGTCAAACGCCACAAATTTTCCCAGCCCGTTTGGCGGCGCGGCGGCCCAGAAAATTCCCGCCGTCAAGTCCATCACCACCGCGTGCGTGGCGATGAAGGCGTTGAGCGAACTGCGATGACCGTCGCCCACGAAAATGCCGCCGGGCAGCTCGCGGTCGCGGAGAAATTTTACGGAATGCGCCGCGTCCACTGCGCCGGTGTTTTGCTTGAGGAGTTCCGTCAACCGCTGCTCGCGCGCGAGGGACGTGGCTTCGGCCATGTAATTCGTGTTCTGCGCCATCGCTTTCAACCCATCGGTTTCAAAATGATTCGGGCAGACAATGGAATCGCCGTTGGCCTCGCGCACATTCGTCACGTCCGGCGTTTTTTCCACGATGATAAATTTTCCATCCGCGCGGCTGCCCACGAGCCAGATGGTCGAGACAAAAACTTTTGCGGCGCGCACAATTTTCAGCGCCTCGTCCAGATTGTGCGCGTGCTGCAAGACATCGCGCGCCACCATCGCCACGGGCGTGGCAGCGGCATCCGGCAGCTTCGATGGCGCACCGTTGATGGTCACGGAGACACCGGCGCGGTTCATTCCCGAAAGCACGCCCGCCATGCCCGCCCACGAGAGCGAGATGAACGGAATGCCGTTGTCCGGCTCAAACATTTCCACGACGCGATCGCGGCTGAAAACTTCCGCCGCCTCCCAGTCAAAATTTCTGCCGGTGATGAGATGGCCGTTGCTCGTGGCGTTGCCCCACGCGCCGAACGCCGTGCAGCCCGCGCTGCGCGCGAGAAACGGATTATCAATCATCATGTAGGAGATGTCGTGCGCGGCGTGGTAGTTGAGCAGGCGGTTGTAAAAATTTCCTTCCTCCGGATTGATGTCCTTGCAGCCGAGCGTCGTGCCGTAAAGCTCCAGCCGATAATCCTCCGCGATGAAATCACTCAAGTGGCGGTTGCGCCAGAAGATGTAGGCCTTGATGGATTCCTTAACCCAGTGGCGCGGCACATAGGTTTTGAGCATCGCCTGAAACTCGCGCTCCAGCGTCTGCATCTTGTCCTGCATCAGCACGCCGTCCGCATAGCCAATCTCCAGCGGCGCACCGCGCAGGCAGACGACCGGCAAACCCTCGCGCTCGCTGCGCCAGGATTTTCCGAGAAAAGTTTTTCCATCACGCACCTCGGGTTTGAGTTGAAGAATGGAAACATCCTTGGGCAAAGGCGGCGGTGTGGCGATGCTGCTGCGCACCGCAAAATAAATCACCAGCGCGCCAATCACCGCCAGCACTGCGGCGACAGCAAAAATCCGCTTCAACCATTTTTTAATTCGTATCATTCAAAGGAAGATTCAATTTGAACCCGGCGGTTTCGCGAAGCGCCAGGAGCGCGGCGTTCACGCCGCTTCATCATTGGTCAACCAGCAGCATCCGGCTGCTCCAGAACTGTCCGATGTTGAAGCGGCGTGAACGCCGCGCTCCGTGCACGTTGCTCACGCGAGCAACAACAAAACTTCACCCGCCGCCTGTCCACCGCAGGTAAAATTCGCCCGCGCGGAAATGACGCCGTCGGCCTCGGACAGGTTCAGGTTCAGCTTCAGGATTTCGCCGGGAACGATGGGGCGCTGAAATTTCGCCTTGGCGATTTCGCGCACGGCAAATTTCCGGCTGCGCACCAGCTCGGCGGCGAGCCGCACGATCTCAAGCTGGAAAATACCCGGCAAAATCGGGCGGTCGGGAAAATGCCCGACGAACACCGGGTCGCTCGCCGGAAAATTAAATTCAAATGCGCTCGCGCCGTCGTCCTGCGGCGTCGGACCGCTTTGACGCGCGGCGGCGATGGAATCTTGGTAGTTCATTTTTGAGCTTTGGTTTCGTCGAACATGGAATCCGGCTGCGCGCCGGGTTTGGTTTGCACAATGCGCAGATTGAGCGAATAAAAACTGCGTTTCAAAATCAGATGTTCCGGCGAGACCAGTGTCACCGGCGTTTTTTTGGAATGATGGTCGCCAAACAAAGCCTCCAGATCAGCCGCGACATATTTTTTGATCCGGCGTGGCGTGAAAATCTTGTTCGATTGAAAGACATAAATCTTGCCGTCCGGTTTGATGAGGACATCGGCAAAAACCATTCCAAAATTTTCCGTGACAAGCAGCCGCTTCCCGCCAGTGTGACTCAACGCAAGATAGCCATTGAACGAATATTGTTTCCCCAGCACGGTGAAAATGGCGCGGTGCGTCTGAAAGCCGTCCGCTGGCGGAACATATCTGGCGGGCTGGACACCGCCACTGCGCTCCGTGTGCGCGCAGCCCGCCGCGAGCAACAGAGCCAGCGAGAAAAGTATCAGCGCCGCGAATTTTATCCCGGCAAAATTATTTCCCCGCCGCTTTCTCCTCACCCCAGCTCTCTCCCCTGGGGAGAGGGAGAATTGAATCCAGCATCGGGTTAAATTCGAGAGCAACCGATTGACGAGACGGCGGCATAGCTGCTCCCTCTCCCCGAGGGAGAGGGCCGGGGTGAGGGGAAAGAAGCCGCCCGCACAATCAGAGCGATTCGCATTTTTTTTGATTAGCACTTCAGGGCGCATGGTTCACAGCCGCTTTCACGGCGGCGATGGGCAGCGGTTTGCTCTGGTCAAACGTTCCGGCGGGAAACACCACATCATATTTCTCGTTTTGAAACGTGATACGCGTCAGGTCGCCGTTCGGCTCATTCATCACGACCGAACGCGTCGCGGACAAATCTAGGGCGAGATGGATTTCGATTGAGGACATCATGTTGCGCACGGTTTCATTTTTGGGCGACATCGTCAGCACGGTTTCGGTGCCGTTGGAAACGGTGACAAAAAAATCATTTGTCATCGCGTCGAGCCTGCCTTGGTTCATCGCGGACATCTGCTGCATCAATTTTTCCAGCGCCTGCGGAAAACCGAGTTTTAACTTCTCCCACTTGCCGTCGTTGAACTCGAACTGCGCCACATTTTTCCGCTCGCCGAGCATGATGGTTTGGTAAGGCGCGGTCGTCTCCCAGCGCACGCGCTCCGGCTGCGCCACGAGCATGATGCCCTCGGTCTTCAACGGCTCCGAAAAAAGTTTTAGCACGCGCTCCTGCGTGTATTCCATGTAAACGGATTTCACCGTGGACATTTTCTTCTGAAAGTCCGCCATGATGGCGCGCAGGTCGGCGGGCGGCGGGGGAACGTCGTTCGTTGCGGCTAATCCAGAGCCGGTCAGCGCGAGCAAAAAAATGGCGGTAAAGATTTTCATTTCAACAATTCATCGAGTCGCACCACTTGATAGCCCAGCCCGCGCAACGTGTCCAACAACGATTTGACTGTCGCTAGTAATTTTTCGGCGGGAATGTTTCCATCGTGCAGCAGAATGATCGCGCCCGGTTTCAAGCGGCGCCGGATGCGCGCCACGATTTTTTCCGGCTCCGCGATGACCGTGTCGAGGCTGCGGATGTTCCAGCCGATGACTTGCAAGCCCAGCGCGTGCGTCACACGAAACGTGCCGGGATTGGAAAGCCCGACCGGCGGACGATAAAATTTTGGCGCGCAGCCAGCGGCTTTTTCCATGACCGCCTGCGCCTGTGTCAATTCAGCGCGCAACCGTTTCGGTGAATAAAAATTGATGAAGTTGCTGTGCGCGTAGGAATGATTTTCCAGCAGGTGTCCTTCGCGGACGATGCGCGCGGCGAGTTCAGGATTCTTCTCGACGTGCTTGCCGATGCAGAAAAACGCGGCGGAAATTTTTTCTTCGCGTAGCAGTTCGAGCAGTTGCGGCGTCGAGCGCGGATCGGGGCCGTCATCAAACGTCAGCGCGACTTGTTTTTTGGAGCGGTTGCCGGAGCAGATGAAATTTCCAAACAGCCGCAACCGTGGAATCGCCACGCCCAAACCCATCAAGAGGAAGAACGCGAATCCGACAGCAATGATAAGCCAACTGTGATGGGCGAAGATGCCAGCGGCAACAACGGCCAAAACTCCAATCGCCAGAAAATCAAAACGGCTCATGGCTTTTGAGAGAAATGGATAGTTTGTTCCCCCTCACCCCGGCCCTCTCCCCCAGGGAGCGGGAGAACCGCTCGCCGCGTTTTGGAAAATCCACCACAGACTTTAGCTCGGGTGTCTTCAAATTTTAAGAAAATGTTCGATAGCTGCTCCCTCTCCCCGGGGGAGAGGGCTGGGGTGAGGGGAAAGCGCGCTGACATATTCAGGCGACGATTGATTTCACGCCCGGTTCAACCAAACAAATCGCCTTCGCCCCGCGCAGCGAGAGCGTGTAGAGGAGCACACCGCAGTTTTTTTCCTGCGCCAGCTTCACGGCTTGCGAGAAGCCGAAGGCCGACGCGGCGTGGAATTCCCCGCAGAGTTGCTTGTAAGTCTGATGCTCCATTTTCCCGGCGCGCTTGGCGAGTTCTGCCCCGACGCTTTCGTAAAATGGGTCAAGGCGCGGATAGCCTTTCGCTCCGCTCAAAATCACACCGACATTTTTCAAATCCACTGCCGACGCTATCCACGCCGCCTCGCGCTGCGCATCAAACGGGCGGCGATAGCGCCCAAGCTTCACCGCCGTCACGCGCGCGAGCGGTGCGGAAATTTTTTTCGCCGGCGCAAGACACGCGACCACTGCGCCTTCGCCGGGCATGACCGTGTCGTTCCACACGCCCCAGCGCTGGCCGATGTGCAGAAGATATTTATCCGCCTCGTCCACCGCGCCGACGAGTGCGCAGTCCGCCTCATCAATCGCGAGCTGCGAAATGCCCTGCCAGAGCGCGGTTTCAAACGTGACCTCGCCAACAGTCGGCGCGGAATTCATCGCGCGGGCATTCTGGTCAATCGCCACTTGTCCGGCGGGCGCGTTGTGAACGGTGTTCGGAAAACGCGCGGGCATCGGCTCGCGCTCGTCTTTGGAAATCAGATTCTCGATGAACGCGCCCGCGTCTTCGAGACAACCCAGCCCCGTGCCGATGGCGACGGCGATGCGTGGTAGCGCGGGCATCCCGCCTGCGTTCGGCAAATTTTCTCCTGTCCCCGCAGGCGAGACGCCTGCGCTACTTTGGCGGCTGTATCTCGCCGCGATGATCGCCATCTGTTGCAACCGGCTCAAGCGGCGACGCTGCGTGGGATTCAACTGCGCAGCATCGGCGAGCGCACCGCAACTGTGGATCGGCCCTTTGCCCGGCGGCAGCGGTGCGATGATTTCTTTCGTCGTCACCACGCCCGGCCCGATGACGCCGATGCCGCTGACGACCACGGAAACTTTTTTTGGCGCGCTCGTCTGCGGCTTGGTGTCTGCCTTGGAAAAAATTAAAACGCCGTTGTTTCCGCCAAAGCCGAACGAGTTGCTCATCACATGAGTCAACGGCGCGGGGCGCATTTCCGCGACGGGTTCAAGGCCGATGGTCGGGTCGCATTTTGTGAAGCCGGGATTCGGCGGCAACTCCTGACGCCGCAACGCTTCGACGCACACGATGGCCTCCATCGCACCGCTCGCAGCGAGCGCGTGGCCGAAAACGCGCTTGGTGCTGGAGAATGGCGGCACACGATTGTGGAAGACCGCTTTCATCGCGATGGCTTCGGCGAGATCGTTGTCGCGTGTGCCGGTGCCGTGGGCGTTGACGTAACCGATGGCGCTCGGTTCCAGGTTCGCGCGGCGCAGCGCGCCTTGCATCG
>JANOBC010000125.1:0-2196 GCA_031411455.1 Limisphaerales bacterium
GTATTCGGAAGCCACGCTGCTCTCCGCGATGGAAGGCGCGGGCAAACTCATTGACGACGACGAACTGCGCGAGGCGATGAGCGAGAAAGGTCTCGGCACGCCCGCCACGCGCGCGGCGACGATTGAAGGTTTGATTTACGAAGATTACGTTCACCGCAATGGCCGCGAGTTGCAGGCGACGGCGAAGGCGTTTTCGTTGATGGAGCTATTGAACGGTTTGGGCATTCCTGAACTCACCAAACCGGAATTGACCGGCGACTGGGAATTTCAGTTGAAGGAGATGCAGCGGAAAAAAATCAGCCGCACGGAATTCATGGCGGGCATTGCCGACATGACGCGCAAGATTGTCGAGTGCGCGAAGAAGTTTGAATATGACACGATCCCCGGCGACTTCGGCACGTTGAAAGTTCCGTGCCCGAAATGCGGTGGTGAAATCCACGAGCGCTACAAACAGTTTCAATGCGACAAGTGCGATTTCGCTTTCTGGAAAACTTTGTGCAGCCGCATGTTCGAGCCGGAAGAGGTCGAAGAGATCATCACGAAAAAAGTGGTCGGCCCGTTGCAAGGCTTCCGCAGTAAGCAAGGATTTCCGTTTGCCGCCGTGCTGCGGATGACTGCTGAACACAAGGTGGAATTTGATTTCGGCAACGGTGGCAAGGACGGCGCACCCGCTGAACCCGTTGATTTTACTGGCAAAGAAGTGCTCGGCAAATGTCCGAAGTGTCAGGCCAACGTCTATGACAACGGCATGAATTACGTCTGCGAAAAACAGACCGGCCCGACGCCGACGTGCGATTTCCGATCCGGCAAAATCATTTTGCAGCAGGAAATTGCGCCGGAGCAGATCAAGAAACTTCTGGCGGATGGCAAAACGGATTTGCTCACGAAATTTATTTCCAAGAAAAATAATCGTCCGTTCAAGGCGTTCCTGATTGTGAAGGAGGGTAAGACCGCGTTTGATTTTCCGCCGCGTGAAGGCAAGGGCCGCACGCGCAGCAGCGAGCCGCCGCCGAAACTTGATTTCACCGGCAAGACCGTCGTGGGCAAATGCCCGAAGTGCGGCGGCCAAGTGTTTGACACGGAAGTCGCCGCCGGCTACGTCTGCGAAAATTCGCAGCGCTTGGAGAAGCGCTGCACGTTCAAGCCTATCGGCAAAACGATTTTAGAGCAGCCGATTGATGCCGAGCAGGCGGCGAAAATTCTCAAGTCAAAGAAGAGCGACGTGATGGAAAAATTCATCTCCAAATCCGGCAAACCGTTCCCGGCATTCCTCGTGATGGACAAGAAGGGTAAGATTACTTTTGAGTTCCCGGCGCGCGAGGACGAGTAATTTTTTTAACCGCTAATCTGCGCTAATCTGCGCTGATAAACGCTGATTTGGAAAGATTCATTAGCGCGAATTAGCGGAGATTAGCTGTTTAGTTTTCATGCAGCTTCATTTCAAACAACTCGGCCACGGCGAACCGCTCGTGTTGCTCCACGGTTTGTTCGGGTCGGGGGACAACTGGTTTGGCGTCGCGCCGAAACTCGCGGAAAATTTTCATGTCTTCATCCCCGACCTGCGCAACCACGGCCATTCACCGCATCACGCGGAGATGGATTATCCGCTCATGGCCGCCGACGTGGAGAAATTTTTCGCAGCGCAAAAAATTGAAAGCGCGCACGTCATCGGCCACTCGATGGGCGGCAAGGTGGCGATGCAGTTCGCGCTGGATTTTCCGGCGCGTGTAAAAAGGCTCGTCGTAGTGGACATGGCTCCGCGAGCCTACAAGCGGGCGCATGATCACATCTTTGAAGTGCTGCTGGCGGTGGATTTGAAATCATTTCAGACACGGGCGGAGATTGAAGTCGTGCTGGAACCAGGAATCCCGTCGCTGAACCTGCGACGCTTCCTGTTGAAGAATCTGGGACGCGACGAGCAGGGAAAATTTTTCTGGAAGATGAACCTGCGCGGCGTGGCGGAAAATTATTCGCGCCTCGGCGAAGTTTTGAGTCCGCCGAACCACTTTGAGAAGCCGGCGTTGTTCATCCGTGGCGGCAAGTCAGATTACATCGGTGCGGTGGATGAATTAGAAATCCAACGACTGTTCCCGGTGTCGCAAATCCAAACCATCGCGGTGGCGAGCCATTGGGTTCACGCGGATGCGCCGGAGGAATTTGTGCGGTTGGTCTTGGATTTTCTTTGAACCACGAAAT
>JANOBC010000126.1:0-1667 GCA_031411455.1 Limisphaerales bacterium
GCCAGGTCGTCCAGCGACGAAATCGATTCCTTGTGGCGCAGCAGGCTTTTCGGACTGAAGATGATCAGCGGTTTGCGGAACGGCCTGATCATCTGCCGGCGCAACAGGTGGAACATTTGCGCGGGCGTCGACGGAATGCAGATCTGCATGTTGTAATCCGCGCACAATTGCAGATAGCGTTCTATCCGCGCCGAGGAGTGTTCAGGACCCTGGCCTTCATAGCCGTGCGGCAGCATCAGCGCGACTCCGCAGATTCTTCCCCATTTGACTTCTCCCGCGGCAATGAACTGGTCGATCACGACTTGAGCGCCATTGGCAAAGTCGCCGAATTGCGCTTCCCAGATCACAAGCTCGTTCGGTTCTGCTGTCGCGTAGCCGTATTCGAACCCCAACACCGCTTCCTCGGAGAGCACAGAATCGATCACGACGAAATCCGGCTGGTTCTCGCTGATGTGCTGCAACGGGATATAGGTACCGGCATCCCAGCGCTCGCGATTCTGGTCATGCCAGACGGCGTGACGGTGGAAGAAGGTGCCACGGCCGCTGTCCTGACCTGACAACCTTACCGCGAAGCCATCCTTGAGCAATGCGGCGTAGGCAAGATTTTCCGCCATGCCCCAGTCGAGCGGCACGGTTCCCGCGGCCATGGCGCGGCGATCCGAGACTATTTTTTCGACGCGGGGATGCAGCTTGAAATGCTGGGGCACGGTGGTGAGTTTCGTTGCAAGCAGCTTCAAGGTGTCCATCGGCAGGCCAGTCACCGCCTTGAAGGTCCATGGGATGTTCTTGAAGGGCGCCCAGTTCACCTGGAACGGCGGCTTGTAGTTGGAAAGTATGGTCTTGTTCGTATGAAAACCCGCATCCAGCGCATCGCGGTAAGTCTTGATCATTTCGTCGGGATCCGCCGGCTTGATCACGCCCTGCCCCGCGAGTTTTTCAGCGTAAAGCTTGCGCGTACCGGGATGCTGGGCGATCAGCTTGTACATCAGCGGCTGCGTCACCATGGGCTCGTCCTGCTCGTTGTGGCCGAGCTTGCGGAAACACACCACGTCGATGACCACATCCTTGTGGAATTCCATGCGGAAATCGAGCGCGATTTCAGTCACCAGCGCCACCGCTTCCGGATCGTCTCCATTCACGTGGAAAATCGGCGCCTCGACCATTTTGGCGACGTCCGTGCAATACAGGGTCGATCGCGTGTCGCGCGTATCGGATGTGGTGAATCCGATCTGGTTGTTGACGATGATGTGAAGCGTGCCACCCGTGCCGTATCCGCGGGTCTGTGACAGGTTCAGCGTTTCCATGACAACACCCTGGCCGGCGAACGCGGCATCCCCATGCAGAACGATCGGCAGCACCTGCGTGCCATCCCGATCCCTGCGCCGGTGCTGGCGTGCCCTGACCGAACCCTCGACGACCGGATTGACGATTTCAAGGTGCGAAGGATTGAACGCCAGGGTCAGGTGCATCGGTCCGCCCGGCGTCATGATGTCCGACGAAAACCCCTGGTGGTATTTGACGTCACCCATCGGCAACTGCTCGACCTGCTTGCCTTCGAACTCCGAGAACAAATCCTTCGGCATCTTGCCGAGCGTGTTCACCAGTACGTTCAGCCGGCCGCGATGCGCCATGCCGATGACCGTCTCCTGGATGCCCTTGGTTCCGGC
>JANOBC010000127.1:0-10488 GCA_031411455.1 Limisphaerales bacterium
CTCACGCGCTCCGGCTACGCGGGACAGCATCGCTACGCCACGATTTGCTGGAACGGCGACATCTGCGCGACGTGGCAGACGCTGCGTAACTGCATTCCCGAAGGCGTGAATTTTTGCGCGACGGGCGAGCCGTTCTGGACCGTGGACATCGGCGGATTTTTCATCAACCACGATCCGAAGCTGTGGTTCTGGCGCGGTGATTATGCGGACGGTTGTCGTGGCCTGACCGACATGAACGCGCTGGATCCCGACCCGCGCGACACCGGCTGCCGCGATCTCGGCTTCTGGGAACTCTACACGCGCTGGTTGCAATACGCCGCGTTCCTGCCGGTGTTCCGCTCGCACGGCACGGATGCCGCGCGCGAAATCTGGCGCTTCGGTGATGAGGGAAATGTTTTCTACGACACCATCGCGAAATATATCCGGCTGCGCTACCAACTTCTTCCCTACATTTACTCGCTCGCGGCGCAAGTCACGCTGAACAGCCGTGCAATGTTGCGCGCCGTGGCGCTGGATTTTCCACACGACATCGCGGCGCATCATCTCACGGATGAATTTCTTTTCGGCCCGGCGCTGCTCGTCTGTCCCGTGACGACGCCGATGTATTACGGAAAAAATTCTCAACCGATAACCGGCGCGAACCGCAGCCGCGAAGTTTATCTGCCGGCCGGGACTGGCTGGTATGATTTCTGGACGGACGAAGTTCACGCGGGCGGTCAAACCATCGCCGCCGCCGCGCCGTTGGAGACACTTCCACTGTTCGTCCGCGCTGGCTCCATCTTGCCGCTGACCGAGGTGATGCAGTTCGTGGATGAGATTCCTGATGTGCCTTACGAAATTAGAGTTTACTCCGGTGCGGACGGCACGTTCACACTTTATGAAGACGCGGGCAATGGCTACGACTACGAGCGCGGCGCATTTGCACTGGTGGATTTTTTCTGGGACGACGCGCGTGGTGAACTGACCATTTCCGAACGCCAAGGAAATTTTCCTGAACTAGTGCGAGAGCGAGAATACAAAATTATTTTCATCTCACCACGCGGACGGCAGAGGCAGACCATCTGTTATCAAGGCAGAACCGTGAGGGCTTCGCTCGCAATCTAATTTCGGCTTATTCAGCCCCTCGACTTGACGCACATGGAAGCGGCCTGAAGGCCGCGCTCCGTGGTAATGAATTTAGATATTCGCCAGCCGTGCCGTCGAATCACCGAAGCGTTCAAGATGTTTCACGCCCATGCGGTCGGCCAGGCTCAAGAACAGATTGCACGCCGGCTTTTCGCCGTGCTTCACGAAGCGTCCCGGCGCGAACGTGCCGCCGCCGCCGCCGGCGAGGATGATGGGTAGGTTGTCGTGCGAATGGCGGTTGCCGTCCGCGTTGCCGCTGCCATAGACGATCATCGAATTGTGCAGCAGCGACTGGCCGTCCACGTCTTTCGTGTCGCGCATTTTTTCCATGAACCGCGCCAGCTGCTTCACATACCAAACGTCAATGTCGGAAATTTTCTGAATCTTCTCCTCGTTGCCGCCGTGATGCGAGAGGTCATGATGGCCTTCGGGAATTCCAATCTCCGCGAACGAACGGTTGCTGCCGTCGTGCGCCAGCAGCATGGTCGCGACGCGCGTGGAGTCGGTCTGAAACGCGAGCAGCAGCGTGTCGAACATCACTTGAATATGCTCCGCGTAAGTCGCCGGAATTCCGGGGGGCGTGTCCTGTGAGGGGTCGCGCGGATCGCCGAGTTTTTCCGAGCGTTGAATCCGCTCTTCCAATTCGCGGACGCCAGTGAGGTATTGATCGAGCTTGTCCTTGTCATGCGTGT
Organism: Limisphaerales bacterium; assembly: GCA_031411455.1. Taxonomy (GTDB): domain Bacteria; phylum Verrucomicrobiota; class Verrucomicrobiia; order Limisphaerales; family UBA11358; genus UBA11358. The sequence continues at coordinate 1,818 of JANOBC010000127.1, forward strand.
TAAGGCCGCGTTGCACATCGCGCGCGTCTTCCAGAACGAAATCTAAAATGGAACGCTGCTCCGCACGACGACGTTGCAGTTCCGCGCGGCGGTCGCCCGGTGAACCCGCGCCGAAGAGCCGCTCAAAAACCTGGCGGGGATTCGCCTCGGGCGTCATCGGCGTCGTCGGCGAACTCCACGAGACGTTGTATTGATAGGCGCAGGAATAGCCGGAGTCGCACGCGCCGGTATTGCGTCCGGCGTCGCAAGTCAGTTCGAGCGACGGAAAGCGCGTGAGATGTCCGACTGCTCGCGCCATGACTTGATCAATCGAAATGCCCGCGCGCACATCGGTCGCGCTTTTTTTCAGGCGCACGCCGGTGAGGAACGTGCCGTTCGCGCGCGCGTGGTCGCCGCCGCCGTCCATGCCTGCGGTGGCGTTGACGTGCGCCAAGCCGCCGAGCACCTGGAGGTGTTCGCGCAACGCTGCGAGTGGCTGCAACGTGCGGCCAAGTTGAAAATCTTTTTCGCCGCCGCCCGGCCACCAGACGGACGGAATCGCGCCATTCGGAAAATACAAAAACGCCGTGCGCAACGGCGCGCCCGTGGCCGTGGCCGCGAGCCGCGCGGCTTCGGTGGAATCGGCGAGCGCGGCGAGCGACGGCAGCGGCACGAGCGATTCAAACGCCGGCAGCGCGATGCACGCGCCGAGGCCGCGCAAGAAGCTGCGCCGCGTGAAAGCATTCCGTTGCGCCGCGTGGCTGGAGGAGGCGTTAGTTTTCATGGGCGTTTCTTTTGACTGGCTAAAACTATTTGCAAACTGTGGTGGCAGTTGTCGCGCGGCGACGGGGTTTTCGCAGCGCAAAAACCACCTAAAAAAGCGCCAGCAAAATTTGCTGCGATTAATTTCATAGCTTCATTTCGGCATCCACTTGCGAACGAATTTTTACCTTGCTGCCAGTTTCGCTTTCTTCGGTAACACGCGTTTTTTGAAACGCGGCAGATTCCACCACGCCCGCGATCAGCGCCGAGACGCGCCCGTTCGCGGCCTCAATCCGCGCGACAATCTGGTCGGACGTTTCCACATCATAATAATCCAGCCCGCGTCCCAGTGAATAAATTAGCAGCTTCTCCGTGACCGTGCGGTAGAAATCTTCGGCGTGGTTGGTCGCGAGAATATGCTTCAAGTCACGGATGTTGTTAAAACTTTCGCCGGTGATTAATTTGCCCGTCGCGTCAATCGGCGTGCCGTATTCCTGATCGCGCCACATCCCTAGCGCGTTAAAATTTTCCAACGCGAGGCCGAGCGGATCCATCCGGTTGTGGCACGAACTGCACAAGGCATTTTCCCGATGCACCGCCAGCGTCTCGCGCAGCGACGGCACATGGCCGGTAATTTTGTTGGCCGCGTCTTCCAACTGCGGAATGTTCGGCGGCGGCGGTGGCGGCGGTGTGCCGAGAATGTTGTCGAGAATGAAAACGCCGCGCTTCACCGGCGACGTGCGCGTGGGATTCGACGTGACGCCCAGCACCGAGCCTTGCGTCAGCACGCCGCCGCGCGGGCTGCCGGCGGGCAGTTTCACGAGCCGCAGCTCGTCACCAAAAACATTCGTGATGCCGTAATGCTTCGCCAGCCGCTCGTTGAGAAACGTGTAATCGCTGTCAATCAATTCGAGCAGGCTGCGGTCCGCGCGCAACAGGTAATCAAAAGTTTTTTCCGTTTCCAGCCGCATGGCGAGGCGCAGTTCCGCGTTCATTTCCACCGGCGGCAGCGTGCCAAGCCGTCGGCGGAAACTGGCGCGGAGGTTTTCCCTCTCGACCCGCTCCGCCGCCGTGACCTGCTCGGCGCGCTTGTCGTTGAGTTCGCGAAGACGTTGGCGGTGGCGCTCGATTTCCGGGGCGAACTCCCGCTCGCGCTGCAACACCGAGCGCGGTTCAAGCTGGATGCTTTCGATGTCGCGCGTGCGCAGCCATTGCCCGATAAAATCTTTCACGAACGCCTGCGACCGTTGATCCGCCAGCATCCGCGCGATCTGGGCGTTGAGATTTTTTCGCAGCGCATTTTTTTTGGCGAGTTGCATTAACTCATCATCCGGCATGGACGACCACAGAAAATAGGAGAGCCGCGACGCGAGGGAAAATTCATCAATGAAGGGATACGATTTTGTGGCGGCAGGCAGCTTGATGGCCGCTACTTCGGCGCGTTCTTCGAGAAATAAAAATCGCGGCGACGACAGCACCGCCACCATGCCCTGTGCCACCCCGGCCTCAAACGTTTTCCCCGGCTGCGAATAAATGCTCTCGGCGAGATTCACGAGCCGATCCAACGTCCGCGTTTCCGGCGGACGACGAAACGCGCGCCGCGCAAAATCGCCAAGCAGTTCGCGAGCATAATCCCGACGCGCGCGCGCGCCAGCGGGAACCGGGCGCGGGAAAAATTTCTCGTAATCTTTCGGCTGCACCCAATGCGCCTGCGCCTGCGGCCCGCTGATTTTTACCGACGTGATTTGCATGGAAAGCGTGCGCGTCCGCTCGTTTGTTGTCAGCGGTTGCAGCTCGAATGCCAGCTCGTGCTTGCCCGCCGTCCAGTCCGTTTCGTAGTCGTAGTGATACGGCTTGCCCCCTTCCCAACTGTATTCCTCGCGCAGCAATTCTTTCCCATCCACGCGAAAAATGAGCCGGCATTTGTTGTAGTCAAAAACATCGTCCACATATTTTTCATTCACCATCAGCGACACGCCGAGGCCATACTTCCCCGCGATTTTAACGTCGAAAAGATTCGTAACCGCCGCCGGTTGGTAATACGACAATTGCAATCCACCGCGCCTCGGCGGACGGCCATCGCGTCCGCGCATCAGTTCGCCGCCGCCGACAAATTCACGTCCGCCCACGATTTGTTCCGGCAGGACGCGCGAAACCATCGGCACGGCTTCAGTGATAATTTGGTTGGCAGCGACGACATATTTTTCCAGCAGCATCGGCGACAAAGTCAGCACGTCCCCGATGTTGTCGAAGCCGTGGCCGGTGTCGTCCGGCGGAAACGCCGTGCCGGTGTCGAAGTCCACACCGAGCAAATCGCGGATGGTGTTGTGATACTCGGTGCGGTTGAGCCGACGGATGGTGACGCGGCCCGGATCGGGATTTTGCGGGTCGGCGGCGAAGACGCTGCGCTTGATCCAGCGCTCGACGATTTCTTTCTGTTCCTTCGTTGGCTGGTCACGTTTCGCCGGCGGCATCAGACCGGCGCGCAAATTGTTCAAAACGTGCAGCCACAGCTCGCGGTCCGCGAGCATCGCCTGATCCGATTTGAATTCATCAAACGCCACGCTGCCTTTCTTCGCGCCATCAGCGTGACAGTCGAAACAAAAATTTTGCAGAATCGGGCGAACGTCTTTGCGAAATTCCTCCGGGCCGGACAAGTTCGTGGCCCATGCCGCCGCGCCACCGCCGAGAACAGCGGCGAACAGCCCGGCAAAAAATTTACGGTTCAAACTCATTGGTCGTTGATTAGGACGCCGCCGACAATTCAGCCGTTTCATCTATGTTGGGCTTATTTTTCTCTCTCCGCCATCGGATGGCAGAGCAGCGACAGCGGCAATGGCGGGAGAGGCGGCGGAACTGTTAAAATAATTTCCTTTTGCTCAGCCCTCTCCCACTCGTGCCTCGCGGGGATAGGGAAAAATCAAGAACAGTGTCAAGCTGCACCCCGCTTCCACTAGCCAAGCACTCGCCGCTTGCGGTCATCAAAAATCTTTTGGTATGTTCCTCGCGCCGGAAGCGAGGCGCACATTGGATTGGCGGCATTTGTCCAAACCGTTCCACCGCGTTTCAGTTCATGACGGCGCAAAAAGTGGACAGCGGCTAGGTGGAGCAGTTTTAACCGCCTTAAATGCCGTGAATATAGGGCGGGCCTGTAGCTCAATGGTTAGAGCAGAGCACTCATAATGCTTTGGTTCCCGGTTCAAGTCCGGGCGGGCCCACCAAACTTTTCTACAGGTTTTTGCCCCGGCCTAATCCATCCCCAGTCCTTCGATGTCCAGGAAGCCGTGCAACTGTTTCAGCCGCGTGGGATGGCGCATCTTGCGGAGCGCCTTGGCTTCGATTTGGCGGATGCGTTCGCGCGTGACGCGAAATTGTTGGCCGACTTCCTCCAGTGTGCGCGCGTTGCCGTCGCGGATGCCAAAACGCATTTCAAGAACCTGCCGTTCGCGTTCGTTCAGGCTGCACAGCACGTCGCCGATGCGGTCTTTCAACAGGTGAAAACTCGTCAGGTCGAGCGGGCTTTCGGCGGCCTTGTCTTCTAGGAAGTCGCCGAAGCTGGCGTCATCGCCATCGCCCACGGGCGTCTGCAAGGAGACGGGCTGCTGCGCCATTTTCAAAATGGCGTTCACGCGGGTGGCGGGCATCTGCATGTCGTCGGCAATTTCCTCCGGCGTGGCTTCGCGTCCGAGTTCTTGCTGCAATTTTTTCTGCGAACGCATCAGCTTGTTGATGATCTCGATCATGTGGACGGGGATGCGGATGGTGCGCGCCTGATCGGCGATGCAGCGGGTGATGGCCTGCCGGATCCACCACGTCGAGTAGGTGGAAAATTTGTAGCCGCGCCGGTATTCAAATTTCTCCACGGCTTTCATCAGGCCGATATTGCCTTCTTGAATGAGGTCGAGGAATGACAGCCCGCGGTTCGTGTATTTTTTGGCGATGGAAATCACGAGGCGCAAATTTGCCTCGACCATTTCTGTCTTGGCCTGCAACGCCCGCGCCGCCGCATCGCGCAGGCGCTCAAACTCGATGAGGAAATCCGAGTGCGGCATGCGCACGAATTCTTCAAGCGCGCGCAGGGTCTGGCGTTCGGCTTCGACGAGATGTTTCTGGGCGCTGGATTCGCGTTGCGCTTCCGCTTCGACGATGGCGCGGAGGCTGTATTGGATTTTTTCGTGGATGTTCTCGGCGACCTGCGCCATTTCTTCGACGATGCGCTGTTTGAAGAAGAATTTTGGGTAAGTGGCCTGTAATTTTTTGTCGAGCCGGATGAATTCGTCGTGCTCGCGCGTGCGCTTGGCGTTCTGATGGGCGTCGCGCCAGTGGTTGAAATGCTGGTCCACCTCGGCGTCCAGCTCGCGCAGGCGGGGGACGAGATGGCGGAGAGATTTCAGGTGCGTCTCGCGGTTGTCCACCTTCTTGTCGAGGATGACGCGGTCGAAGCGTTCGCGCGGTGGGTCGGCGAGGAGTTTCTCCGCGAGCGCGAGATGTTCCTTGGCCGTGAAGCCGAGGCCGTAGACGATGCAGCGGAGTTCCGTCTCGGCCTCCTCAATGCGTTTGGAAATGGAAACCTCCTGCTCGCGCGTGAGCAACGGCCAGACGCTCATCTGCCGGAGATACATCCGCACGGGATCGTCCAGACCGTCACGCTTGCCATCTTCTTCCTCCGGCTCCTCCTTGTCCGTCGGCTTGACAACGTCCACTTCGGCAGCATCCACCACTTCGATTTCCAGTTCGCGCAGCTTGGCAAAAACGTGGTCAAGGTTTGCGGGCGACGTGTGTTGCTCGGTTAAAATTTCCCCGACATCATCGAAAGTCAGCTGGCTTTGTTCTTTGTGAAGGCGGATGAGGTCCTTGATTTTTTCTACGAGCGCGGGGTTGAGCGCGGGGTCGGCATGGGAAATTTCAGCGGCGACAACCGGGGCCGTAACTTCAGTGGGAGATTTCGCCTTTGACATATTTTTACGTCTCGCTCCGGGGTGCAATCGAAGCGGCGCGAATATGAGAAGCGGCGGCGGTTACGTCAAGCTGCGAAATGCGGCGCGCGGTTTTAATAAATCGTCCGCGTCGTCGTCCTCGATTTATGATGCGTTCCGAGGACGAGGACGAGAACGACGAAGAAGAGGAGCAACGGCCAGCCGGTTCAAGCTGCGCCGGTTTTGGGGACGACTTTGATGCCGCGCTCGGCGAGGGCGGGGAGAATCATTTCCACCATGCGGTCAATCGCGCCAAGATTTTCGGCGACGACGGCCATGGCGTTCTTTCCGAGTTGCGCGCGGCGGGTTTCATTTTGCAGGAGTTCGGCGAGGACAATTTCCAGCGCGTCCGGATTTTTCACTTGCACGGCGGCGTCCTTCAGCAAAAAAGTGCGCGTGATGTCCGCAAAGTTCTGCATGTTTGGTCCGAACACGATGGCCTTGCCAAGCGCGCCCGGCTCGATGGGGTTTTGTCCGCCGGTGGACATCATGCTCTTGCCCACGAAGACCACTGTAGCCGGCTCATAGAAAAAACGGAGTTCGCCGGTGGTGTTGACCAGAAGGCAGTCCACGTCGCCGGGCGTGGCTTGGGTGCGCGCAAAAATTTCGTTGCGATAAACAAACTTCACTCCGCTGGCTCGCAGCCCATGGCCAATATCTTTGCACCGCTCGAAATGGCGCGGGACGAGGATGAGGAATAATTTCGGAAATTTTTGCCGCAGGCGCGCGGCGATCTCCACGAGCATATGTTCCTCGCCATCATGCGTGCTGCCGGCGACGAGGATGGGGGCATCATCCGCCACGCCGAGTTGACGGAGCATAGCGCGCACGTCTAGCTTGCGTTGCTCGTTGAGTTTGGCGGCATCGAATTTCAAATTGCCCACCACCTGCACCGCGCGGGAGCGGCAGCCCACGGATTTGAGCCGCTCGGCGTCCTGCTCGTTCTGGCAGCCCACGCCTTTGAAGGAGCGAAAAAGCGGGCCGAACAGCCAGCCGAATTTTTTGTAGCGCGGAAACGAGCGGTCGGACAAACGGGCGTTGGCGAGGAACACGGGGATGTCGAGGTCGTCCGCGCGCCAGAGAAAGTTCGGCCAGATTTCCGCCTCGATGAGAATGATGGCCTGCGGATTAATGGTGGCGAGCGCGTGGCGGACGTATTTGCGGCGGTCCACCGGATAATAAATTTTGCTGACGTGTGAAGGCAGGCGTTTGCGAAGTTCCTCCATGCCGGTGGTGGTGGTGCAGGAGACGACGAGCTTGGCGTTCGGCGCGCGGATTTCCAGCGCGCGGATGAGTTGGGTGCAGAGATTCACTTCCCCCACGCTGACGGCGTGCAGCCAGACGACGTGGCGGTTGGTGAGCGCCTGCTTGAGTGAGGGGTCGTATTGGGCGAAACGCTGGCCGAAGTTGCGCATCCAATTGCCACGCCGTTTCAGCCGCCAGAAATAATACGGCGCTGACAGGACGAAGAGGACGAGAAACAAAATGTTGTAAGCAGTGCGCAAAGTGAAATCCCAATCCGGCGTGATTTCTTTATCAAGCTAGGATGCCCGGGTGCGCAAAATGTTTCATAGTTGTGACTAGATTTCAACTTCGGAAAAACAGCCACCACACCAACCCCAGCACCGGCAGCAGGAACGGCAGGGAAAATTTCCAGACGAATTCCATAAACGTCGGTGTGCGCACTTCGTTTTGTTCCGCAATGGATTTCACCATGAAGTTCGGGCCGTTGCCAATGTAGGTCGCCGCGCCGAAGAACACCGCGCCCACGCTGATGGCGATGATGTGCGCCGCGTGGCTGGCGAGCAGCGCGGCGGTATCCTCCAAGCCAGTCACGCCGGACAGCGCGCTCAAAAAACCGAGATACGTCGGCGCATTGTCCAGCAACGCGGACAGCGTGCCGGTGCCGAAGTAAAAAATTCCGGGTGACGGATTCTGGCCGAGCAACGAACTGGCGTTGTGATCCAGCCACGCCAGCGCGGGAATCATCGTCGTGAAAATTCCGGCGAACAGCACGGCCACCTCGATGGCCGGATGAAAATTAAATCCGTTCGCCTCATGGACGGTTTTTTTGGTGGTGAAATACGAACCGACCGCCGCCGCGATCATCAGTCCTTCGCGCAGGAACACGGGCTTCTCCACAAACACCGCGCCGAGGATGACGGCGAGGAAAAATAAATTTACCAAGCCTTCAACCTTCCAGGTCTCGTTGGCAATTTCCTTTTCGCGCACCGCATACGGGGCCTTGGCGAAATTAATTTTATCCACCACATAAAAAATCGCGAGCAGCGCGCCGACGGCCACCGCCCACATTGGCCAGCAATTTTTTGCCACCCACCAGAACGGCACGCCTTGCAGAAAACCGAGGAACAACGGCGGATCGCCGATGGGCGTGAGGCAGCCGCCCACATTCGCCACGATGAAAATAAAAAACGCGACGTGATGCGCCGCCACGCGCGCCCGGTTCAGGCGCAGCCACGGGCGAATGAGCAGCATCGCCGCGCCGGTGGTGCCGAGAACATTCGCCAGCAGCGCGCCGATGAAAAGGAACACGACATTTTTCAGCGGCGTGGATTCGCCTTTCACACCAATGTGGATGCCGCCGCTCACCACGAACAGCGAGCCGATGAGTGCTACGAAGCTGAAGTATTCATGCGCCGCGTGACCGAGGCTGGCGGTGTCGTGTAGGATGAAAAAATAAATTCCCGCCGTCACCGCGCCGAGGCCGAGCGCCAGCTTGGGGTAATGCCGCTCCCACCAGCGCGGCGCGCAGGCGGGCGCCAGCGCCATCGCGCCCAGCAGCAGCGCGAACGGCAGCATTAAAATGGGATGCGGATTGGACACCGCAAAAATTTTCGCGGACGGGAAGGATGCGGTCAACTGAAACCGCCGTCGGGCGGTGGGTCAATTGGGGCGAGCGTCCTCGCAAGCCGCGTGAGTCTTTGGTTTAAGCG
>JANOBC010000128.1:0-6155 GCA_031411455.1 Limisphaerales bacterium
GAAACACTTCCCAGCCGAAGAACAGCACGCCCGCCAGCGGGATGAGATTTGCTGCGATGAGCGCGAGAACCGATGGTTTGTGCAGATCCGCAGCCGTTGGGAGGGCGAAGAAATTCACGCGGCTAGACTGGCAGCCAAAGAAACGGGCGGCAAGTGAAAGTCATTTACAACCAGCTTTTCAAACGTTCCCGCAATAGTTGCCGGGCGCGATAGAGGCGCGATTCCACCGCTTTCGGCGTCGCCTCCAAAATCGCGGCAGCCTCGACCACGCTACGCTCTTCCCACTCGCATAGCACGATGGCCTCGCGCATTTCTTCGGGCAAGTTTTTCACAGCAAGGCGGACAGCGGTGGCGCGCTCTTCGATCAGCGATTGATCGGTGGGCGAAGGCGTGTTCGCGGGCAGCGTGTTGCCCAAGGTCTGTTCGGTTTCAGGATTTTCCGCGTCGAGCGAGACGTTCGGATGCCGCGAACGCCAGCGGAAATGATTCCGCGCCAGATTCGCCGCGATGGTAAAGAGCCACGTCGAAAATTTTTGTTCCGCCCGAAAACTGTTTGCCGACTTGAAGACGCGGACAAACGTTTCCTGCGCCAGGTCATTCGCGTCGTCCTCGTTGCCCACCATGCGGCAGAGGAAATGAAAGAGCGGCGTGGCGTGGCGTTCCATCAAGCCGTTGAGCGCCGCGCCGTGGCCGGCACACAAACGCTCCATGTCGGCGCAGTCGAGCGCGTCGCGGTCAATGCATTCCATGCTCATGGCTGGCTGGGGCGGACATGGATGCTTCCATGGACTCGTGAACACCGAGCGTCAGTTTTTTCATTTCGGCAAGATAGTGTTTGCCCTGCTCCGGTGGCATCGCCCGGCTGACGTTGATGAAATGTTGGAGCATTTGCGCCTGACATTCGGCGCGGAGTTCACCCAACTCGACGAGCTTTTGCTTAACTTCGGCGGTGAGGTTCGTGCCATTGCCGAGGGCGGCTTCCAGTTCGAGTTTTTTCGCGGCGACCTTGGCGCACATTTCCTCGCACTGCGGCTCGTAGCCTTCGTGCAGCGTGCGGATGCGCGTCATTTCCGCGTCGCTCAAATGAAATTCCGCCTGCAACCACGCCAGTTTATCGTTGGGATTTGAACTGCGCATCACGCAGGCACATTGGCTGGCAAAATAACTACCGGTGAAAATCACCGCGCCGAGCGCCAGCGCGCCAAAAAGGATGGTCAGCGAACGATTCATATTTAGCGGAGCGTGTTCGGCGCGATGTAGGCGACGTAGCGATCCTGTGCATCGTGCCGCGCAGCCTGCGAGCCTTCGTGTGTGCCGAGCAGAACACCGGCAAACATGAGCACGGCAGCCGTCGCAACCGCAAAGCGCGGGCGCAGGATCAAAACAGCCAAAGCGTCGAGCCACGATTCCGTTTTGGCGGGATCGGCAGCGTTCTCGATGCGCCGCCAGACATTTTCCTGAAAGCGCGGCGGAAGCGGCGGTGATGACCGGCTGTCGCGCAGCAGCGATGAGAATTTTTCTTCAGGTTTCATTTTGGTTCCGGGTGGCGGGATTTGACCCGCCACCGCAGTTTAGTTTTTCAAACGCTTCTGGCAACCAGTTCATTTGCCGCACATCGCGGTGGTCGAGCAATCGGCGAGCATCATGTTGCAGCAGGCCATCCGCGCCTTGTTGCCCGCCGTCTCGATGGATTTCGGAGTGCCGACGAGCGGACATTTGGCGACCATCACGCTGTCCGTCGCACTGGCAACCACGATCTTGGAAACATTCCCGGCGGCGCGCGGCGTGAGCAGGGCGGTGCTGGCCGGAGTTTTGTAATTCACGGTGATGACCTCGGTGACGGGCACGGCCTTGACGGTGTCGCGCGCCGTGAGAAACGCCGCGCCGTTGCCCGCGTGGAGGTTGTAGGTTGCCGCCGCCACGAGGACGGCTCCGAGGGTGAGGAGGATTTTAGTTTTCATATTATTTTCTTTCGGTTGTTCGGACGCTTGATTGCGCCATCGAATGTTGTTTCCTTCTTACACCGCGTCGGCTAAAAACCCGCAAAGAAATTTTTCAGCCGTCAAAAAACAGGGGCAGCCGCTTGATTTTTGGGCTTTATCTGTTATCGGTTTCCTAGGCAAAAAAATTCTGCGTGGTTTTCCACGTGATGGTGTAAGCCATGCAACGCCGCGATTGGCGGCGAACAAAAAAACAAACAACACTATGAAAAAAATACTCCTCATCACTGGAATCGTTCTGGCCGCCGGCTTTGCCACGCGCGCCGAGGACGCCAAACCCACGCCCGACAAACTGACCACCTGCGCCGTCTCCGGCGAAAAACTTGGCGGCGACATGGGCAAGCCCTACGTCTTCACCTACAAAAATCAGGAAGTGAAGCTGTGCTGCAAATCCTGCAAAAAAGATTTCGACAAGGATCCGGAAAAATACATCGTCAAAATCCGCGCCGCCGACAAAGCCGACAAGAAGTGAGGCAATAAAACCAAAATCCGTCTTGCGTAAAACCTCAAGGCGGACGATAACAGAACTGTGAAATTCGCACTGGCCATCGTTTGCAGCCTGCTCCTCGTTCTGGCGCAGGCCGTGGCGTGGTCAATGCCGGTGAGTTGCGCGGCGGCGGCAGAGAAAAATTGCGGCTGCGGCGGCCAGATGCCGTGTTGCAAGACTGCGGCGGCTCCCGCGCCACAACCACTCGCGGCCACCGCGCCGCTCGGCTCACAAAATCAAATGTTGTCCCCCGTTCCGGTGGTGGTCGTCTGGGTTTCGCCCGCCACCGGAACAACTTCAATTTCTCCGACTGTTGCTCCCTCCCTGACCGCCGCCGTGACGCCGCTCTTCGCGCGCCACTGCGTCCGGCTCCTCTGAAATTTCTCCGCTGACGCCTGTGGTGTGCCTTGCGCCTTTGAGCGTGAGGTGTTGTTTCAATTTCATTACGGCTATCAGCTCCCAAAAACTTCCGCTGGTCGCCTGTCCGTATTTTTTGACGGACGTGTATGAAATCAAAAAGTTGGCCTTAAAACATTTTATGAAGCTGAAAATTATTTTTGCCTTGTTCGTGGCTCCGCTGGTTGCCGTCGCCAGATTGGAGCAGCAACCGTTGACGCACACCAATGGACTGACGCTGACGCCCGCATTGGTCGCCGAATGGGTGGAGGAATTGCGCACGAACCACCCGGCGCTGCGCGCGGCGCGCGCCCAGACGGCGGCGGCGGCGGCAAACGTCGCGGCGGTGCGGACGTGGGAAGACCCGGTGATCCAGTTGGGCGGCGTGACCGCGCGCCAGGATTTTCGCGCGAGTGACGGTGATATTGTTTACGGCCTTGAGCAGAAGCTTCCGCTGTTCGGCAAGCCGCAGCTCGCGCGGCGCATCGCGACGGCCGGGCTGGCCGTGGAGACCGACAATGCGGAATGGCAGTTCCACAATTTGCGCCGCGAATTTTCCACGGCGCTGTTTCAGACGGCGCTCGCGGCGGAAACGGTGGCCGTTGCCGAAGAAGATTTGCTCTGGCTTGCGGCGATGACGCAGACGCTCACAAGCCGATACTCGACCGGCCAGAGCCGCCTGTCCGAAGTATTGTTGCTGCAAAATGAGCAGTCCCGGCGAAGCGAGCAGCTCGTGACCGACCGGAAAAAACTCACGCACCAGCAGGTGGCGTTGAACCGGTTGCTGAACCGTCAACTGGATTCGCCGTGGCCCAAACTGGATCTGCCCCAAGTTGCGGACCCAGTGGCATACACCGACGCGCTGACGACACTCGCGCTGGCGCATGAGCCGAGGTTGAAAATGATGCGCGCCCAAATCCAGCAGGCGGAGGCAACGGTGGCGCTCACGCGCCGCCAGCGGCTGCCCGAGGTGAGCGCGGGTGTGCAGAGCCGGAACTATTCCGGCAACGGAAATTTTCGGCAGGCGGAATTCATGGTTAGTTTCAATCTGCCCTGGGGCAATGTGGACAAATATCGCAGCGACCTCCGACGCGACGAGGCGAAACGCAACGCCTCGGCGTTCGCGGCGGCGGACTACGAACTCACCGTGCGCGAGCAGCTGCATCTAATGACGGTGAACCTCGACGACGCACGGCGCATGGCGCTGCTGTATCGCGACGAGATTTTGCCGCGCTCGGAGCAGGCCGTGGCCGCCGCGCGTTCCGCGTGGGAATCCGGCAACGGCCAGTTGCGCGACGCACTCGACGCGCGGCGGATGCTGCTGGAAGCGCGGCTCGCCTACGCGCTGGCGGTGTCCGCACAACACCAGATGCTCGGTGAACTCGCCTTCGTAATCGGCCATGACGCGATAAAATCCCAACCGCAATAAATTTATGAAATTAAAAATTATTTTCCTGATCCTGCTCGCCGCGCTGGTAACGCTGGCGGTCGTCCAGTGGCGGCCTTTCCATTCAGAAAAAACGACGGCAACAAAATCTGGCGAGCGGAAAATTATTTACTACCAGGGCGCGATGCACCCGTGGATCAAATCGGATAAGCCGGGCAAGTGTCCGATTTGCGGTATGAATCTCGTGGCGGTTTACGAGGGCGAAACCGGGGCAACGACCGACGAAGTGGTGACGTTGAATGCCAGCAGCGTCAGCGCCGTGGGCGTGTCGAGCGAGGAAGTGCGCGTGCGTCCGTTGCGCCACAGGGTGCGCGTGGCCGGAAAAATTGACGACGACGACACGCGGCATCGCCTGCTCTCGGCCTACACCGACGGGCGCATTGAAAAACTTTTTGTCAATTACGTCGGCGCAGAAGTGCAGGCCGGCGAGCCGCTCGCCACTTTTTACAGCCCCGATCTGCTGGCAGCGGAGCGTGAATTTATTCTGCTCGCGCGCCCGGCGGCGGAGGGTGGAAAAAAATCTCTCGCGGAAGAAAATTCGCGGATGCTGAACGCCGTCACGCAGCGGTTGAAATTACTCGGCCTCACCGAAACGCAGATCGAAGCCTTGCGGAAGCAGGGCGAGGCGAATTCGTTCACGGAAATTTCCGCGCCGATGACCGGCACGGTGGTCGCGCGGCGTGCCTACGAAGGCCAGTATGTGAAATCTGGCGACGCGCTGTTTGAACTCGCCGATTTCAGCACGATGTGGTTTGTGTTTGCGGCCTACGAGCGTGACCTCGCGTGGCTGCAAGCCGGGCAGGCGGTCGAAGTCGCCACGCCGTCCGTGCCGGGAAAAGTTTTTTACGCGACGATTGCCTTCATTGATCCCAATTTGGACGAGGCCACGCGCAGTGCGAAGGTGCGCGTGGAAATTGCCAACCCCGTCATCGCGACCAACGGCCCGCCGCACCGCGAACTGCGGCACCGCCTGTTTGCCGAGGGCGTGGTGACGGTGGAGGTGCCGGACGTGCTCGCCGTGCCGCGCAGCGCGGTGCTGTCGCCGGGCGGCGCGCCGAAAGTTTTCGTGGACCTCGGCGATGGCCACTACGAGGCGCGCAAAATAAAACTCGGCCGCACCGGCGATGAATTCCTCGAAGTGCTGGACGGCTTGGAGGCTGGTGAGAAAGTCGTCACGGCGGGCAACGTGCTGATTGACGCCGAGGCGCAGCTTTCGCACAACCAATAATTTTATGATCAATCGCCTCATCGAATGGTCGCTGCGAAACCGCTTCCTTGTTTTCTGCGGCGTCGCGCTGCTCATGGGTTTTGGCGTGCGCGCGGTTTATCAGACGCCGGTGGACGCGATTCCCGACTTGAGCGAGAACCAAGTCGTCGTGTTCGCCGACTGGCCGGGACGCAGTCCGCAGGAAGTTGAAGATCAGGTGAGCTATCCGCTCTCGGTCAACCTGCAGGGGCTGGCCGGCGTGAAAACGGTCCGCGCAAATTCCATGTTCGGCTTCTCGCTCGTCACGATCATTTTCGATGACAAGATTGACAACTACTTCGCCCGCTCACGCGTGCTGGAGCGGCTGAACTATCTCGGCAACACGCTGCCGGCTGGCGTCACGCCGCAGCTCGGCCCGGACGCGACGGGGCTGGGCTGGGTTTATCAATACTATCTCGACGTGGATCCAAAGCTCGCCCGCAACCAATCTTCTCCCTCTCCCCTCGGAGGGGAGAGGGCCGGGGTGAGGGGTCAAGACACATTTGATAGCGCTTCAGAAGATAAGTTCCCCCCGCACCCCACCCTCTCCCCCGATGGGGGCGCGGGAGAACAAAAATC
>JANOBC010000129.1:0-4826 GCA_031411455.1 Limisphaerales bacterium
GGTGCAATAGATGTGGGCGTCGTTCATGTTGAGCGAGCGCACGCGCATGAGGCCGAACAACTCGCCGCTCTGCTCGTAGCGATAGCAAGTGCCGTATTCCGCGAGGCGCAACGGCAAATCGCGGTAACTGTGCGGCTCAGCGGCAAAGATGCGGTGATGATGCGGACAGTTCATGGCTTTGAGATAATAACTCTCCGGCTCGCCCAGCTTTTTCAATTCCGCGCGCAACGCGGACAACTCGTTGAACGCGGCAGCCACCGGCTGCGGCGCAATGCCGGTTTTAACCGCCGTTTCAATCAATTCAAATTCTTTTGTTTCCATTTTGAAAAATTACAAAGTCAACTCCACATAATTGCCTGGCTTCAACGCCAGAACCGCCGCGATAATTTCCGGTGTCTTTGCTTTCACCTGCGGCCAGCGGTTAGTTGAAAGCACGAGAATCGCAAGCTTTCGGCCTTTCAGATTTTGCTGATATTTCAGCTGCTGATCGGAAGTCAAAAACGCGTCGAACTTGTCTTCCGCGAGTTTGAGCAAGTCGCCATTCTTCACGCGTCCCCAGCCCATCTCCTGCGCCGTAGAAATTTCAAACTCCGCCAGACGGCGGCGCAACGGCTGCGGCATGCACTCGTCAAAGAGGATTTTCACGCCGGAACGAGCAATTCACTTTTGCTGTGCTCCAGCACCGCAATGGCGTCCTCGCGACGCACGGTGGGAAAACAATCGAGAAATTCATCCAGCGACAAGTTATCTTCGAGATATTCAAACAGCGACTGCACCGGCACGCGCGTGCCCCGGAACACCGGCGCGCCGCTCATGATTTCCCGGTCAACTTCAATCGGCAGATTCGCTTTCATGCCAGTAAAATACTCCCTTTCAACTCAAAACCAAAGGAAATTTGCCCGGCTTGCCCTTTGCGACTCTGCGCCTTTGCGTTGAATGACGGGTTGTTCAACGGCAACAAATTCTTCGTCTTTCAAAATGGCAGACATGGCAAAAAGACTAGCGTTACGCAGCACGCGAAGGAACTTCAATTTTTTAAACGCGCTGTGAACCAGCGCCAAGGCATTCTGTAATACTTGGAAATTACTTCTGTGCGCAGGTTCAACAGTGCTCTGACGATACATTGAATCATATGTATCTATCACCTTGGAACAGGCGTAGCGTGTCTGCAATCCATGAACTCCAACGACCTTAAAACAAAAAAACCCACTGCGAGAGGCAAGCCCACGCCTAATGATGATGGCGGGAGGCAGCAGGCCCAAGACGCGCCCTCCTACGGTAAAAGCTCACTGATTGAGCAGGCGGACACGCGGACTGACGAGGCAAATACCCGGACGAATCAGGCAAATACCCAAACAGCAGAGGCCAACACCCGCACGGACGAGGCCAACCTCCGCACAAATCAGGCGAACACGCGCACGGCGGAAGCCAACATCCGCACGAATCAGGCAGATTTGCGGACGGAGCAGGCGGAGACACGGTGCGATGCGCTGCGTGCTTCCGAGCTGAGTTATCGCCGCGTGTTTGAATCGGCGCGAGACGGCATCCTGATCCTGGATTCGGACACGGGACGCATCACCGATGCGAACTCGTTCCTGATTGAGCTGCTGGGTTTTTCCCGCAGCGAAATGATCGGCAAAACCGTCGGCGAGCTAAGTCCGTTCGAACACCTTGTTTCTAATCAGGCCATGTTCGAGCGGCTGCAGAAGGACGGATATGTCCGCTATGAAAACCTGCCGCTGGAAACGCGGGATGGCCGCCACATTGCCGTGGAATTTGTCAGTAACGTGTATCAGGCCGGTGACGCAAAGGTGATCCAATGCAACATCCGGGACATCACGGAACGCCGGCGGATGGAGACAGCCTTGATCCACTTCAGGTCCATTGTCGAATCCACCAGCGACGCCATCTTGGCCAAAGACCTGGAGGGCATCATCACCAGTTGGAACCGCGGCGCGGAAAAGATTTTTGGCTATACGGCTAACGAAATGGTGGGGACTTCCATCATGCGATTGATCCCCGCCGACCGGCGCAATGAGGAGAGCAAAATCCTGGAGACGATTCATCGCGGCGAAAGCCTGGAAAATTTAGAGACGGTGAGACAAACCAAAGACGGGCGTTTGATCGGTGTTTCAATCACGGTTTGTCCCATAAAAGATCTTAACGGGAGAATCATCGGCGTGTCGAAAGTGGCGCGCGACATCACAGTGAGGATAGAACACGAACGGGAAATTGAGCGTCTGTCCCGGCTCTACTCGGCACTGAGCCACATCAACCAGGCGATCGTCACCGCGAACAACCGCGAAGAGCTTTTCGCCGAAATCTGCCGCGTGTTGGTTGAGATCGGGAAATTACGCATGGCCTGGGTCGGCTGGCTTGATGCCAAGACACGGCAAATCATCCCGGTCGCGCAATATGGCGACAGCACGAACTATCTTTCACAAGTGACAATTTATGCGGATGACCGGCCTGAAGGCCAGGGACCGACCGGCACGGCGATTCGCGAGGGGCGGAATTATATCTGCAACGATTTCAGTCACGATCCCCGCACCCTGATGTGGCGCAAGGCGGCAGAGCAAACCGGCTTTCAATCCTCGGCGAGTCTCCTCATCCGACTGGGAGGTGTGATTTGCGGCGCGATCACTGTTTACGCGGGTGAAGTTGATTTTTTCAAAGACAAGGAAATTGCGTTGCTGGAGGAAGCGGCGTCCGACATCTCGTTTGCCTTGGATAATTTTGTGCGCGAAGCCACCCGAGAGCAGGGGGAAGAATCCTTGCGACTGCTCAATTCCGCCGTGTTGCAAGCCAAGGACTCCATCCTCATCACGGATGCGGAAATTGATTTGCCGGGGCCAAAAATTATTTTCGTCAATCCCGCCTTTACGACGATGACCGGCTACACTGCCGAGGAGGTCATCGGAAAAACGCCCCGCATATTGCAGGGGGCAAAAACGGACAGAAACGTGTTGAGTCGGCTACGGCAAAATCTTGAACGGGGGGAAGTCTTTCAAGGCGAAAGCATCAACTATCGCAAGGACGGAAAGGAATTTAACTTGGATTGGCAAATCGCGCCTATACGCAATGCCAGTGGAACCATCACCCACTTTGTGGCCATCCAACGCGACATCACAAATCATAAAAGGCTTGAAACCCAATTCCGCCAGTCGCAAAAGATGGAGGCCATCGGCACGCTGGCCGGCGGCGTGGCGCATGACTTCAACAACATTCTCGCCGTCATCCAAACGCAGGTGGAGTTGTTGCGGATCGGCAGCAACCTGTCCCCGGATCAGTTGGAGCTGGCGGACGATATCGGCAAAACGGTTCAACGGGCCGCCGGCCTGACCCGCCAGTTGATGCTGTTCAGCCGAAAGGAGGTCCTGCAACTGCGCGATCTGGATCTGAACCAGAACGTCAGTGAAATGGCCAAAATGCTGACGCGCATCGTTGGCGAAAATATCGCGGTGCAACTTAAACTGACGGCGCAACCGATGTTCATCCATGCCGACGCAGGCATGATGGACCAGATATTGATGAACCTCGCGGTGAACGCCCGCGACGCCATGCCCAACGGCGGGCATCTGGTCATTGAGGCCGGCAGCATGGAATTCGACGAGTTCGCGGCCAGCCAGAGCGCCCTGGCACGGCCCGGTTCCTTTGTGTGCTTGAGCGTCAGTGACACCGGCTGCGGGATTCCACCGGAAAACTTGTCAAAGATTTTCGACCCCTTCTTCACCACCAAAGACGTCGGCAAAGGCACCGGCCTGGGACTGGCCACCGTCTTTGGCATCGCGGAACAACACCACGGCTGGGTCAACGTCTATAGTGAATTCGGCCACGGAACGACGCTCAAAGTTTATCTGCCCCGACTGACGGAAACGCACGATACAAAAATCATCAAAAAACTGTCCGTCACCGCCCATACCGGCCATGAAACCATCCTGCTGGTGGAAGACGAGCCGGCGCTGCGCATCATGATGGCAAAATCCCTCACCCGTCTGGGCTACCATGTTCTGGAAGCGTCCACGGGCTTCAAAGCCTTGGAAGTCTGGAAAGAACATTCCGCCAAAATTCATTTATTGCTCACCGATTTGATGATGCCCGATGGCATGACGGGAAAAGAGCTAGGGCAACGTCTGTCTCAGGAGAATCCAAAGCTAAAAGTGATTTACATGAGCGGTTACAGCGCCGACATCGTCGCCAAAGATTTTCCCTTGCAGGAAGGCGTCAATTTTCTCAGCAAGCCTTTTATGACACAGAAGCTCGCCCAAACCATCCGCCAAAGTCTAGACGCGCCGAGTGGCGGAACATAAAAAGATCAGCCGCCAGAGATGGCGGCTGGCGCGTTTTCTGGATTTGATTCTTTACGGACTTGGCAGCGGTGGCGGTTTGGCTTCACGTTCGCTTTCGCTTTGCCACCGCGCGAAACCGAGCGGCAGTGGCGTCAAGTCTGTTGCCAGACCTGCAAAGTCCGGTGGCAGGAGCGGGAATCCAGACTCAAGCAGGATTAGTTTCAACCGCGAACCACGCGAAATACGCGAACGGGGAATTAACTTTCGCGTGGTTCGGGTATTTCGCGGTCAAGCTCCAGCTTGTTTTTTCGCGTGGTCGGAAAGCTGTTTCTCCAGTTCGGCGATGCGGGCTTCGATTTTCTGGCGGTCGGCGCGGTGTTCGTCCATTTCCATTTTCGGAAACATGCTCTCCGCGTAATACGGCAGGTGGCCAGAAGTTTTATATATTTTCTCCTTGGCCAGATGCGGCGTGCGGACGCGGACGTAGCTCTGGCGGATCTAAAATGTCCTTTTGAATTCCCGATCGCCGCTCTGGAA
>JANOBC010000130.1:0-3487 GCA_031411455.1 Limisphaerales bacterium
CGAAAGCGGGACTGAAGAAGAATTTGAAAATGCTTATAAAAAAAATCAAGCAACTCCAAAGAGAGTAAGCATCATGGTCTATTTCAAGAACGCGCCAATCCCACCAAGTGAAATAGACACAAACCAGCTCAACAAACTTAATGAATTCAAGAAGAAGCTGGGGCCAAAAGGTATTCTATACTGGGAGTTTGGAACTCACGGAGAATTCCGTCAACTTGTCCGATTGCACTTGATACGTGAATTACAAGTTAAGAGCGAAGAGTTAAAAAACACGGCAGATAGTTCTAAAACAAAACAGTTAACAGACCTTCAGATAGATTTAGACAAACTTGAATCTGATTCAAACGCGCACGCCGAATGTGTGCTTGCACTTATCTTTGAAGCCGTAGAGTCACTTGACCACTACGAAGCAGAACTAAACAAGATTGACGGAACACCTCAAGAGATGCTTTCACAATTTGTTTATGCGAACGAATCGTATAGCGATTTGGTTGAAGGTTTGCTGCCAAAGTTTGCCAATGAAATCGAAGCCGCAGCCGAAGTTTGGGTGGATTTTTTCATTGCTGAATTGTTGCTGGGCAAATTGTCTCAGAGCAAATCCGAACCTTTCCAAGAGAAAATAAGTTATCTTGCGGGAGTTTTCAGAGACCAAGCTGAAAGGTATCGTGATGATGTCGAAGTAGAAGAAGTTTTAACATTCGTCCTCGAGTTTTTTACTAGCGATCAAAGAGTGAAATTATTGCACCATATTTTTGCATCAGAGCTCGAACGCGCATCCAAAATCTTAAAGGAGGCGGAGCAAATCATAAGCGCTTTAAAATCGCGGCGCTCAAAATAATTTAAAATTGAAAAATGAAAGTCACCCTTAACTGGCTCAAACAATACGTTGATTTCAACTGGTCGCCCGAGGAATTGACCGAGCGGCTTGTTGGTTAGACTTTATACGGCACGCGGATGCCCGCGTCCTTTTCTGAAAAATCCTTCGTGTTGCGCGTGATGAGAATCCAGCCCAGTTCCTTCGCCGTCGCCCAAATGATCGCGTCCGGCAGTTTCAGCTTGTGCTGACGCCGGATTTTGATCGCGCGCTCGGCCACGGCTTTTTCCAACGGCTGGATTTTGAATCGGGAAAGAAATTCCCGCATGACGGCCTCCTCTTCCGCATCATCCGCTCCGGCGAGAACTTCCATCCACGTCACTATGCTGATGGCAATTTCCTCGTAATGCTCCAGCTCACGGCTCGCCGCCGGAATCCCATTGAGATAATCCACCAGAATGTTCGTGTCGAAGACTGCTTTCATCACTTGCCCCATTCCGCGCGGAGTTTGGCTTCGTATTTCAGAGCATCAACCTTTTTCTTTTTCCAAAGGCCAAAGGCAGTCCGGCCTTTGCCGGACTGTTTCCCAAGAATGTAACTTCCTACCGCGCGCCGGATGATTTCCGCGCGCGACGCTTTCTCCTGCAAACAAATGTTGCCAAGTGCTTCCAGTTGTTCATCGGGCAGTTCCACGATTGTTCGCATGGCGTCATCATATCACGTCATCATTCCCCCGGCAAGAATTTGATTTCGAGCGCGGCGATTTTAGTGTTTCATTTGCCAACTATTTTGCAATGAAAGTCACCCTTAACTGGCTCAAACAATACGTTAATTTCAATTTCTCGCCCGAGGAATTGACCGAGCGGCTCACCATGCTCGGCCTCGAAGTCGAGGGCGTGCAGAAGATTTCCGCCGCGTTCGACGGCATCGTCGTGGCGCAGGTCATCACGCGCGACAAGCATCCGGGCGCGGACAAGCTCTCGCTCTGCCGCGTGAATGACGGCACGGGCGAACGCCAGATCGTCTGCGGCGCGCAGAATTTCAAGGCGGGCGACAAAGTGCCGCTCATCCTGCCCGGCGCGTCGTTGCCGCCCAAGCCCGGCGAGAAAGAGCCGTTCACCATCAAGGTCGGCAAGATTCGCGGCGTGGAATCGCACGGGATGCTTTGCTCGCACGAAGAACTGCAAATTGATCCCGAAGCCATCGGCCACAAAAAGGAGGAGGGCCTGCTCATCCTGCGCGAGGATGCCAAGGTCGGCCAATCGCTCGCAGAATATCTCGGCCGTAGCGGCAGTGATGTCGTTTATGATTTGGAAGTCACGCCGAACCGCCCGGACTTGAACAGCGTCATCGGCATCGCGCGCGAAATCGCGGCGGTGACTGGAAATGAATTAAAAATTCCCGTCATCCAATTTCTCAACACGGAATCCGAACCCATCAATGGCCTCGTCAGCGTGCAGAACGACGAATCAGAATTGTGTCCGCGTTACACGGCACGCATCGTGCGCAAAGTGAAAGTTGGTCCGAGTCCCGATTGGTTGCGCAGCATTCTGGAAAAAGTCGGCATTCGCAGCATCAACAACGTCGTGGACATCACGAACTACGTCATGCTTGAAAGCGGCCAGCCTTTGCACGCGTTCGATTACCATCTACTCAAGGGCAGCGGAACGAACACGCCGAAGATCGTGATTCGCCGCGCGGCGGAAGGTGAAAAATTCACAACACTCGACGGCAAGGAACGCACGTTGACCGACCAGATGTTGTTAATCGCGGATGAAACCAAAGCTGTGGCCTTGGCCGGTGTGATGGGCGGAAAGAATTCCGAGATCAACGACCAGACCGTGGATGTGCTCATCGAGAGCGCGGCGTTCAAGCCGCAAAACATCCGCGCGACTTCCAAGAAACTGGAGCTGCGCTCGGATTCCTCCTATCGCTTCGAGCGCGGCGGCGACGTGGGTATTTGCGATTGGGCGAGCCGTCGCGCGGCGCAGTTAATTTGTGATCTCGCGAACGGCCAAGTCCTCGGCCACGCGATTGATAATTTTCCGAATCCGCCTGCACCCAAGCAAATCACGCTGCACTTCGCGAAGTCAAAGGACTTGCTCGGCGTCGGCATTTCGCACGCGGACCAAGTTTTGCATCTGGAAAAGCTCGGCATGAAAGCGAGCGAACAGTCACCCGGCAATTGCACGTTCACCATGCCGACGTGGCGCGTGGACATGAAGCGCGAAGTGGATTTGATCGAGGAGGTTGGCCGACTCTATGGCATTGAAAAAATTCCCAGCACGCCGCCGCGCGGTGCGCTCGGCGCGCACGCGTTTGATTCCGTCTATGACCAGATTGGCGAAGTCCGCCGCATCCTTACCGGTCTCGGCTTGAATGAATCTCAAGGTCAAACCTTGGTTGCGAAGGAAGATTGCCGCGTGAACGCCGAAGAAATTGTTGCGCTCGCGAATCCGTTGAGCAGCGACATGGATGTGCTGCGTCCAAGTTTGTTGCCGGGGTTGCTGAACATTCTCCGGCACAACGTCAGCCGCAAAAATTCCGATGTGGCGCTGTTTGAGATTGGTCGCGTGTTCACGAACGTGAACGGCCAGACGAAAGAAAATCGCAGCGTGGCCATCGCCATCACCGGTCAGCGCGCCCTGCCCTTCTGGAGCGGCGGCGAGCGTG
>JANOBC010000131.1:0-5930 GCA_031411455.1 Limisphaerales bacterium
CACGGCGAAAACCTTGCTCGCACCGGCGTCGAGAATTTCGCGGCCAAGTTCTTCCTTCACCGTCAGCCAGCCCTGCTCGCGTAAAATGCGGTTGAGATGAATGGGCGTGTCCACGTTCGTGATGCCGTATTCAGAAAGCAGAACGACTTTCACACTGCGCTTGGAAAAATAATCCAGCAGGTCGCCAACGATGGCGTCTATCGCGCGGAGGTCGGGGATGATTTTGGGATTGATAGGGCGCGTCACTCCGTGCGCGCCGTCGGCGGGCAGAGGACTGCCCGCCCTACCCGCCTCATAAACTCCATGCCGCTGCAAGTTGTAATCGAGATGCGGCAGGTAAATCAGATTCAGCGTCGGCGAGTGTTTGTTTTCAATCCACTTCGCGGAGTCGGCGATCCAGCGCGTGGCGCACTCGGCGGAACCCTTCGGTGATTTGATTCCTGCCGCCGGCCCCCAGAAACCGAAGAAGGGAAATTCACCCAAATCTTTTTTTATTTCTTCGCGGAGGGAATACGGCCACGCGTAAACGTCGAAGAATTTCCGTCCGTCCGCCGGATACATCGGGCGCGGAGTGATGGAATAATCCACGCTCGAATACATGTTGAACCACCAGAAGCAATTTGCCGTAGTGATGAGTGATGAGTGAGGCGTGACTAGCGCGGACTGCTCGCGGAGCGCGTCCCAGATTTTTGGGCTTTGAACAACGTGGTTCGATTGTTTCCAGAAATGAGTTTCCGCCAGCTCGCGGTTGAACCAGCCGTTGCCGACGATGCCATGCTCGGACGGCGTCTTGCCAGTGAGATAATTTGATTGCGCGGTGCAGGTGACGGCGGGAAAGGCGGGCGCAATCTTCGCGAGCGCGCCACGCTTTACGAACTCCGCAATGCGCGGCGTGTGTTCGCCGATGAGCGCCTCGGTGAGGCCGACGACGTTGATGACGGCAATACGTTGCACAGGGAAAACTTAACCGCTAATGCACGCTAATAAACGCTAATCATCAAATCCCGCAAAAAAATTTGCGGCCATTAGTGTAGATTAGCGGTTGAAAATTCGCGCCTTCAGTTCGTGGATGGCGGCGGTGATTTTGGATTCGTCCATTTCATGAACTTCAACGCCACGACCAATTTCTTTCAACAGCGTGATGGTCAGTTCGCCGCCGAGGTGCTCGCGGAATTCTTCGAGGCCGGCCAAAACGGCCAGACGATTGGCTTCATCGGCGCTCAGTAATTCATCGGCAAACAGCTTGAAGCCGAGTTGCGTGAGCAATTTCAAAATGCGGTCGGCAGATTGGGCGTCGAGCAGACCGACGTTGCGCGAGTAAAGCACGTCGAGCGCAAGGCCGATGGCCACGGCTTCGCCGTGCGAAATCTGGAAGCGCGAAAGTTGCTCCAACTTGTGAGCCGCCCAGTGGCCGAAATCCAGCGGACGCGCGGAACCTATCTCAAACGGGTCGCCGCCGGTGGCAATGTGGTCAAGATGCAGCTCGGCACAGCGACGGATGAGATGTTTCATCGCGGCGGGATCGAAGGCGGCGAGTTCTTCTGCATCGCGTTCCAGTTCGTCGAAGAAATTTTTGTCGCGAATACACGCAACTTTCACGGCTTCGACGTAGCCGCCGCGTTTGTCGCGCGGTTCGAGCGTGGCGAGCAGGTTGAAATCGTTGATGACGGCGTAAGGCGGCGCGAACGTGCCGATGAAATTTTTTTTACCGAAGGCGTTTAGGCCATTTTTTACACCGACGCCGGAATCGGCTTGCGACAACGTAGTCGTCGGGATGCGGACGTGGCGCACGCCGCGATGCGCAATGGCGGCCGCGAACCCGGCGACATCCAGCAGCGCGCCGCCGCCGATGGCGATGAGATACGAGTGGCGGTCAATGTGGTTCCGGCTGATGTGCGATTGCAGTTCGGTGATGATGGTGGGGGAATTTTTTGCGGTCTCGCTGCCGCAGACGTAGAGCGGCGGGCGGACGAGCTTCGCCGTCGCGGCGTGGGTGGAGAAATAATTTTTAATCTGAACCTCCAACTCCGGCATGGCTTGCGCCAGCGAGTCTTCGAGGACGACGAGGACTTTTCGCGGCGCAGTGTCGGCCAGCGCGTCGCGAAGAATCAGGTTCTCCGGCGCGAAAACATTTTCGGTGAAGAAAACGCGCAGCGGCCAGCAGACTTGAATGGTGCGTTCAATGACGGACACGCGCTTAATCTGAAATGCGCGCCGGTTTTAAGCGAGAAATTATTTGTTCAGTGCTTGTCCGTTGGCTCCGCCGGAATCCTCATGCAGTAGAACGAACGATAAACAAACACGAGCGCGACCAGGAAACAGACGCCGCCGATGACGTAGGAAAGATGCGAGTCGGGATTTTTCTGCTTCAACTCCACGGCGATTTCAGTGGCGAGCAGGCCGAAGAGCGTGGTGAACTTGATGACCGGATTCATCGCGACAGAGCTGGTGTCTTTGAACGGGTCGCCGACGGTATCGCCAACGACGGTCGCGGCGTGGAGCGGCGTGCCCTTCATTTTCATGTCCACCTCGACAATTTTCTTGGCGTTGTCCCACGCGCCGCCGGCGTTGGCCATGAAGATGGCCTGGAACAATCCGAAGAACGCGATGCCGATGAGATAGCCGATGAAAAAATACGGATTGAAAAACGGCAGGCCGAGCGCGAAGGCGAAGACGACGATGAAAATATTTTTCATGCCGCGTTGCGCGTAGCGGGTGCAAATTTCCACGACCCGTTTGCTGTCTTCAATGGAAGCGGTTTCCGCATCAAGCTTGATGTTTTTCTTGATGAAGACGACCGCGCTGTAAGCCCCGGCGACGACGGCCTGCGTGCTGGCACCGGTGAACCAATAAATCACCGCGCCGCCCATGAGCAGGCCGAAAATCACCTGCGGATTCACGAGGCTCAAGTGCGCAATCGCGCCGCCGAAGGCATTTTCGAGCAGCATGATGATGCCAAAAATCATCGTGGTCGCGCCGACGACGGCAGTGCCAATGAGCACCGGTTTGGCGGTGGCTTTGAAAGTATTTCCCGCACCGTCACCTTTTTCGAGTTCGTGTTTGGCGTCCGCGAAATTGGGTTTGAAGCCAAATTCTTTTTCGATTTCTGCGGCGATGTTTGGCTGCGCTTCGATGCGGCTCAATTCATAGACGGATTGCGCGTTGTCGGTGACGGGGCCGAAGCTGTCCACGGCAATTGTCACGGGAGCCATAGCGAGAAAACCGAACGCGACGAGACCGAACGCGAAGATGGGCGCGGCGAATTTGAACTGCTCCGGCATCAGCGCCATGAAGTCCGCCTGCTGCGAAAACAGATACGAGGTGAACATGAGGCCGAGGATGACGAGGCCCATCCAAAACGCGGAGAAATTTCCGGCGACGAGGCCGGCGAGGACGTTGAGCGACGCGCCGCCATGGTCGGACGCGCTGGTGACTTCCTGGACGTGGCGCGACTTGGTGCTGACGAAAATTTTCGTGAATTCCATAATAAGCGCGCCCGCCAAAGTGCCGCAGGCGATGATGGCGGAAAGAATCCACCAGAGTTTTCCAAGTGGAACTTCTTTGGAAACGCCATCCACGATTTGTGTCACGGTGAAATCACCGAGCAGATATTTGCTCGCGATGAAGCAGGTGATGATGGAAAGAATTGAAGTGATCCAAACGAGGTCGGTGAGCGGCGCTTCCCAATTAAAATCTTTTTTACTGCCGTAACGGGCGTTGGCGATGACCTTGTTCAAATAAAACGAAACGAGCGATGCGACGATCATCAAGCTCTGAATCGCGAACAGCCAGAGAATCAATTTGCCGCAGAGAATCGGCGAGGCAACCAGTGACAGCGCGAGAAACGCGATGAGCGCGACGCCGGTGACGCCGTAGGTTTCAAAACCGTCCGCCGTGGGGCCGACGGAATCGCCTGCGTTGTCGCCGGTGCAGTCGGCGATGACGCCGGGATTCTTCGGATCATCTTCGGGCAGGTTGAAAACAATTTTCATCAAGTCTGAACCGATGTCCGCGATCTTCGTGAAGATGCCGCCGCCGATGCGGAGGACGGTCGCGCCGAGCGATTCACCGATGGCGAAACCAATGAAGCACGCGCCCGCCAGCGCCGTCGGCACGAAGGCGAGGATGCCAATCATGCACGTCAGTTCCACGCAGACGAGCAGCAGGCCGATGCTCATGCCGGCTTGCAGCGGAATGAAAAGCGTGTTCAGCGGATTGCCGCGCAACGAAGAAAAAGCCGCGCGGCTATTGGCAATAGTGTTGATGCGGATTCCGAACCATGCGACGCCGTAGCTGCCGAGAATTCCCATCACGGAACTGCCGAGAATCACCGCGACGTTGAAAGCAACTTGCCCGCTCGAGAGCGGCTGCTTTGTGACGGGATCAACGTGCGCGACGAGAAATCCGAAATAATAAACCATGCACACCGCGATGAGCAGCCAGAGCGCCGCGAGAAATTTTCCCTGCTGCCACAAATAAGTTTTGCACGTTTCCCAGATGATGTGGGAAACGTCGCGCATGGATTTATGCACCGGCAGCGCCTTGGTGTTGCGATATTCCATCAGCCCAAACGCCGCGCCGACGGCGCAGATGAGCAGGCCGAGATAGAGAATGGCGCGGCTGCCAAGCGCGCCATTGTAAAACGCAACTTGGTCGAGCGCGGGCAGGTTGATGTCCGCGTCGCCCGCAAAGGCGTTGGCGCTGCCAAAAAATGCGGCCAGCAAAATAAAGAGACGTAAAAACTTATTTTTCCTTGTCATAAGTGTGCGACAGGTTGGGCGGAGTCACTTTGAATTTCCAGCAATTTCTTTTGAAAGTTGTGGCGACAGCTCGGCCGAAGTGTGTTTGCCCTTGCGCGGGGCGCTCCGCTTTCCGCATCCTTCCCGCAATGTCCGAACGTCCCGCTTCCACGTTAAACAAGCCAGACGCCGCGCTCGAAATGACGCTGCGGCCGTCGCTCTTTTCCGATTTTACCGGCCAGCCCAAGGTGAAGGAGCGCCTCGAAATTTCTGTCGCCGCCGCGCAGCAACGCGGCGAGGCGCTCGATCACATCCTCCTTTCCGGCCCGCCCGGCTTGGGCAAAACCACCATCGCAAACATTTTGGCGAAGGCGATGGGCGCAAACGTCAAAGCCACCAGTGGCCCGACCATCGAGAAGGCCAGCGACCTCGCCGGCCTGCTGACTAATCTCGAAGAAGGCGACGTGCTGTTCATTGACGAAATCCATCGCCTGCAAAAAACCATCGAGGAATATCTCTATCCCGCGATGGAAGATTTCAAACTCGACATCATCATTGACTCCGGCCCGAACGCCCGCAGCGTCCGCCTAAATCTCCCGCGCTTCACGCTCATCGGCGCGACGACGCGTAGTGGTTTATTGAGCGCGCCCTTGCTCACGCGCTTCGGGATGCGCGAACGGCTGGATTATTATTGCGCGGCGGACTTGGATAAAATTGTTTCCCGCTCGGCGAATTTGCTCAACGTGGAAATTGACCCGTCCGGCGCGCATGAAATCGCTCGGCGCAGCCGTGGCACGCCGCGCATCGCGAACAACCTCCTGCGCCGCGTCCGCGACTACGCGCAAGTGCGTCACGACGGACGCATCACGAAAGACGTTGCCGACAAGGCGCTCGCGATGCTGGAGATTGATGAGAACGGCCTCGACGAAATGGATAAGCGCATCCTCGAAGCCATCATCGTAAAATTCGGCGGCGGGCCGGTAGGCGTGAATTCGCTCGCCGTCGCCGTGGGCGAGGAACCGGACACCATTGAGGAAGTTTATGAGCCGTATCTCATCATGGAAGGTTACCTCAACCGCACGCCGCAAGGTCGCGTCGCTACGGAGTCGAGTTACAAGAAACTCGGGCTGAAACCAGCGACCGGAAATCAGTCACGGTTGATTTGATCCGCGTTCTAATTTTTCCGCCGCG
>JANOBC010000132.1:0-11320 GCA_031411455.1 Limisphaerales bacterium
ACACGCGCGAGGCGTTCGAACAAGCCGCATCAGCGCTTTTCCCGGACACCATGATCCGGTCGGAGCTCCATGAAGCCGCGAAGGTGAGCGGTGCCTGGATCATGCTCCCGCCCGGTAATGCGGCCAAGCGCTACAAGCGTAGAACCATACGTCGCAAGAGCATTGGCATCGTTTGGTTTCAACCGAAGCCCCTCGTTAAAGTCTTTGATGGCTTCATCATATTTGCCGGTAATATTATAAATCTGGGCTCGAAATTTGAACGCCATGTCATTTGTTTGATTCAGGCGAATGTAATCGTTGAAAAGGGCGACTGACTTATCGAAGTCACCTTTTACGCGATAAGCCAACGCTAAGTTGTATATGGCCCATGCATTTGTTGGTTCGTTTCGGACTTGCTGGCTCAACAAACTGATGGCTTGTCTCAATTTATCATCTTCGCCAAAAACAAGTCTGCGGTCGTCGTAACTGCTTGGGTTGTTGGTTTTCTCCGCAATCGCGTAGTTCGCAATCATAAGGGGCAAACACACGACCGACAGCAGCGATAACTTAATTGTTTGCTTCATATCATCAAATAGACACCGACAAACTCTTATTTGTATAATCTTTGTTTCATCTGTGAAAATCTGTGGCTAAACAGAAAGCGCCTTCACCGTGGCTTCCAAACTCGCCGCATCCGCGACGTTCAGCATCGTCGCCGTCTTATCAATGCGCTTCATGAAACCGCTCAACGCCGTGCCGGGGCCGAGTTCGATGAACCGCGTGTAGCCCTGCGCCAGCAACGCGCGCACGGAAGTCTCCCACCGCACCGACGCGCAGACCTGCTCAACGAGCTTCGCGGAAATGTCCGCGCCGTGCGCCTGCGCGGTGACGTTGGAAATCACCGGCACGAACGGCGCTGAAATTTTCGCTGCCGCCAATTCCGCCGCGAGCTTCGGCTGCGCGCTCGCCATGAGCGGCGAGTGATACGCGCCAGCTACGGGTAACGGCAACGCGCGCTTCGCACCTTTGGCTTTCGCCAGTTCGCAAGCTTTCAAAATATTTTCTGCCGCACCAGAAATCACGAGCTGGCCGGGACAATTCAGATTCGCCAGCACCACGCCCGCTTCCGCGCAAACTTCGCGCGTCGGCGCTTCATCGAGGCCGATGATCGCGGCCATGCCGCCTTTGGTCACGTCGCACGCTTCCTGCATAAACTTGCCGCGCTGGCGGACGATCCGCAGGCCGTCCTCAAAACTCATCGCGCCCGCCGCCGTCAGCGCGGTGAATTCACCGAGCGAAAGTCCGGCGGTCGCGTCGAACTGGAGTGACGGAGCCTGCTCCTTGAGCAGTTGGAACGCGACCCAACTCACGAGGAAAATTCCCGGCTGCGCATTTTCGGTCTTGGTCAAATCGGCTTCCGGGCCGTGGAAGCAGACGCCTGCGAGGTCGTAGCCGAGCGCGGCATTGGCGCGGCCGAACCACGTTTTGGCGGAGGGAAATTTTTCGGCGAGGTCTTGGCCCATGCCGACGACTTGGGCGCCTTGCCCGGCAAACAGGAGTGCGGTTTTGCTCATAGAATTTGGAAACTAAACACGAATTTCCGCCCAAACGAAAGCGCGGAGTTTTTCTCGCGATAAATAAAAAAGCCCCGGACGAATCCGGGGCTTGATGGTTTGAAATAAATTTCAGCGGCGACGGCGGAGCATGGCGAGCAGCGCGAGGCCGGAGCCAGCCAGCGCGAACGTTCCCGGTTCCGGCACGGCGGCTACGGTGTAAGTTCCAAAGCTGGTTTGGGTGAAAGGATTATAGCCTTGAGATCCTGTGGCGTTGCCAGCCAAGGCTTCATCAGAACGGTAGCCGGTGTTTGAAATATAAGTGCCGAACAATCCAAAGGTGTTGCCGGGCGTCACGCCGATGGAGGCGAGACTGATGGAGAAGGTATACGTCGCTGAATTGTTGTTGCCAGTCGGGCTTAAGTTCGCGCTGGAAACAAATCCCAAACTGTTGCCGCCACCATTGAACAACTGCCACAAACCACCGAAGTTGTCGCTGGAAGGCCCGAGCGCGAGGGCGTAATCCGCCGCGAAGCCGGTGGCAAAAGTCAGTGTGCTGCGGTTCGATCCGTCAAAACCAGAAATGGCTTTACGCAAACCGTCGTTGGCATCGGCGAAACCAGAGGTGTCAGAAAAACCGCCAGCGGTGGAATCAAGGTATATCACTAGGACGTCATTGAAATTGCCGCCGCCGCGCGTGACCGTGCCGAAGAGCGTGGAGCCGTTGTCCGTGAGCGTCAGACTACCGCCGCCGATCGCGCCGCCGAAGCCGGAGTTGCCGTTGCCAGCATAGTTAGTTGCGTGAGCAGAATAGCCGAGCGCCAGCAAGGCAATGCCCGTTGCAAACAAGTTTTTATTGGTCATAGGTGGAGTCAATATAGCAAACCCGTGCGAAAGGCCTATCGCATTTTCATGCGGTCAGGGAACAAGCTGCACCTTGAAATAGCGCGCGGCGTTCGTCGGGTTGTTGGTGAAAGAAAACGTCGGCGCGGTGGAGGTGACCATGTTGCCGAACGCAGTGAATGGCGACGTCAGATTCGTCGTGGACAGGACGCGATAGGTCAGGCCGGAGACGCTCGACCAGTTGAGCAGCGTCGGCGAGGCCATGCTCGCCACCGGAATCCAGGCGGGGTTGAGCAGGAGAATGCCCATGCCACTGCTGCTCGCGGAACTTTCTATGCCGGCGTTGTTGACGGCCGTGACCGTGGCGTAGAGTCGCGCGCCGAAATTTCCCACGACCGTCAGCGAGGTTGCGCTCACCGTCACGTTCGTCACGTCCGAGCCGCTCGGCGTCGTGCCCACCAAAACGTGATAGCTAGAAATGCCGCCTTCGGAATCCGTGACGGCTGACCACGAGAACGTGACGCTGTTGGCGAAAACATAATTATTCGTCGAGCCGATGCCGAGCGCGGACGGCGCCGGCGGCGGCGTCACGTCGTAAAGTTTCAGATACTGCGCCTCAAACGGATTGCTGGCCCAACCGCCGTTGGTGGACGGCACAGGATTCAGCGAAACGAAGACGCCGTTCGCCAGCACGTTGCTGCCCGCGATGCCACCGCCCCACTGCCACACGTTGCGGCGGTTGCCATCAATCGCGGTGTAGGCGGAAATGTTTTTCACGTTGTAGAGGCGCGACGGTTTGAGGCCGAAAAGATTCGAGCCGTTCTGCGTGATGTTGACATTGAAATTTCCCGACTGCGCCAGGTTGCGGTTCAAGGTGGCAAAGGCAAACACCACATCGGAAAAATTCGGCGCACCGTTGGATGACTCATATTTCGCCACGGAATAAATGCTGCCGTGCGCGCCGCCGCCGCCGGTCTGATCGAGAAAATAGCGGTTGGAACTGCGCAGCGCCTTGCTGAAGCTGCGCGCCTGATTGATGCCGGCATACACCGGCGAGAGCTGGTCGAGTCCGTAGTTGCGGTTGCCCGGCGCAAAAATCGGCTGCATGGAATTGAACTTTTTGAAGTGCGGAATGTTTTTTCCGAAGTTCGATTCGTAAAGGTCAAAGCCGAACGAAGTCGAGATGCCCAGTTCTTCGCCGTAAAAAATCATCGGCGCACCGTCAATCGTGCTGACGACCGCGTGGCGGATGAGCGCCTGATACGGGTCGCTGTAAGTTTGCTCGTCGTGCGAAACGTGATTCAGCAGCACAAGGCTCTGGCCGTAGGCCGTGCGCCGCGATTCAAACGCGCTGCGGTAGTCGCTCGTCGTGGAAGCCGATTGCAGCGAGAAGATGAGGTTCTCGTTCAGCACGTCGAAATGGCGGTTGGAGCGATACGTCACCGCGCCGCCATCGAGCGACTCGGTCATGAAAACAAAATCCCATTTGCGCGTGCGGACTTTGTTGATGATGTATTCCCAGCACTGCGGCGGCAAACCCTGGCCGAAGTCCGCGCGCAAACCGTCAATGCCCTTGAAAGAATTCACCGTCGTCGTGCCTTGCGGGCAGCCGGTTTTGTCGAGCCAGTAAAGCAGGTTGTCGGAAAAATATTTCCAAACCTTCTGCGTCACGGCGTCGAAGTTTCCGGTGTTCGTGGAATAATCAAACGTGTCCGCCTCGCTCAAATAATTTCCGTTGTCGCTGGGATTCTGGCAGACGAGCGCGGCGTAGCGGCCAAAGAAAACATCGTGCGTGTCCCCGAACTTTCCAAAGTCGCCCCGGTCGGGCGCAACGGCCACGTTCCCCGCGCTGCTGGCGCGCGCGCAGTAATCGCCGCTGGCAGAATAGAACCTCGATTCGCGGTTGCGGATTTCGTCCGTCGGCGCCGCGTTCGTTGCAAAATAAAAAACGCCGCTCGCATCGAGTTCGCAATCGTAGGCTGTGTGGTTGAACGGTTCGTCGAGCATGATGTTCATGCCCGCCGCATCCGCCGCCGCGACGAAGTTGGTGAATTCCACCAGCGCCGCGTCGCGCGTGTTGGCCTTGCTCAAGAGCGGATTGATTTGGAAAAAGTTTTTCACGGCATACGGACTGCCGACGCTGTAAGGCTGGCTGGTGGCGGGATCAATCTGGCGTCCGTCAATGCCCGTCGGATGAATCGGCTGGAACCACAGCCAGTTGATGCCGAGATTTTGCGCGTAAGCCAGATTGAAACGATTCGTCACCGCGTCGTAGCCGCGCGCGCCGGGGCCGTTGTAAAGGTCGGTGAACGTGCTGCGATCATTCTGCCCTTGGCCTTGCGAGCCGATGGTCAGCGCGTTCAATTCATACATCGAAATGTCGCGCGCTTTCGTGGGCGTGACGACAATTGCGTGGTCGCGGCGACCCGTGTTGCCACCGGAATACCAAAACCAGTTCGTGTTGCCGACAATCTTGAAACGCGCGGTCAACCGATACGCGCCGGTCTTGCTGGCGTTGAGCGTGAGCGAAAAATTTCCGCCGCCCACGTTTGTCATCGCGTAGGCTTTGTAATAATTATTGTCGTCACCCGCTGCGAGGTTGTTGCCGTCGGGCGCGATGATGCCGTCCTCGATGCCGTCGCTGTTAGCGTCCTGCGTCGCGCGGTCGCGGCGGTTCACGTTAGAAAAAATTTCCACGTTCGTCACCGTGCCACCGTTCGGCGCGAACAGCAGCGTCAGTGGAACAAAATCG
The DNA here is from genome assembly GCA_031411455.1 of Limisphaerales bacterium. Taxonomy (GTDB): domain Bacteria; phylum Verrucomicrobiota; class Verrucomicrobiia; order Limisphaerales; family UBA11358; genus UBA11358. The sequence continues at coordinate 5,128 of JANOBC010000132.1, forward strand.
TTGTTCAGCTCGTTCACGAAAACGTGCGTCGTGGTGTAATCCGCATTGACGCTGTTCACCGTCAGCACCGGCGTGCCGACGACGTTGTTGCTCACGGAAAAAGTGAACGGACTCGCTGCTGCCGTGTTGGACGAGCCGGTGGCGGTGCTGCCCGCGTTGTTGCCGTAGAGCCAGGTGTTCGTTGCGCCGGGATTGCCCGTGCCGTCGAATGTGAGGAGGAAAAAATATTGCACCGTGTCGCCGCCGCTGAAAATGCCGCCTGGAATCGTCGTCTGCCAGTATTGGTTGGCGCTAGTGTTTGAGTAGAAAGAAATATTGGTGCCGCTCCACGCGCTTTGCACGGCGGTCTTGTAGTAGAGCGTGCCGCCAGTCTGGTTGCAGCGCTGCGTGGCCCCGTTGAACTTCCACACGCCGGTGTAAAATTTCACTGCCGTGCTGGCACCGATGGCGGTTTCGGGATTCCGCATATTGAAACCGAGGTCGCTCGCGTTGTCGGGAATATGCCAGCAGTTCGCCAACTGGGCGGCGGCGCGGAAATTGAAGGTAGTTGCCAAGAGCAACACCAGCAGCGGCCAGCGGCCATAAAAAATTCGGTTCATAAAGATTAAAATTTGCAGCCGCCGACAGGCGGAGGCGCTAACCCCATTTTTAGTTGGAGCCTCCGCACGTCGGCGACTACGACGGTTACGGCACCAGTTGGATTTGATAAAATTTCTGCGCCGCCGGGTTCTGGTCAGAATAAAATGTCGAGGAGCCGGAGCTTTGGATCACGCCGCTGATGTCTGCAAATGGCACGAGCAGATTCGTCGTGGCAAGCACCCGATAATTTAATCCCGGGGCGCTGTCCCACACGACGAGCTGGTTGTTGTTGTCGAGGCCGGAAATCCGCAGCGGCGGCGCAACGGTCAGCGCCCGCGTGTCGCTGATGGGCGTGATGGCGTTGGTGTAAATAATCTGGATCAGATTCGTGCCGAGCGGCGGGTTGATCCAGTTGTAGGTAAAACTTTTCAAACCAGGGCAGACGTTTGTTCCTAGCGATCCCGCCGCCAGGATGATGTAGGACCCGTATGGTTGCAGCACACCATTGATGAGAAGGTTAAAATTGTTCGTGGCAGATGACAGCGCGGTGCTGAAGCACGCCTGCAAAACGTAAGTCATGTTTGTGCTATAAGTCAGCACCGTGCCGTTCGTCGCGGGCCTGGCGATGGAGACGATGGTTGCGGGCGCGAGCGTGGTGACGGTGTTCGTGAGCAGCGTCACGCGGTTCGGATAAACGGCGGTGGCAAATTCTTTCAGGCGCACGATGATTTGCGCGCTGCCGCTCGTCGGGACGTTCGTATAAACGAAGCGGAATTCTTGCGGGTAATTCGGATAGCTCGCGCTGATGCCGGAGTTGGGCGAAACGGCGGTGGCGGCGACGAAAACATTCGTGCCGTTGCCGTTCGCCTTGCCGGTGATGACGTCGTCGTTATTCGTGTCGCCGTCCTGAATATTAAAATCCACGCCCGTCACCGTGCTGTCGGCGCGGACGACGATGGTGTAAGTCGTCGCGCCGATGGTCGAAGCGTTTGCCGGGAAAACAATCGCGCCGGTCGGCAACGCGCCATCGTAATAAAATGTCTGCAAGAAAGTGTTGAACGACGAGGACTGATTTGTGCGTGGCAGAAACGTCCGGGCGCGCACGATGTGAAAGCCGGATGGCAAACCAACCGTCGTGCTGTTCGTGTTCAAATCATTGTGCAGCCACACGACGGCGGTGTTGGGATTAAAATTCGTGATGGCCATCTGCGTCATGCCGTAAAGTTTGGCGGTGTTGGAATCGGCCACTACCGCCGCATTGCCGCCCGCGTAAATGCTGCCGCCGCTGCCGCCGTAAAACGTGCCGACCTTGTAGCGCACTTGCGTGCCGTTGAGCTGGCCGGGGAGCGTCACCTTCCACCAGTCAATGCTCGCATCCACGCTGTCGCGGTTGACGTAAAGCGCCTGCACGACTTTGGTGGAACCTTTGCCAGTGCCGAACGCGCCTTCGGGATTCGTGCCGTCGGTGGTGTAGTAAAGAAAGCAGGTGTTGATGAAACCGGCGTAGCCAATCTTGATGAAAATGTCCGCCGCCTGATTGTTCGTCGGCGCAAACGGGAGACGCTGCGTGATGGAATTATTCGGCGACAACGCGGAGTTTGTCGCCGCCGGGTCGTGATAAACAAACGTGGCCGTCTGGCCGGTGCCCGCGCCGATGCCCGCGCCGGGGACAATTAAATTCGTTCCGCCCACCGTGTAGTAATACGTTTCCGCGCCCAGCGAAACGATGTTGTTGCTCGCGGTATTTTTCGCCGCAAATTTTTCCGGGTTGTCGCGAAATTGAAACACTGCCTGTTCGTAGCCGAGAAAAACATCCGTCGCCATGCCGGGCTTGTTGTCGCGCAAATCAGAACCGTTCGGGCCAACGCCGCCGTTCGTCGGGCCGAAACCCATCTGGCTGTTCAGGTCAATGCCGCCATCCAGCTTCACCAGCGTGTTCGCCGTGGAAGAATCGCTGCGGATGACGATGTCAAAGTTTCCGTTCGTCACGACCGGCACATCAATCGCGTAAGTCAGATTGGAAACGTGAACGCCGCCGATGACGTTGCCGAACGCGTCCACGCTGCCGCGCATCTTGAAGGGGAAAACCGGATTGTAACCGTTCGTGTCGCCGTTCACACCGTCCTTGCGCGTGATGGTGACGCGTTGAACTTCGTTGCTGCCCTGCTTGAAAATAATTGCGTTCGTCGCGATGTTCGCACGGCTGGCTTCCGGCCATTGGTAGCCATACATCACCCAGCCGCCGCTCGGCACATTTAATTCAATCGCGCCGCCGCCGCTGGGAATCACCTGGCTGCCGACGTAGATCAAACGGTCGGCGGCGTTCGCGGCGTTGATGCTCGCACTCGCAGCGGCCGAACTGGTCGTGGCGCTGTGCACCAAAAGTTTTTGATACGAACGGATGTTGCCCGTCGCGCTGCTGCATAATTGCACGAGCACCGAGCCGGGCGGAAAACCGACGGCGAGGCCCTGGCCCTTGGAATTGGAAACGGCAATGCTGCCGACGCCATAAAAATCGCTGCTTGTGTTCTGCGCCACACCGTCATCAAACGTGATGTCGCCGGGGAAAGTGTATTTGTCATTCATCACGAACAGGCAAACGACCGCGTCCTTCGCCACGGCGCTCTCGCGATAGTCGTAACGCTCATACGCGACGATGTTCTGGTCGCTCCAGCGCGTCGAAGTGCCGCCCCGCGCGAGTTGGTTGTGGAGATAGGCGATGTCCGGCATCGTGTTATCGCCGTATTCACCGAGATAGTTGGCGTTCGCCACGGACGGAAAATAATTCGGCGCGCCGGACTGATTGTAGCCGTCGGAATAAATCACGCCGATGCCCTCGTGCATGAAATAATAGGCGTTCTGCAATTCACGGTGCGCCGCGTAGCTGCCGCTCGCATCGTGGCTCTGCGCGAACATCACGCTTTGCGCCGGACTGAACGCGCCGAAATACGGCGTATAATCGCGCGAGTCCATGCCGGTGAGCGCGGCGTTGCCGTTCAGCGCAGAATTCAACTGGTCACGGAGCGGCGAGTTCAACAAGCGCATCCCGCGCGCGAGGTATTCACTGTAGCTTGGTGGGGAACCGAGATGTTCGCCGAAGAGCATCGCGTCATTGCGCGTCGCTTCGGGGTCGAAACAACTGTTGCGATTGCCGTCGCTCTCGAAGTAACCGTTGCCCAGCGCGTTCGTGCCGAAGCCGTGGACGTAATCAAACATCGCCTGAATCGCGCCCGTGTAACCGGCGAACGACGGGTCGCTCGAAAACGTGCTGCCGCCCGTGTCCGTGCCGAAAAACGCGGACGGCACATGCTTCACTGCGTCGAGCCGGAAGCCGTCGCACTTCGTTTGATCCATCGTGTAAATCGCGGCGCGAATGGTGTAGGCGTTCACGTCTTCGGAAACCGGCGTGCCATTCGTGCCGTTGAACGGACGCCACGGACTGCCATCAATCGCGGGCTTCGTTGCGTCCATGTAAAATTGATTTTGTCCGGGCTGACGGATGTAATTCGGCTTCGTCGTCGTGCTGCCGGTAGTTGCGCCGAAATTTCCATTCACCGAGCCGGACTCCGTCGCGAGGTCAATCAAACCGCCGAGCGATTGATACTGCACGTCGAACTGGTTGTTGTAGTCCTGCACGCTCGGCCAGTTGCGGAAAAAATTTCCCGAAGTCTGGAGATGAAAATCTTTCGGCTGCAATCCCGGATAAAAATTCGTCGGCGTGTTTGCGTCATACCCCGGCACGGTGAACGCGCGGTGGTTCATGATGTTGTCGAAATAAACGCGGATGCCAAAGCGATGCGCCACGCGGACCATTTCCTGCAACTCCGCCTTCGTGCCCCAATGCGTCGCCGTCGTGCCGGACTGGTTGAGGTCGCCGAGATCAAACGGGTCAAACAAATCGTAGCCGATGGAGTAGCTGCTGCTGCCCTTCGCCGGCGGCGGCAGCCAGAGCGCGTCGTAACCCGCCTCGGCGATCTCCGGCATCTTCTTCGTCACGTCCGTCCAGCTCAAGTTGAACAATTGGAGCATCGCCTCGCCACGAACATGAGACGCGCCGCCAACCGCCAGCAGCAAAATAAAAACGGCGCGCAGCCCACCGCCGGAGAAGAACGAAAAGATTTGTTTCACAGCTTGAGATTATCGGTCGGTTAAAAATCCAGCCTTGGCGGGCGGATGTCAAACGACAAGGCGCACGCGCCGGGCTGGATTCGCGCCAACCATACGCTGTAATCCTGAACCCTGCCATCGCATCTATGTGCGATGAAACGGGTGGCCGCAGAAATTCCGTTTGACGATTTCTTGCAAAGCGCGACACTGCCGGAGCCATGAACTTCCGACGTTGGTTTGCTTGGGCTTGCCTCGCGCTGGTGGTCATCGCGGAAGTCGCCCTCTTCCGTGCCTACCGCGACCGGGACGCGCTGCAAACCGATCTCAACAACTCGCAGGCCGAACTTCGCCAAGCCGCCGCCGCGCGCGATGAACTAAAAAATTCCAACGCCGGCCTGCAAGCCGCCGAGATTTCCCGCCTCCGCAAACAGAATCAACTACTCTCCAACCAAGTCGTGCAGTGGCGCGCATCATTGGACGAATTCAGTTTTGAAAGCCGCTCCAACGCCCTGCACCTCGCCACCGCGCGCACCGCATTGCGCTTGCAGCAGCAGCACCTCGAACAGTTGGAAAACCAGAACCAGCAGATTCTCAACACCAGCGCGGAAGTCATCGCCCGCAAGACCTGCTTGAGTAACTTGCGCTTCATTGACGACGCCAAGCAGCAGTGGGCGCTCGACACCGGCAAGCCGCCGGCCACGATTCCGAAGGTGAAAGAATTGCAGATCTATTTCAAAGACGGAGTGCTGCCCGAATGTCCGGCGGGCGGAATGTATTCACTGAACGCCTTGAATGAAGTCCCGACGTGCTCCAGTCCCGGCCACGCGCTGACGCAGTAGCCGATCCTCCTCGTCTTCCTGCTCGTTCTCGTCCTCGAAATTTTCCTTTGCGTCCTTCGCGAGCTTTGCGTGAGTCAATCCAGTCGCCGCCGGAATTCCGCGCAAGCCTTCGCCACGTCCGGCGCATTGAGAATCGCCGAGACCACGCAAATCCGCTTCGCCCCCGCCGCCAGCACTTCATCAATCGTCTGCAGATTGATTCCACCAATGGCGAACCACGGCACGCTCACGTTCTGCGTCGCCCACCGGACATATTCCAGCGTCACCGGCTTGGCGGTTGGCTTAGTGCCCGTGGCGTAGATCGGCCCGATGGCCACGTAATCCGCGCCCGCATCCACCGCCCGCTGCGCCTGCGCCGGAGCGTGCGTGCTCAATCCGATTTGGACTTTGGACTTTGGACTTTGGACTTGAGACACATGCTGAAAGCCCGCATCAAAAAAATCCTCCTGCCCCAGATGGCAGATGTCCGCGCCGATTTCGCGCGCGATTTCCAGATGATCATTGATCACCAGACCGACGTTTGCACGGCGTGTGACCGGCAAAATCTTTTCCGCTATGCGTCGGATTTCATCGGGCGAAGAATTTTTGGCGCGGAGCTGGATCAAGTCGCTGCCGCCATCGCAAAGCTGTTGTGCGACGACTTCCGGCGCACGGCCATGCAGATAGGC
>JANOBC010000133.1:0-1608 GCA_031411455.1 Limisphaerales bacterium
ATAGAACTTTCGCCGGATTCTTCGCAAGAAATTTTCCGTTTTCAGCGACGAGCACGCCCTTCTTGTAAACCTGTCGCACGCGGAAGTTTTTCAAATCATCAAACACGATGAAATCCGCCCAGTAACGCGGTGCAATCGCACCCAAGTTGTTCAGACGGTAGTGCCGCGCGGTGTTGATGGTCGCAATTTGAATCGCGGTGATGGGTGGCACGCCGCCTTTGATGGCGACGCGCACGGCATGGTCAATGTGGCCCTCGCTCACGAGGTCGCCCGCAAGCTTGTCATCGGTGGCGAAAGAGCAGTTTTGCGAATTGTGAGCGTTAATGAGCGGCAGCAAATGTTCGAGATTCCGCTCGGTGCTGCCCTCGCGTAGCAGGATGTGCATTCCGAGGCGCAGCTTCTCGCGCGCCTCCTCGACCTCGACGGACTCGTGATCGGAACGCACACCGGCGAGCGCGTAGGCGTTGAGATTTTTTCCGCGCAGACCCGGCGCGTGGCCGTCAATCGCCTTGCCCTTGCCCGCCTCGATTTTTGCCAACTCGCTTTTGAAGCCGAGAAACACGCCGGGAAAATTCATCAGTTCCGCGACGCCCGCGATGCGTTCATCGTGAATCATCAATTTCAAATCATCGGCGGTCAGTTTCGCACCGGCGGTTTCGAGGTGCGTCGCTGGAACGCAACTCGGCAGCATGATAAAAAAATCCACGGCGAGATTTTTGGTGGATTCCAAAACGTAACGGATGCCGTCGAGGCCGAGGACGTTGGCGTATTCGTGCGGGTCAATGACAACCGCGCCCGTGCCGTGTGGCACGACGGCGCGGGCGAATTCAGGCGCGGTAAGCATGGAGCTTTCAACGTGAAAATGCCCATCAATCAAGCTCGGCGCGAGATATGCGCCTTTGAGATCAATGACCTTCTTCGCCTGGTAATCGCCGAAGCCGATGACGCGTCCGTCCTCCACCGCGACGTTGGTCTTATGGATTTCGCCGCTGAAAACGTTGACGACGCGGGCGTTCTTGAAAAGCAGTTCAGCCTGCTGTTCGCCGCGCGCGACGGAAAGTTTCTGTTGGATGTTCCGCATAAAATTCTCCTTCTTGGATTGAAATTAGAACTTTCGCTGTGGAATTCAAAGCCGAATTTCTTGAGCTTCCATCCGGGCGCGTTAGCATCGGGTTGTGACCGAGTCCATTTTCCAATCGCTCGCCGCCGCCGCCCGCTCCGGCGAATCCGTCGCGCTCGGCATCATCACGGGCGCGAAGGGGTCGAGTCCGCAGAAGCTCGGGGCGAAGGCACTGTTTTATCCTGACCGAAAAATCAGAGGCACGCTCGGCGGCGGCTGCCTCGAAGCAGAAGCGCAACGGCTCGCGCTGAACTCACTCAAAACCGGTAAGCCGGAAAACTTTGAACTCGTCCTCGACCATGACTTCGGTTGGGATGACGGACTGATTTGCGGCGGCAAAGTTCTTGGCGTGGTGTTGCCCAACGCGCAGAAACTTGGCGAAAAATTTTGGAGCGAACTGGCGAAGCGCGACGCAGCCAAAACCTGGGGCGTAAAAAAAGATTTTTCCGTTGCGCTGGCCGAGGCAGGTAGGGCGCGTCACTCCGTGC
>JANOBC010000134.1:0-3251 GCA_031411455.1 Limisphaerales bacterium
GTGCGTCCACGGCAATTGTCGCAGCAGTGCTGCGACTTTTGTCTCGCGACGGTAGACCTCGTAAAACTGCCGCATCCGAAACAGACTCGCGCGCGTGAATCCGCCGAACTCTGGATGATGATGCTTGATGTAATGCGCCAGTTCATCCACCACGCCTTCGCCCCACGCAGCGGATTCCAGCTTGCGGCTGATATATTGGCCGACGTGCCAGTAAAGCTCGATCAACTCCGTGTTGACGGCCTGAAATGCGCGGCGGCGCGCGGCGGAAATGAGTCCGATGATTTCGCGAAACGCCGGCTCGTGCGGAATCGCTACGGCTTTGGAAATTATTTTACGCTTGGCAAGTTTCCGCTTCATGTTTCAACGGGATTGAATCCACTTCATCGTCTTCTCTGCCAGCTTGTCGAAGGCCGTCACGCAAAGTTCGAGGTGTTCTTCCTTCGTGTCCTCGATTTTGTTGTGGCTGATGCCGTGCAGGCTTTGGACGAACATCATCACGGTCGGAATGCCGGCAGCCGCGACTTCGGCGGCGTCGTGCAACGGCCCGCTGGGCAGGCGATGAACCTTGCCGCAGGTTTCGCGGATGGATTCGTCGCACAGCGCGATGAGTTCGTCGTTGAACGGGCGTGGCGCGATTTGCCAGAGGCGTTCCCACTTCACGGTAACATTTCCCTCTTCTGCAAATGTTTCGCTCGCGTCTCGCGCATCCCAAAGCAATCGCTCAAGTTTTGCCGGATCGAGATGGCGTTGGTCGAGTGTGATGCGACATTCCTCGACGACGCTGGTGACGATGCCGGGTTTTGTGGTGCATGAACCAATCGTGCATACGCCGCCAAAGCGCTCGGCAAGTTGATAAACGAACGGACTCATCTTGGCAGCAGCGAGGAAGGCATCCTTGCGACGATTCATAGGCGTGCTGCCGGAGTGCGCGGCCTGTCCGTGAAACGTGATGGCGTGCCGCTCCACGCCGAACGTGCCGAGCACCGCACCGAGCGGTAAATCCAAATCCAAAAGCACCGGCCCTTGCTCGATGTGTAACTCGATGTAGGCGGCGGCGTTCTTGAGTTCCTTGCCGGAATCGTTCACGCGCTCGAAATCAATGCCGACATTTTTTAACGCGTCAGGCAGCTTGATTCCCTGTTTGTCCACGAGGCCACGCGCCTCGTTCATGTTGAGATTGCCGGAGCAGGCGGAGGAACCGAAAAGACTTTTACCAAACCGCGCACCCTCTTCGTCCGCCCAATCCACGAGGCGAATCGTCACGGGCGGCTTGCCATTGTATTGCGCGTTGATACGGCGGAGGATTTCGATTCCGGCGACGACATTCAGACAACCATCAAGCCAACCGCCGTTCGGCACGGAGTCAATATGCCCGCCGATGAGCAGGCACTTTTCCGATTCACCGCGAAGTGTCGTCCACAGATTTCCAGCGGCGTCCTTGTGGATTTCAACCGGCAACACTTCAAGCTTTTTCTGAAACCATTCACGCGCGTTCACCCACATCGGCGTGAACGCGACGCGTTGCGCGCCATTCTCATCGCCGGTGAGGGCGCGAAGTTCTTTCAGCTCGGCAACGGTGCGTTTTGGGTTCAACGATGAATTCATTTTTTTAACTTTTGCTTTGGAAATGAATCTTGGTGAATGCTGTCACCGACATCATCTTTGCGGAGGATAATATGAAATCGCACTTTACCGTTTGCACTCATAATTCCTTCAAAGTGTTCGTGATAATCACCATCATTGGAAGTGTCTTGTTCTGCAAAACTGCGAATGAAATCTGCAAGCTGTAAATAATGTTCCCGCGTTCCCATGACATTTATCTGAAAACCGCCATCAAGCGCATCCGCATCCCGTGGATTCCAAATTCCATCTTCATCGAGATACTCTCGGTCAATCAGAAAACTGACAAATGGCGGTTGTTCTTTTTTCTTTCGAGACGTTTTTGCCATAAAATTTTGAGCTTGCCGCTATTTGTTATTTTTCCTTTTGTGCAAAATTATTGTAGCCAATGCGCCCAAAGCGAGTTAAAAATTGAAAACAAGTTACAAGGAACAAACGTATGCCAACATTAGCCACAACAGTTGACGGGCTTAAGATGCCGAATCCTTTTGTCATCGGATCAGGCCCGCCCGGAACAAATCTCAACGTCATTTCGCGCGCCTTCAAGGAAGGTTGGGGCGCGGTCATCGCCAAAACCGTGAGCCTCGATGCGTCGAAGGTCGTCAACGTCACGCCGCGTTACGGCAAGCTGCACTCCACCGACGGCAAGGAAGTCATCGGCTGGGAAAACATCGAACTCATCAGCGACCGCCCGTTCAAGCTGTGGGAGGAAGAATTCAAACGCTGCAAAGATATGCATCCGGACGGCGTGCTCATTGCGAGCATCATGGAGGAATACAACAAAGACCGCTGGGTGGAATTGGTCGAGCGTTCGCAGGCGTGTGGCGTCGCGGCGTTCGAGTTGAACTTCTCCTGCCCGCACGGTCTGCCCGAACGCAAGATGGGCGCGGCGATGGGCCAGGACCCGGACATTCTCGAAGAAGTCTGCGGCTGGGTGAAGTCGGCGGCGACGAAACCGTTCTGGGCGAAGATGACGCCGAACATCACGCACATCGAAGACCCGAGCCGCGCGGCCTTGCGCGGCGGCGCGACGGGAATTGCGGCCATCAACACCATTCGCAGTGTTATCGGGGTGAATCTCGACACGTTGCGGCCCGAGCCAAGCGTGGAAGGTTATACGACGCCGGGCGGCTATTCCTCGCGCGCCGTGAAGCCCATCGCACTCCGCATGGTGATGGAAGTGGCGAAGCTAATTGAGAGCGAATTCCCCGGGCGCTCGTTGTCGGCCATCGGCGGTGTCGAGAGCGGTAATGACGCGGCGGAGTTCATTCTCCTCGGCGGCGACACGGTGCAGGTCTGCACCGGCGTGATGAAGTTCGGCTACGAGCATGTGAAGCCCATGTGCGAGCAACTGCTGGCCTTCATGGACAAACACAAGTTCGAGACGCTGGCGGATTTCAAAGGCAAGGCGCTGCCCTACTTCACCACGCACGCGGACCTGGTGAAGCGCCAGACGGAGCGCAAGGCCGCGCAGAAAGCCGCCGCCGCCGCGCCCGCGAAGAAGATGGTGCAGGCCGATGGCGAATGGACGGGTGATGATTTCGTGAAACAATCTTCCGATTTGGCGCGTTGAGTGGAACAAGAACCAGATGAGTTACTACGCGCAATTTGTGCCGCATGGAGGAGCAGTG
>JANOBC010000135.1:0-3750 GCA_031411455.1 Limisphaerales bacterium
CCCACCAAAATCTCCACCCGCCCACTGCGCGGCCTTGGTGAGAAAATCCTTGGCCGGTCGGCATCCACCGTTTCGTAGCTGCCCACGAGTTCCGCCAGCAACCGCTGCTGCTTTTTCAATTCCACAATCACCTCCGGCGACGGCGGCGCGGACTTCTCCGCCAGTCGCGGCGACGTGTCGCGCGTGGAAAAATTCAGCGCGCCAATGCAAATCCAAACCGCCGCCAGACCCGCCCACGCCTTTTGATTTGGCCAGAAAATGGTCGAGAGGCGAGCGACGAAAGGCGAAAGCCAAAAGTGTTCCTGCTCTCGACTCTCGACCTTCGCCGCTCGACAATCCGCAAGGATTTCCACCCGCCATTCTGTCGGCGCTTGCCGCAGCGGCTGGCGTGAAAGCTTTTGTTCAAATTCGTCTGGCTTCATTTGATTTCCTCGTAGATAGGACGCAGCCGGTCACGCAATTTGTCTAACGCATAGCGGTAACGGCTGGCCGCAGTGTTCGGTGGGATTTCCAGCGCGGCGGCGATCTCTTCAAACGTCAGCCCGCCCCAGAGTTTAAGATGCGTCACCGCGCGCTGCTCCGGCGGCAGCTCGGCAAGCGCGGCGGAAAGTTCCTGCCGGAAGGTTGCTTCATCGGGATCAACCGACACGGCGAAAGGCGAAATGATTTCCGCAAAGTTTTCCTTGGTGCGTTCCCGCGTGCCACGACGACGCATCAGATCAATCGCCGCATTGTGGGAAAGACGAATGAGAAAGGCGCGTTCCTCGCGCACGCCGTCGAGAAGTTTTGGTTCCCGCGCCAGTTTGACGAAAATTTCCTGAAGCAAATCCCGCGTGTCCGCCTCATCGCGCGTGAGGTTCAGCAGAAAGGCGAACAGCGCTTGGGCGTGTTCATCATAGAGCCGTTCGATATCCGGGGCGGCGGGCATTTTCATAATGACGCGCCCGAAGGGGAAATTTGTCTAGCGGAATTTGCTTCTGCGAATTTATTTTGCCGGATACCTCCAGACCCAATCGCCTTTGTATATGTCGAGTGAGTTAGGGGAAAATTCCTTGTAAGCGACAACGCCTCCGTCATCTGTTTCATTCCAACCAACGGAATAGAGGACAAATCGGCCATCGGCTTCTGGCCGATACTTCAATTGCTGGCCATTGATTGCATCGCAGGGTAATTGAGGGATGAACTTTGGGGTCAACATTTCAAGTTTTCCGGGATACTCGCCAGTCGCCAGCCGATGGCGCTCAAGAGTCATGCCGATGATAGAAAAATTCAGGGCGTCCTGACAAAGAGCAAACTTCTTAGCTGCACTTCCCAAAGCCGGGGTAAGCATCCATTTAAAATATTGGAAAATGGAAAACATGGAACGATTTTGATAGCCGGCTTCATTCTTTTGCCATTGGTTCACTGAAAAACTTCGGTTCGTTTCATCTGCGATTGGCATAATCTCTTCCATAATTGACTTCACCGAGTTGCGTTGATTTTGATAAATCCAACCCGGCGGGATAGAATAGCCGATTATTTTCATTCGGAGTTCTTGAGCATCGTGTTCGTCATGGAGACAACTAACGCCTGTTAACAGCGTCACTAGTTCCCGAGGATGCTTTCGTAAATAATCGCTCACTCCAACCTGAAAAACAGCTTCTCCACGCATGGCCAATTTGAAATCAGCCGTCAAATTTTGGCGACTTAGTTCTTTAGACAGCTCAATTAGGTCGGGTTCTGCCCAACGATGCGCCGCCAATCCTTCGTAGATTATTTGAATGCCCATTTGCATGATTGCAACCCGAACAAGATGGCTGATTAGAAACGGCTCACTACGGACTTTCTCCGTGAGTTGAAATAGAAGCAAAGTGTCACGCCGCGCTTCGGTATTTTCTCCATTTTCCAACTCTGCGAGCGAGCGCAATTGAAGGACTTGCGCTGATTTTTTTAAGGAAGCCAAATGTGGCAGCAAAATGGCTGAAGGGTTTTCGCTGTCGTAGTTCAGTGGAAATCGTGATTGAGGTAATTGGCTGGCGTCGTTCAATTCTTTGAGCGGGGCATCGTATTGACTTAGCGCCATCAAAATATCTTTGGCGGACGATTGCGGTTGATCAAGCACGGCAAACTCGCGGCTGATCACGCCGTTTTCGTTAGTATAAAAGCTGTTTCGATAATAAGCCTGCCAACTCTTCAAATCGGTAAGCGTGGATTTCTCCCAATCGCCGTTGGTGGGAGAATTTTCTGAATTCCAAGCAAACCAATTTGTTCCGTAGATATTAAAGTCGAGGCGATTCACGATGTTCGTCTTGGGAGGAATAAAGCGATGCCCGGCGCTGTCAAAAAGAAACGCATAGCTGCCCGTCACAACAGACGCCAAAGCAAAATTTTCGCTGTCACGCACACGAGGAGGAATTGAAGATTTGAAGTCGAACTTCTCGCCTTTGGATTCCCATTCTTGCCGGAACTTTTCCCAAGCATATTTGCCGCGCCAGTTTTCTTCTAGCCGCACTAGCAAAAGCGCCAACAAAAGAAATCCGCACCGAACCAATATTAACTTGAAATTTTTCCAACAGAACAGCCAAACACACAACCGCCACAACCCAAGGCCTAAAACTAAAGCCAAAAGACCTCCAACCAAACTTAGTGCAACGGCCTTTATTGGTTGGTATTCACCCTCGCTGATTTGAAACGCAAAAATGAGGATGGAAATAACCAGACTCAAAATCAGCCAGAGCCCAAACTTTGTGGAAACCCTCCGATTCCAATTTGAAGAATTCTTTAGCTCCGATTCCATGATGTAACTAATGACGCACCTCTTTTCGGTTTTTGTCCAATGGTTTAATCTATTGATTTTTCACGCGAATTTTTTCCCGACTGTTCCAGCGTGTCGAACCAGTGGCCGAGGAAAAATTTTTTCTCCGTCGGAAAAAACGTGTCGCTCTTGCCGATGATGGGGCGCAGCGCCGTCGTCATTTGCAGCGCGACGAGCAGGAAGATGATGATCCAGACATTCACGCCCGCCTGCGACTTGGCGTTGGCGTGGGAAAATCCGTTCTTCATGAACCGCACGCCGAACAACGTGGCGATAAACCAGAACAGCAGATGCAGAAAGCCCATCCACGCGAGCGATTCGGTGGACTGCGAGAAAATCCACGCCACCGGCGCGAAGCCGACGAGCAGAATCGTCATCAGCATCAGCAGCCCCGCGAGCAGGCCGCAAACTTCCGCGAGCCGTGCCTGCGAGCCGCTCAAGCAGGTGAAGATGTAGAGACTCGGCAGACAGATGGCGGCGGAGATGAAAAGTCCCGCCGCGATTTTCACCGGCGCGGCCCAGAGCTGTTCATGCCCGGAAAAAGTTCCGGCCACGACGCCATAAACCACCGCGCAAACCAGTGCCACGAACAACATCCCGCCGATCAATTTGCCCGCGCCGGGTTGGCGCAGTTGAAACAGCAGTCGTCGCGGGTGGCGCAGCAACGCCTCAATGGCGGCGAACGCATTCGGCAACGGCACGCGCTCGGCGGGATCATCGCCGAGGGCGCGTTCGCCGGATGTGAACGGCGGCGTGGGCGGCGGCGTGGAGAATTTTTCGTTCAGTTTTTGTGCGGCATCGCCCGGCGGAATAATCGGCGGGACGGGATTGTTTTCATTCATAGTTTTGTTTTGGTGTTTTCGGAATTCAACGCAAAGGCGCAAAGGAGCCAAGACGCAAAGCAGGAATAAGGGCAATACAGCAATGCCTCTGCGCCTCTGCATCTTTGCGCCTTT